>JBGPWS010000230.1:0-7541 GCA_041492345.1 Pyrinomonadaceae bacterium | reverse complement strand
GCTGCTTTCCCAAATGACTCTCGAAGAAAAGATCGGCCAGATGACCCAGGCCGAGCAAGACGCGCTTAAAGATGTAAACGATATTGAAAAATACTTTCTGGGGTCGCTCCTGAGCGGCGGCGGCTCAGACCCCAAAGCCGGCAATAGTCTCGACGCCTGGACTGATATGTACAACGGCTACCAGGCACACGCGTTAAAGACCCGTTTGGCCATTCCCATCCTCTACGGCGCAGACGCCGTACACGGACATAACAATGTGCTGGGAGCGGTGGTGTTCCCACATAACGTGGGTCTGGGCTGCACGCGCAATCCGAAGCTAGTCGAAAGCGCCGCGCGCGTCACCGCGGAAGAAGTGCGCGCGACCGGCATCAATTGGACGTTCGCTCCCTGCGTCACGGTTCCTCGCGATGAACGTTGGGGCAGAACATACGAAGGGTTCGGCGAAGCGCCAGAGTTGGCTCGAACTTTAGGTGAGGCAGCGGTCAGAGGGCTCCAGCGAAACGACCTCAGCGATCCCCTGAGCGTGTTGGCATGTGCTAAGCACTTCATAGGTGATGGCGGCACTACCATCGGCACGGCTAGTTTTCTAAATCCGGAAAAGAAGCGCCTGCTCGATCAGGGCGACACGCGGCTGAGCGAAGCTGACTTAAGAGAGATTCACTTGCAAGGCTATATCAGTACCGTTAAAGCCGGGGTCGGTTCCATCATGCCCTCGTACAACAGTTGGAATGGTGTGAAGGTCTCAGGCATCAAACGGCTGCTCACTGATATTCTGAAACAGGAATTGGGTTTCGAAGGCTTTCTCATTTCCGATTACAAGGCCGTCAATCAAATAACCGAAGACTATAAGGCGGCCATTGGTATCTCAATCAACGCCGGCATGGACATGGTCATGGTGCCTACTGAGTACGAACGATTCTTCAATCTGCTGCGCGAACTTGTCAAGGAAGGCAAGGTGTCGATGGCCCGGATCGACGACGCCGTCACGCGCATCCTGCGAGTCAAATTCGCAATGGGATTGATGGACAAGAGTAGATCGCCGTTGGCTGACCGGCGTTTGCACAGGACCTTTGGCTCTGCCGAACATCGGCAAGTGGCCCGCGAGTGCGTGCGCCAATCGTTGGTGTTGCTCAAGAATGAGAAGATGCTGCCTCTCTCAAAGAAACTCGCGCATATTCATGTCGGAGGAAAAAGCGCCGACGATATCGGCAATCAATGCGGCGGCTGGACCATCGACTGGCAAGGCAAGAGCGGTGACGTCACGCCGGGGGGCACAACCATTCTCAAGGCTATTCAGAACACAGTTTCGCAGGCGACAAAGGTGACCTTCGCGAAGGACGGCACCGGTGCCGGCGGCGCGGATGTCGGCATCGTGGTGATTGGCGAAACACCGTACGCCGAAGGCATGGGAGACAGGGACGACCTGGCGCTCGCCGCGGAAGATGTTGCAGCCATCAACAATATGAAACAGGCGGGCATTCCGGTTGTTGCCGTGCTGCTCTCTGGCCGTCCGATGATCATCAATGACACGCTGGGGCGGTGCGATGCCTTTGTTGCCGCCTGGCTGCCGGGAACTGAAGGCCAAGGGGTCGCAGATGTACTCTTCGGTGATTACAAACCAACGGGAAAACTTTCATTTTCGTGGCCTCGGTCCATGGCGCAGATTCCGATTAACGTCGGCGATAGGAATTACGATCCGCTTTTCAAGTACGGCTTCGGATTGACCTTTGCGTAACAGGGTCTCGAAAAAGGCAAGCCGCAGTTCCAGACGAACCGAATGTTTATAGCCCGGGGGACTCTGCGTTTTCAAAGCTTGCTCAACAGACATCTAAGTCGCTGGCAGCTGGTTCCTGGAAAGCTTTCGGCTATGAGCTTCTTTATTCCCCGCTTCAAATTCTAGCAAAGCCGAATCACGATTCGTCGCGGGAGTCAAAAAGTATGTGAATGTGTGTGCGGAAAGAGTGAGAGTGCCTTGTGATCATGATGGTTTAGTGATTGAAAGTGTGTGCGAATGTGTGTGCGAAGCGAAACGGGCGACATCGCGCCGCCCGTAACCTATTGAAAATAATGGTGCACCCAGCAGGACTCGAACCTGCGGCCTTCTGATCCGAAGTCAGACGCTCTATCCAACTGAGCTATGGGTGCACAAATCAAAAACGAACTTTGATCTTTGTACTTTGATCTTTGAAACCTGGCCTTCAAAAAGGCGACGTTAGCACAGAAATCAAAGTACAAAGATCAAAGCACAAAGTTCAAAGATCATTACTTTGCCTGCGGCGTCATCCCGCCCTGGAATTCATGACGAATGAAGCGGCAGAGATCATTGACCTCTTCGGGCTTAAGCTTCTCTCCAAAAGCCGGCATGCCGTCGCCGCCCTTGGTGATCTGTTTGACGAAATCTGAATCGGGATGGCGCAACGCGTGCCCTTCGCACAAGTTCGGCACTTTCAGCTTGGTCCCGTCTTCCAACTTCACCCGCCCGCCTTCTCCGTTTGCGCCGTGACACAACTTGCAGTTCTTCTCAAAGGAGGCGCGCATGGGGGCGAACTGGTCCGGCGTCGATGAAGCCGACGGCGTCACATTGTTATTCGCAGCCGGCGAGTTCACAGTCTTGTCGGCCCGACAGGCGGCCATCAGAACCAGAAGAGCAGCGGGGATTAGTACGAGTGATTTACGATTCATCCTCGAATTCTCCGAGTAATCAAGCGTTAAGTTTTTGAGAACGGAGCAGGAGTATAACATGCCCCGAGCGGATCCTTCCTGCCTGGTTGCAAACAGGTAAAGACAAAAGGCAGAATAGGTGGCGCTAGGACTCCGGCACTCTATCGCAGCAACATAAATTCGGGCGAACTCTTTCTGACGAACGATTCAGACGATGGGCACTGAACGCGATCAAACGAATAACTCTACACGCAGCTCGCTGCGGCTGGCGCCTAACGTTGAAGAACTCGAAGAGCACAAGAGTAAGCTGCCCCGCCAGTTCGTTAACTTCATTTTTTATCGCGCCCGGCCTGAGTGGAGAATGCTGGACGACGGTGCAAAGTGCCAGAGCAAACAGGGCTTCATTGAAACCGTCGATGATTTTCGCCGACAACTGTTGATTCACACTTATTCAACTGTGGGGTTGCGCACGAGCGCGGACTTTATGATCTGGCGGATCGGTTCTGGCCTCGAACCGATGCAGGAAATGACCGGCCGGCTGAATCAGACGGCGATGGCGAAATACCTCGAGCCGACCCAGTCATTCCTTTCCATGACCAAGCGCTCGATGTACATCGAAAAGGATGGTTCCGAACATTCGGAGGATCGCGTACACATCGTGCCCGGCCAGTCGGATTACCTGTTTGTTTGTCCTTTGCTCAGAACCCGCGAGTGGTATTCGCGCCCGCAGGAACAGCGCCAGGAGATGATGGACGAGAATGTACGCATCGGCTCGAAATATCGTTCGGTGAAGCTGCACACGACCTACTCGTTCGGCCTCGATGATCAAGAGTTTGTCGTCGCCTTCGAGACTAATAGCCCTTCCGACTTTCTGGATCTGGTTCAGGAACTGCGCGAAACCAAAGCGAGTTGTTTCACGCTGCGCGACACGCCCATGTTCACCTGCCGGCGGCGCACCCTGGCCGAGTGTCTGGATGCCCTCGGCTGATCACATCTCAGGTGCCCACCAAAGTGTTCGCACCAAACAAAAGAAACTTTTGGCAGTGGCTGGTGATCGTATTTGTCCTGGCCGCCACCGCATTGCAACTTCACCACCAGGGCCGCTCATGGTGGTGCTCCTGCGGTCGCGCATTTCTTTGGACGAGCAATGCCTGGGGGTCGCTGACTTCGCAGAGCTTCCTTGACCCTTACAGCTTAACGCACCTCCTGCACGGGTTGATGTTCTACGGCCTGCTGACACTGCTGATCCGCGGACTGCCGACCAGCTGGCGTCTCTGCCTTGCGGTCACGATGGAGGCTGCCTGGGAATTGATCGAGAATACGGACACCGTGATCCAACACTACCGGGCTGCGACGGCATCTCTTGGATACCGGGGCGACACGGTGATGAATTCGTTGGGCGACATCATGTGTTGCGGTCTTGGTTTTATCATAGCGCGCAAACTTGGGTGGTGGCGGTCGTTGGTGCTGCTCATAGTTACTGAGGCACTATTACTAATCTGGATTAGAGACAGTCTGCTCTTGGAAATAATAATGTTGGTCTCTCCAATCAATGCGATCAAAGCGTGGCAAATGGGGCATTGAGAGGAAGAACGGGGGACACGGAGACACGGAGACACGGAGAAAAGGAGATCAGGTAAACCATCAAAGGAGGCTCTCACGGATGACGAACATAAGAAGCTACAAAGATTTGCGCGTATATCAGGCAGCTATTGACGCCGCCATGCGCATATTTGAAATAACGAAGCGCTTCCCATTGGAAGAACGATTCTCAATGGTCGATCAGATGCGTCGCGCTTCACGGTCGGTTTGCTCAAACATCGGCGAAGCATGGCGCAAACGCCGCTATCCCGCTCATTTCGTTAGCAAGCTTAGTGATTCCGAAGGAGAAGCTGAGGAAACCCGAGTCTGGTTGGATCTAGCCGTACGGTGTAGGTACATTTCCGAATCCGAAGCTGCCGAACTCGACCAGACTTACGATGGAATACTCGGTCAACTCGTGCGTATGATAGAGCATCCCGAGCAATGGATAATAAAAACGCGCACTAACCAAAAGAGGCCTGCTTGAAGGCCAAAAGCGCGTGGAATGGCAAGAAGTGTTCGCGCTTAGCGCTTGGGATCTGTTGCGTTCTCTTTCTTAGTGCCGCCGATCGAGTATCCACTTCGCAGATTGATCGAATAGACAGAGTCCCCGCGTCTCCGCGTCCGCGTGTCTCCCCGTCCGCCGCAGAATACCTCTGGTACGAAGCTGAAAACATGCGCGGCATTACCGAAACGTCGCGACACGAGCCCCTGCTGAATCCTTCTTACCTGGAATTGTCTGCGGCCAAGGCGCCCGGATGGTCGATTAGCGGTCCGGGAGTCTCGGCTGAATGGTCGCAAGGCGGCGAGAGCGAATGGAATTCAGTGGCTGCCGCCGCGGACGAAACGCGCGGAGAAATCTCTCAGGAGATCGAAGTACCGCGCGCCGGAGAATACAAAGTTTGGGTGCGGTATGCGGATTTTGCCAACCAGAACGAAAACTTCATCGTACGGATTACGCAACAAAGGCGCGAGGTCGCCCGGCATGAGTTTGGCGCAAAGGATGTAATCGATGCGCATGATGAAGTCAGCATGTATTGGGGCTGGGCCTTTGCGTGGAACGGCGCGCCGGCAACCGTGGCGAAGGGCCCGGCGCGAATTTCGATCGAGCTTGATAAAGCGGCACAGGCCCGACGCCAGGTCGATTGTGTTCTGGTAACCAACGATCTCGATTACGTTCCCCAGGGAAGACGTAAACCTGATTTCGCGGCGATGCGGTATTTGCGTGATTGGGCGAGCAATCGCGCGCCGCTTTCGCCGCTTATCGAAACCCCAACGCGAAACGATGTTCCGCCGTCGTGGTTGCGGCCAAAGATCGCCGGCCGCGACTTTGTGATGCCCTGGAACATCGCCAAAGAGTTTTGGCAGCTTTACGACAAGCCCCCGGCCGAGCGACCGCTCTATCCATTTAACGCCGAGCCAATCGACGAGTTCGTCAAAGCCTACTCGGACAAGCGTGACCTTCCGATCTTTAGTTCGAAGCTGGTCGTCCCGACCGTGTACATTAACGATCTGCCCATGCTGCTGAAAGAGGGCAGCGCCTTTCGTCGTTATCTCACTGAAACGAAATCGCCCTTTGCGGTCCTGATTAATTACGGCGCGGCGAACTTCGCTTCAGATGCGGAGGCGCAGGCTGCCTGGCGGCTTTTGAACGGCGAGCTGCGCGATCAATTCCTCGGTTGGATTTCCGGAGAGAGCGTCGGATTTGTCTGGGGTGAAGCACCGCAGTACTTGAAAATAACGCCGGACATGACCCGCACCCAGTTACTGGATGCCCACCGCACGTTCTACACCGACGCGCTTGCGCGGAAGTGGAGTGCGATGTTCAAAACGCAAACAGGGCCGATGTGGAACAAGATGATTCCGGCCCAATCAACTTCCAGCACCTCCTTTGCGCATGCGCTGGGCGAGTGGGGCGTGCGTTCTCTTGGCATGGAGACGGCGGCCGTGCAGCCGATGACCGCGATGCGCATCGCGTTTACGCGCGGCGCGGCGCGACAGTATAGCGGCAACGTTTTCTATTATCACGCGCCGAACTTTGGCGACACGGCGACGACGTTCACCAAGCAGCAGAACTTTGCCGGGCCCGACAACTTTTTTCATTCGCGCTATGGCGCGACGATGGGTCCGTCGCTGTCCTGGTATCGCAAGAGCTACTATCTCTATTACATGTCCGGCGCGTCGGCGATCTATCTCGAGCAGGGCTTCGATCAGTTTTTTAAGCCGGGGCCGGGCGAACATCCCTTTCAACTTAATCCGCTGGGCCGCATCACGGACGAGTTCCTGCGGTTCGCCGGGAAGCATCCCGATCCGGGCGTGCCGTACACACCGATCGCTTTCCTGCTCGATCCGGCTCACGGTTTTGAAATGACCGACTATCCGCAATGGCCGTTCGAAGTCTCCCAGATCAATCGCAGCGATCGCGCGCTGCGCGAGTTGTTCGGCGCGGCTTACTATCCCGGGCCCGTGCGCGAAGGCGAACCAGCCAGCGGCGAAAGACAGGCGTTCGTTCCCGGAATCTTCGGCAACATTTTTGATGTGCTGGTCGCTTCCGAGACGCACAAGGATGCGATCGATTCCTATCGTGCGGTTATTGTTGGCGGGCAAATAGATTGGAGCAAAGTCGCGAGCGCGAGCGAGCGGGGCAGTAGCCCGACCGTGAGGGAGGGCTCAGATCGAAGTTGGCCTCAGCGTCTTACAGATTACGTGCGCAATGGCGGCACGCTCGTACTCAACTCGGCTCAAACCAAAGGCCTCTCACCAGAGTTGCTCGGCGTTCGATTGACCGGCGCCAACGCCGAAGCCGATGACGCGAAATGCTTGTCTCCAAACGAACCGGAACAGGATTTGAGCGGACAAATGTTTCGTTACGATCGGGTGGAAGCAAAAGGCGCGGACCTCCTGATTGCCGCGCCCAACGGCGATCCGCTGGTGACGGTGAACAGGGTTGGCCGCGGTCGAGTAGTCTTTGTTGCTTTGCCCGATCTTTTGGGTGAAGACGAGCGCCTAACACCTTTCGCGGCGCACCTGCTGGCACATCTCGCTTCTGATGCGACGCCGGTTAAGGTCGAGGGCGACGTCGAGTACTTAATCAATCGTAATGCACGTGGTTGGATCGTCACGCTCTTCAACGACAACGGCGTGTTCAAACCACAGCAGGGCTTGGCCCAGGTCGATCGCAGCGCGAGTGTGAACGCGATCGTGAGTTTGCGTGGCGCGTTGATTTCGAGTGCGGCGGAATGGACTTCAGAGAGAGAGCTAACGGTGAAGAAGCAAGCCGGGAGTTCCGATAGCGTCTC
>JBGPWS010000260.1:0-6630 GCA_041492345.1 Pyrinomonadaceae bacterium | reverse complement strand
TTCTACGGTCCGTTTCGGAACGCGGCTGATTCGGCGCCCCAGTTCGGCGATCGACGTCATTACCAACTCGACGTGAGACACAGAACGGATGCGATTAACGCCAGTCTTCGTTGCGCAGAAGAGGGTGCGGACCTGTTGATGGTCAAACCGGGAATGACTTCGCTGGACTTGATCCGGCCGATCAATGAGCAAACGGGCCGTCAGGTCGGCGCTTATCAGGTGAGCGGCGAATACGCCGGCCTGGTGCTATTGGCTGAGCAGGGATTGATAAAGTTCGACGAAGCTCTGTTGGAAACGTGGCATGTATTCAAGCGCGCGGGCGCGCAGTACATTATTACCTACGGAGCGCGCTATGCGCGTCAACTGGGAATTGGAAGATAGTCTTTGGAGTGCGGTGGCAAGCGTAGCGCGACACCGCTTTTGATTTCCGCGCAATCCAAAGCGCCGTCGCCGCTTCGCTCAGCCGGCGCACTCCAAAAAGGGCGGCTTCAATTAACGAAGCTGCATTATTGAATATGGCCTCTGAACAAACTGCTTTAGATTCGCACGATCTCTCACGCGAATACTTTGAGCGCGCGCTCCGCGTCACACCGGGCGGCGTGCACAGTCCCGTGCGCGCATTCAAAGGAGTCGGCGGCACGCCTATCTTTTTCCGCAGTGCGCTGGGCGGGACGATGACGTCGGTCGATGGACGTGAGTACATCGATTTCTGTCAGAGCTTTGGTCCGTTAATGCTCGGCCACCGCGACCCGGACGTCGCAGAAGCGGTGCAAGAGGCGATCTCGACAGCCTGGAGCTTTGGCGCCTGTGAACCGTATTCACTTGAGTTGGCCGAATGGATTACTTCGCGACTTCCGTGGGTCGAGATGCTGCGCTTTGTCTCTTCCGGAACGGAAGCCGTGATGAGCGCATTGCGAGTGGCCCGCGCCGCGACCGAGCGAAACCGGATTCTCAAGTTCGAAGGGTGTTATCACGGTCATTCGGATTCGTTGCTGGTGAAAGCAGGGAGCGGTTTAGCAGGAGCGGCCGCGAGTTCCAGCGCCGGGGTCTCCGCGAATGTTGCCGGCGAAACTTTGGTGGCGCCGCTTGACGACGAAGAGGCCGTGCGCAAAATCTTTGCTGAGCATGGCAAAGACATTGCTGCTGTTATCCTGGAGCCGTTGCCCGCCAATTATGGACTGCTTATCCAGCGCCGCGAGTTCATTGAAGAGACGGTGAAGATTGCTCGCGAGCACGGTGCCCTGGTGATCTTTGATGAAGTGATTTCCGGATTTCGCGTGGCGATTGGCGGGATGGCTGAAGTACTCGGCATGCGTCCCGATCTCGTCACTTATGGCAAAGTGATCGGCGGCGGTTTCCCGGTGGCTGGTTATGGAGGCCGAAAAGATTTGATGGAACTGGTCGCCCCGGTCGGACCCGTCTATCAGGCAGGAACGTTGAGCGCGAATCCGGTGGGAATGCGAGCAGGCTTGGCAACACTTCAGAAAATTGAAAGGGTCGGTGCTTATGCGCAACTGGAAGAGCGCACGGGCCGTTTCTGCGATGAGTTGAATGCCGAGCTGCAACAGCGGGACCTGCCGTTTCAGTTAACCCGTACTGCCTCGATCTTCTGGCTGCACGCGCAGACGGATGAAGTGATCCGGCGAATCGATCAGATTCCCGAGCATCATTCAACCGCGTTCGCCAAAGTGTTTCATGGTGCATTGGCGCGTGGTGTATATCTGGCCCCGAGCGGTTTCGAAGTAAGCTTTATGTCGCTGGCTCATTCTGACGAGCTGCTTGAAAAAGCGCGAGAGGCAATCCTCGCGGCGATTGAGGAGTCAATTTCAATATAGGTCCTATAGGTCCTATTCTAGGAATACATTGAGCACTGAACGAAAGACCAATCGAATCGCAATCGCGCTGGTCGGACTGTGGGTCGTTTTCACAGTGACGCTGGCCGGCTGGTGGTTAGTATTTGGTTTGCGTCAGCTTGATTTGCTGAACCGTTTGAACCTTGAAGGCGCTGCTGACTTTCATCGCCATTATCAGATGTTGCTTTGGGAAGGCGGCATCCTCATCATATCTTTGATCGGCGGAGGCCTGGCCCTATTCTACTATGCGCGACGCGAACAGAAGCGTCACGCGCAGGTGGAAGAATTCTTCGCCGCCTTCACGCATGACGCCAAGACGGCGCTGGCCAGCCTGCGCCTGCAAGCGGAGAGCCTGCGCGAAGACTTTGCCAACGCCGAACCCAACCCACTGCTGGATCGCTTGTTAAGCGACACGCTCCGCCTGCAGCTACAGTTGGAGAATTCACTCTTCCTGGTAAATCTGACGCGAGGTGCTTTCTTTCTCGAACCTATCAGCCTGGGTGACCGGGTGGACACGTTGCGGCATCACTGGCCTCAATTGCTGATCACGCAAAGCGGCGACGGCGTGATCATGGCCGATGCGCGCGCGCTGGAAAGTGTGCTTACCAATCTGGTCCAAAACTCGGTCACGCACGGCCAGGCAACTGCGGTGGACGTGAGCGTGAAGCGCAGCGGCGACGGGCGATTGATAGTGCGCGTGTCTGACAATGGTCAAGGTTTTCACGGCGATCTCAACCAGCTTGGCAAACTTTTCGTGCGGCATACTCGTGGCAGCGGCAGCGGCGTCGGGCTCTACATCGCGCGTCAACTGGTGAAGCGAATGAACGGCACGATTAGTTTTACCGATGCCAGCTCGAGCGGGTTTCTGGCTGAGATGAGTTTTCCGAACGCCGGGAGTTCAGATTCGATTCGCGCGGAGCGAGCCAGTTATGAAGCGACTGTTGCTGGTCGAAGATGATCGCTCGCTGGGGGCGACGTTGCACGAACGCCTTTTGCGCGAGCCGTATGACGTCGCGTGGGTCGAGACCAAGCAGCGGGCGCTGAAAAAGTTGAGCGAGGGCCTGTGGGATCTGGTGATTCTCGACATCGGCCTGCCTGACGGCTCAGGTTTTGAGTTGGCGCGTCACATCAAAGAGAGCACTTCGGCTCCCATCATGTTCATGACCGCGCTCAGCACTGCCGAACATCGTTTGGAAGGATTCGAAATTGGCGCCGAAGAATTCGTCCCCAAACCGTTTCACTTGCGCGAGCTGCTCCTGCGCGTCAAGCACGTGCTTGAGCGTCATCCGGTGCGGCACCGGATTTCGTGCAATGGCCGGGTAATTGAGTTGGAGAACCGGGCGATTGTGCAGCCCGATGGACGGCGGGAACATCCGGCCGCGCGCGACTTTGAATTGCTGCAACTATTGATCACCGGCAGTCCGGGCGTAATCAGTCGCAACCAGATCCTGGATGCGCTTTGGGGCGAGGACAAGTTCCTGAATCAACGCACCATAGACAATATGATCGTGCGACTGCGGCAATCGCTGGGTGACACCAGCAGCACGTGCATACGTTCGGTGCGCGGCATCGGATATCAATGGTGTGGTGATGCTGAGTAGGTAGGTTCCCTCTCCCTTTGGGAGAGGGGAATTAGGAAATCAAATGACGTCATCCGCGGTCAAGGAACAAATCGGAAACGCGCGCTTTCAAAACGCGCTGGCCCGGCGCGCGCAACCCACGCCACCGATCTGGCTAATGCGGCAGGCGGGTCGTTATCACAGACACTATCAGTCGCTGCGGCAGAAGTATTCATTCATGGATTTGTGCAAGCAACCTGAGCTGGCCGCCGCAGTGGCCCTGGGTCCGGTGATCGATTTTGATTTCGATGCGGCAATCCTTTTCAGTGATCTGCTGTTCCCGCTCGAAGCACTGGGCATGGGATTGGCGTACACGGATCGAGGGCCACAGCTTGGCTGGAATCTTGATGAGCAGACTTTTTCACAACTGCGCTCGATCGAAGATGCCTGGCCGCATCTCCTGTTTCAGGGCGAAGCAATGCGCGCGACGCGCGAGCTCCTGCCCGCCGACCGCAGTCTGATTGGCTTTGTCGGCGGCCCCTGGACGCTGTTTGTTTATGCGGTCGAGGGCTCGCACAAGGGATCGCTGGTTGAGTCGAAAGAGCTTCTTTCGTTGTTTCCACGATTCTGCCAAACGATTGTGCCGCTGCTGGCGAGGAACATTGCGCTGCAACTCGACACCGGCGCCGAAGTCGTAATGATCTTTGATACGGCGGGCGGCGAATTATCCCCTGACATCTTCAAAGCAGACGTGGCGCCGCAACTCCAGGCCGTGACCGCGAAGGATGCGTCACGGATAGGCTATTACTCGAAAGGCACTCAGGCTGCGCACTTGCGCCATCCGCTTTTCATCGATGGCGGTCTGGCCGGAGTTGGAGTTGATTCGCGTTGGGACATGAGCGAGGCCCTCGATCTTTTCCGGCGCGGTTTTGTTCAGGGCAACTTCGATCAGGCCTTGTTGTTGTGCGAGACGAACGACCTGAAGCAGCATCTGGATCGCTATCTCAGACCACTTGCCAATCAGTCGAGGCCTGGCTGGATATGCGGCCTTGGCCACGGCGTCTTGCCGGGCACGCCCGAAGACAACGTAAGACTCTTTGTTGACACCGTTAGAGAGGTAATGCAGTGACTGATCTTTTTGCCAAGTACGACGTCCCGGCCCCGCGCTACACCAGCTACCCAACGGTCCCTTTCTGGAGTGACTCGCCCAGCCAGGAACAATGGTTGAACGCGCTTCGGAATGCGTGCGACGATGAGACGACCGGGTGGTCGTTGTATTTTCATCTTCCGTTCTGTGAAACACTCTGCACTTTCTGCGCGTGCAACACGGTGATCACCCGCGATCACGGACGCGAAGAAACCTACATCAATCTACTGCACAAAGAATGGCAGCTCTACCGCGACCAGGTTCCCGCGCTGCAAAAGCGACCGCTGCGACAGTTGGAACTGGGCGGTGGCAGTCCCACCTTTTTTTCGCCGGACAACCTGAAACGCATCCTTGAGCCGATGCTCGCGGACATTCACATTGAGGCTGAACAGTTCCGGGCTTCGGTCGAAGTTGATCCGCGGCGCACGACGCGCGCACAACTGGTGGCGCTGCGTTCGCTCGGGTTCAATCGGATTTCTCTCGGCGTGCAGGATTTCGATCCGGTGGTGCAAAAGCTGGTGAACCGCGAGCAGCCGCTCGAGCAAACAAAGAACGTGACCGACATCGCGCGCGAGTTGGGCTACAACTCAGTTAACTATGATTTGATTTATGGATTGCCGCGGCAGACGCCTGAAAGTTTCCGGCAGACCGTGGAGCAGACCGTCGAGTTGAGGCCGGACTGCATCGCTGTGTACAGCTTTGCGCGCGTTCCCTGGATCAAGCCGGCGCAGCGCAGTTACAAAGATGAAGACTTACCGGCAGCCGGCGAGAAGCGCGCCCTGTATGAGATCGCGCGCAACCTGCTGGCGGAAGCAGGTTACATCGAGATCGGAATGGATCACTTTGCTCTGCCGGATGATGGGCTCGCGCGCGCCCAGAGCGACGGGAGTTTGCACCGGAATTTTATGGGTTACACGGAATTGCGTACGCAGGTAATGCTGGGACTGGGCGTCAGCGCCATTTCGGAAACACCCACGTGCTTTCATCAAAACGAGAAAGCTTTTCCCGTCTATGAGCGGCGAGTCCAGCAGGGCGAGGTTCCGACCCACCGCGGACATCTGCTTTCTGAAGAGGACCGCGGCCTGCGCGAACAGATTCTCAATTTCATGACTCGCTTCGAGGTTGACTTGCAGCCAGAGCAATCTGAGGACGCGACGGTCTTCCTCGATTCGCTTGTGAGCGATGGCCTGGTTGAAGTGCGCGACCGTAAGTTAATTCTTACCGATCGGGGCCGCCCATTTTTGCGGAATGCCTGCATGTTCTTCGATCAGCGTCTGCGCCGGCAGGAGCAGCGGCCAAAGCTCTTCTCTCAGGCGCTCTGATGACTCAAACTGCGTCCTTTGTTTTCAGTGAAGTACCCTGTGCAGGTAATTAATCAGATTGGCGAGCGACAAGCAGATAGCAGGAAAGCGATCCACGAACCCACTCGAAATAGCTCGAACCACAATCCGAATTTCGTGTCAGCTTCGTGTGATTTCGTGGATCGTCTTACGCTGTATGGTCCGGTCGTTTTTACCAAATTAGCGAAAAAGAACTTTTTCAGCGGCCCGCTTCTAAACGTGTAGACTGCCCCCCACGTTATCCATTCGGTCAAATATGCAAGTCAAAGTCGTCGGCGCTGGTTTCTCTGGATTGGTGACTGCCTACTATCTTGTCAAAGAAGGTTTCAAGGTTCAGGTTGTCGAAAAGAACTCACGGGCGGGCGGTCTGATTCAAACGCTCCAAACCCCGCACGGGCCGGTAGAAACTGCCGCCAACGGCATCCGCAATTCGGTGCGACTGGAAGCAATGTGCGCGGACATTGGCGTGCCGCTTCAAACTACGCGGCGTGAAGCCCGGGCGCGCTTTATTTTTCGTGGCCGGCCAAAACGGTTTCCACTCGGCGCCGCTGAGATCTTGAAGCTGGGTTTCAGATTTGCTGGGAGTGCCACCAGCTTGCGGCCACGGCCTTTGGAAACCATTTCTGATTGGGGAAGGCGCGTGGTCGGAGAAGGAGCTACTGATTTCTTATTAGCGCCGGCGCTGGGCGGAATCTATGCCGGCGATCCTGACCGGCTTAGCGCGAGTTTGG
>JBGPWS010000286.1:0-5964 GCA_041492345.1 Pyrinomonadaceae bacterium | reverse complement strand
CTGGAAGGCGAAGGCGTGGCCACGATCGAAGCGCCCGCGGAAGTTGGCACCGACGAGATCGCAGTTATTCGCGCGCATGGCGTCACGCCGCTGGTCCAGATTCAACTGGAGCAACGCGCGGCCCTGGTCGTTGACGCCACCTGCCCGTTCGTGACCCGCGTGCAACGACTGGCTGAGCGAGCTGCCAAAGAAGGCCGTCACGTCGTCGTTGCCGGCAGCCCCGATCATCCCGAAATGATCGGCGTAGTCGGCTATGCGCCCGCCAACACGTTCGTGGTCAGCGACGCCGCCGAGGTCGCGAAGCTTCCGCCGCTGCACGCCCCGCTGGTGGTTTCGCAAACGACTCTTAAGTTACAAACGTTCATCGAAGTTGCTGAAGCGGTACGCGCTAAAGCTGATGCTGAGCCACAGGTCGTCAACACCATCTGCTCGGCTACGCGTGATCGTCAGGACGCTGCGCGCGCGCTGGCCGGACTGGTCGACGTTTTCTACATCATCGGTGGCAAGCACTCCTCAAACAGCATCAAACTGCTGGCCGTCTGCAAAGAACAATGCGAGCGCAGCTTTTTGATCGAGACCCAGGACGAAATTAACGCCGATGATTTGATAGGCGTAGGCCGCGTCGGTGTAACCGCCGGGGCTTCGACTCCGAATTGGTTAATCGATCAAGTGGTCAAGCGGCTGCGCGAGATTGGCAACCGAGTTAACGGCGATCGCCAGGCTCTCGTCAATTGAGAATCCAGCGACGCGTATAGTCGCCGAGCTCAAGCTCTCTTCGGAATTCGGTAGTATCTCAATCACCTTTGCGCCTTCCGACTTCGTTCGCGCCTTTGCGTGAAAGTTGTTTTGGCGCGTTTTCGTTCACGCAAAGGCGCAAAATAAGACCGAAGGCACAAAGGAAGACTTGCAGGTTGCCGAAAACTCCCTCTCCCTTTGGGAGAGGGCTGGGGAGAGGGACTAAGACGGCTCAACGCTACACCCTCTCCCCGACCCTCTCCCAAAGGGAGAGGGAGAAGATCTTTCGAGGTCGCGGAGTACATAACAATATGAGACCTTCTATCTTTAACTTCTTGCTCAGCTTCCTGGTCTGTCTAATCATGGCGACATCACTCAGCGCGAAACCGCGTTCATTCCACCAACTGGTCGACGCGTACTTCGAAGACTATTTCAAGGCGAATCCTTCGCAGGGCACGGGCGTCGGATTCCACCAGTACGATCGTCAGTTGGAAGACTTCTCGCTGGCCGCGCACCAGCGCAACCGGCGCAAGTTCCTTGCTTACCTGAAAGAGTTTCAGGCGATCAACCTGCGCCCGCTGTCTCAAAACGATCGCGACGACCGCGAGATTATGATCGCGACTATCCACAGCCAACTGCTCGAAGAAGATGACGTGCAGATGTGGCGGAAAAATCCGGACGCCTATTCAGGAGGCGTCACGGGGAGCATCTTCACGCTGATCAAACGCAATTTCGCGCCAGCCCGGGAACGCCTGAGCTCAGTCATAGAGCGCGAGAAACAAATCCCGCGCGCGCTTTTGCAGGCACGTGAAGTGTTGCGCAACTCGCCGAAGATCTACACGGAGATCGCGATCGAGCAGTTGCCGGGTAACATAGGTTTCTTTCAAACCACGGTGCCGGAAGCGTTCCACGACGTAAAGGACGCGGCTCTGCTAGCGGAGTTCAAACGCAGCAACGATGGCGCAATTGCCGCGCTGAAAGATTATCTGACCTGGCTGCAAAAGGATCTGCTGCCACGCTCAAATGGATCGTTCGCAATCGGGGCTGAGAACTATCGTCAGAAACTCTTATACGATGAAATGGTTGAGGTGCCGCTGCCCCGACTTTTGAAGATCGGCTATGCGCAGTTGCGTAAAGACCAGCGCGCGTTCATAGAAACCGCCCGTCGAATTGATCCGAACAAATCGCCGGAAGAAGTCTTAAAGGAAGTCGAAAGGGACCACCCCTCCGCTGGTACTCTGCTTTCATCTGCCCAGCAGCAGCTCGACGGACTGCGCCAGTTCCTAATCGATCGGAAGATCATTACCGTGCCCGGCGGCGCGCAGGCAAAGGTAGTAGAGACGCCGCCGTTTGCGCGCGCCACGACCTTCGCCTCGATGGATACCCCGGGTCCATACGAAGCGAACGCGACGGAAGCGTTCTATAACATCACGCTGCCGGATCCTTCCTGGCCGAAAGAGAAACAGGAAGAGTACCTCGAAGGGTACAACTATCCACTGTTGAGCAATGTGTCCGTGCACGAAGTCTGGCCCGGGCACTACACACAGTTTCTTTGGGTCAAGAACAATCCCGAGCTCTCAAAAGTGCGGAAGCTGACCGGCGCGGGGTCGAACGCCGAAGGCTGGGCGCATTACAGTGAAGAGATGGTGCTCGACGAAGGCTTCAATCGGAACGATCCGAAATATCGCCTGGCGCAATTAGTCGATGCGCTCTTGCGCGATTGTCGCTACATAGTCGGCATCAAGATGCACACGCAGGGCATGACGATGGCGCAGGCGCAGGAGTTCTTTGTCAAAGAAGGCCGCCAGCAACCGGTGGTCGGCGAGATGGAAACCAAACGCGGCACGGGCGATCCGACTTACCTGATGTACACGCTTGGCAAGCTGGAAATCCTGAAGCTGCGCGCTGATTACCAACGTAAGATGGGCAGCAAGTTTTCGTTGCAGGACTTTCACGATCGCTTCATCAAAGCCGGCAGCCCGGCAGTTAAGATCGTGCGGCGTGAATTGATGGGCCGCGACGGGCCGCTGCTTTAGGCTGCCATCGTCGCGGCTTCGCCGCCTGATGTGCGGTAAGGCTTCGCCTTACCGTCGTCGCTATTATTGATATTAAGAGAGGCTACGCCTCGGTCTTCGGAGGCATAGCCTCCTGAGTTCTTATTGAGTCAGATCGGAAAGGCATAGCCTTTCCGCACATCAGGCGGCGGAGCCGCAAAGATCATGGACATTGAACAGGTTCACGCCTATTGCCTTTCGTTCCCGCACGTGACTGAGGTAGTTCTGTGGGGAAACGATCTGGTGTTCAAAATCGGGGGCAAAATGTTCGCGGTCATCGGACTGGACCCGGCATCAGGCCATTGCATGTCGTTTAAGTGCACGCAGGAAAAGTTTGCTGAGTTAATAGAACAGGACGGCATCGATCCCGCTCCCTACGTCGCGCGTTATCACTGGGTCGCACTCGATCGCTTCAATGCCCTGAGCGAGAAGGAACTGAAGGCTCTACTGCGCAACGCTTACGAACTTGTGTTGGAGAAGCTGCCGAAGAAAGCTAAAGCAGAACTTGGGAGACAGACTGCACCGAAGAAGACGTCTAAGAAGCGCCGCTAGGCGGGCAATGTCTATAGCCCCGTGCGTTGTTTAGAAGCATAAGCTCCGCAGGAGCGACAATGAACATGTCGTTCCTGCGGAGCTAAGTCCTTACTGGAGGCGTGCACTATAAACATTTCGCCAAACTGGGGCTCAAACCAAAAGATCTGGGACCGTTTCGACGACCGTCACCTCGCGTCTTGGCGCTTCTCTTCTTTCCTAAACGCGCTCGGCTCGATCGGATCAGGATCCTGCCACAGGCCACGCCGGGCCGCATGTGCTTCATCCTCAGACCTGGCGTAGAGCTCGCGATCTTCAGGCGTCTGTTCTCTTTGATATTCTTTGTAGTGCCACGCCATGCCGGCCTTGACTTGTTCCAGGTTGATGTCTTTTCCACCCAACAAAATCTTTCCCACCAGTCGTCCGTACTGATCCGTCTTTTGATAGACGACCGTTACGTCCTTACCAAAAACCATTTCTGAGAGGCTCTTCTTTGATTGAGCGCCGAACGCCTGGTGCGATTCCGGCGCATCGATCCCTTCCAAACGGATGCGATGTTGCGTGTCGTTTGAATCCAGCACCGTGATCGTGTCGCCATCAGCAACGCGAACGACGCGGCCGGTGAGAGTCTGACTACCGGACGGCGGCGTCTGCGCCGGCGCGGTCTTGCGCTCGGGCCGTCTGGAACAGCAGACGCTGAAGACAGACGCGAGGGCAATCAGCCAAATGAGCCTCGCCGGACGTTGCAGGTTGAATGGACTTTGCTGAGACATTTTTCAAGTGAGATTAGGCGGAGAACAACAGCGAAATCAACTGGTGCAGCGCCTTACCGAGCGAAGCCGACCTATTGAGCCTTCGGCGCGGACACGAAATAATTCCTGAACCCTCCCTCATCACGCCAACCAAATCTCCGACCGCGTGTCTATTGGAGTGTGAGAGCGTAAAGTATCCCAAGCATGGAACGGCTATTACCCCTCCCTCTGAGGCAATCGGCCGGTGAGCAACATCGAAGACGAATTAATACTACGGGCCAAATCAGCTGACACCGAAGCTTTCTGTCTGCTCGCCAAAGGATACGAGCGTCGCATTTATCTGCTCGCCTTCCACTATTGTCCCAACCCACAGGACGCCGAGGACCTCTCACAGGAGGTGTGGCTGAAGGCTTACCAGGCGCTGGGCAGTTTCCGAGGTGAATCCACTTTCTACACCTGGCTGCGAAAGATAACAATCAACTGCTTTCTTAACCATCAGCGAGCCAGACATTACAGCTGGCGCGGGCAGACCACCGACATCACGCTATTAGGCGCGGACTCGATCGAAGGCGACGAACGCCTGGCGTCTGCTTCAAATTCGGAAACTACGTTGCACAACAGAATTCTGGCGGAAAGAGTAATGCAGGCGCTGTCGGAATTGACTCCGCCACAAAGATTGATTTTTCTGCTCAAACATCATGAAGGAATGACTTACGAAGAGATAGCCAAAGCGGTTGGGTGTTCGACGGGCACCGCAAAAAAATCTGTGTCCCGCGCCGTCCGGAAGCTGCGCGAACACCTGGATATTGAAGTGCAATCACCAACTACATTCCGCGCGCTGCAGGCAAAAATAGAAATAGGAGTCTGAGGAAATGCACAACTGCAAAGCAACCAGAAAGCTACTAATCGAACAGGCTTTGGACCAGATACCGTCCGATCAAAGCCAGTCGTTGCTGGCCGAACTTGAACGCTGCCCCGCCTGTAGCGAAGAGCTTGCTTCTCTTCGCAGTGTGCTGCGCGTGGCGGATCAGGCCATGGAGTCCGCGCTACCAGCGGAAAGCTTTTGGTCAGGCTACCATGCGCGACTCCGACAATCGCTGGAGCGCGATTCCTCGCTTGCTTCGCGGCCACGTACCGAAACCGGCGCGCTAATTCTGCTGCGAAATCTGCTGCCAAGACTTGCGACCGCGTCTGTGAGGGTGCCGGTGCCGGTTGTCGCCATCGTGATTGTCTTATTCGCCCTGTCGATCGTTTTCGCGATGCGCTCGCGACCTCAACCGATTGCAGAACCACTCACCGGCACGTCATCCGTGGTCACGAAAACCGTCGAGGTGCCGGTAATCCAGGAACGGACTGTTACTCGAGTTGTGTACCGGGACATATACCGGCCCACCACTCGTGACACAGCTCGCCTGGAGAAAATAGCACGAAGCGCGGCGAAGGCAACGAACCGGCAGAATGAGACAACTGATAGCACTCCAATCAGTCTGGTCGGATTCAAACCGACAAGTGATCCAAAGCTCACGATCATCAAAGGAAGCTACCGGGAATGAGAAGTAAGCTGATCAAAGTTCTAACTATAGCGTTCTGTCTTCTGGCCGTGTCGTGCGTCGCGGCTGCGCAGGCGCCCGCGAAGCGCCAGTTGATCGTGCCTTTGCCTGATGGTGGGTTCGTGGCCTTCAAGAGCGAAACCGCCTGGACCGACACGAAGAAAGTGTCGCCGGAGTTGCAACGAGTGCCTGCGGTTCTTAGCTCACAGGCGCTCGCGGATGACAATCGGATAATCCACCGAGTGCTGAAGGATACCGGCGGAAGGTTCATCTTTGGCTACGATCTCTGGGTTGAGCCCAATCCCACTTCAAAAAACTTCAAGATTGTTGTCAGACCACTCG
>JBGPWS010000116.1:0-12277 GCA_041492345.1 Pyrinomonadaceae bacterium | reverse complement strand
GCTCCCGGTATTACCTGCTCTTCACCGCCAGTTCCGACGCTGACTCCTACTTCCATCTGCGCATAGATGACGTTCGGATTCGATCGCGAAACATCGATGCCGATTCGTCCCAGCAAACCTTCCGGTAATCCGTTTCCCTGTAGCCTGGTCCAGGTCTTTCCGGCGTCGGTGGTCTTCCAAATTCCGGATCCCGGCCCGCCGCCATTAAAGCCCCACGAAGTTCTGCGTCGCTGATAAGATGCGGCGTAGAGCGTTTTGTTGTCGGACGCGTCCATGACGATGTCGGTAAAGCCCGTGTCTTCGTCGATGAACTTAACGTTGTTCCAGGTCTTGCCACCGTCGGTGGTTTTGTAAACTCCGCGTTCTTTGTTTGGTCCAAACAGGTGTCCGAGCACCGCCACGTAAACTATGTTCGGATCCTTCGGATCGATGACGATGCGGGGGATGCTCTGCGAATCCCCCAGGCCCATCTTCGCGAAGGTCTTGCCGGCATCAGTCGATTTGTAGATGCCGTCGCCAAAGCTCGAACTTTGGCGGTTGTTGGCCTCGCCGGTGCCCACCCAGACAATGTCGGGGTTCGAAGGTGCGATTGCGATGTCCCCAATTGAAGCGGTCGAATAAGTGTCGAAAATCGGCTGGAAAGTCGTGCCGTTATTGACGGTTTTCCAGACCCCGCCGGTGGCAAAACCCACGTAGTAAACGTAAGGGTTGCTGTCCACGCCGGCGATGTCGTCGATGCGCCCACCCATGCTCGCCGGGCCGATGCCGCGCCATATGAAGCGCTTCAACATCGGGTCGCTCGACCAGTTGATTGGCGTAGGCGTGGGACTCGGAATGGGGGTTGCCGTCGCGCTGCGTGTGGGCGCCGGGCTTTGAGCAGCTGCGGGCGTAGGAGAAGAAGCCGGGTTTTGCGCATGCGCGCCCAACGCCATCGCGCCGAACAGGAGCGCGCAGATTGCGACCATAAGCCCGCCGAAGTCGCGAGCAGAACGACACGTCTCTTTCATTTGGGGAAACTTCCTTTCAATCGAATTGTGGTAAAGAAATGCAGGTAGCAAAAACTGCGTCGAAGAAAACTGCTAAGAACTATATGACGCGAATATTCACAAGCCGGTTACACGCTTACTAGCAAAATTCGTATTAGGGCGAAACATTTATCCGATCAGCGCACTTTAGTCAAATGAATTTCGACCGCGGACAGATCGGTTGAGCAGGAAAACTGTGTAGCTCACAACTAACGTGGACATGATGCGAGCTGTAAGTTTGCGCGCGAGCTAACAGCTTGCGGGACAAACCGAGCAAGATTGGACACAACGGAACGTGATGCTGGTTCGGTGTTGCACTGGAGTTGATTTCATTAGGTGACAAGAGTCTCTACTCAAACTCCGAAACCGTTTAAACGGTTTCCGGTTCACCCCCGTCGTGATGATCACCTGGCTGAAGCCAGGTGCTAATAAGAGACAGACATGACCCACTATCCATAACACAGAATGCTTGACGATTCAGATTTGCGCGCTTAGAATTCGACTGACCTCAATTGAGAAATTAACATGCTGCCACGTACGCAACGCCAGAAAGAAGTCCTCGATTACATAACACGCTTTCTCGCGAAGAACGGACACGAACCATCATACGCTCAGATCGCGCGCTACTTCGGTGTCAGGTCGAAGGCGACCATCGCGAAACATATCTCGGCGCTGGAAAAGCGCGGTCTGATAAAACGCGAACACAAGCTGGGACGTTTTGCGCTCGCGGTCAAAGTTGAAGAGGTGGCAGCGGACGCAGTCTGCGAAGTTGCGTTGCTCGGTCACATCGCCGCCGGCTCTCCGATCGACGCGATTGAAGACATCGAGATGATTTGCGTGCCGCGTTTCTTGTTTGGGCGCGTGCGTCCGGAGCGCATCTATGCACTGCGAGTCAAAGGCGATTCGATGATCGACGAGCACATCTGTGATGGCGACATTGCCCTGATCGAAAATCGCACCGATGCACGCGATGGCGAGATTGTAGTAGCGCTCATCGACCGCGCGCGCGCGACGCTGAAGCGGCTGTTTCGCTTTGGTGATGAAGTCGAATTGAGACCTTCGAATGCGCAGTTGGAACCTATTCGTGTGCACGCCTCGCGCGTCGAAATTCAGGGAATCTTCCGCGGCCTGATGCGGCCAAACGCCTGAACTGGAACTCCCAAAAGACTTCAAATTCCCTAGAAATTCGGTATTTTTGTGGCGTAGCCCGCCGCTAAACACCCGCGACCAACGGTTAGCGTCTTCGACTGCCCTTAATGATTCTTTCCGCGTCGCGCTCGAACTCGAATCTGCAATCCTCTGGTTTCTTGTCCTCGCGCAATCCGATGAAGACCGGATGACGCAGACGATGTTCCGCGGTCCATTCTGAGAATTTCACTTCGGCAACCAGCTTTGGCTTTATCCATTGAACCGGCTCGTTAGTTTTAGGAGCATCGAGGAACGGACTCTCTTTCGTTTTCAACGGCTGCATCAATTTGTAGATCTCGGCCAGGGTGCGATGGTTGAAGCCGCCGCCGACGTGCGCGACATAATGCAAGTCGCGCCCGCGATAGAGTCCCACTACCAGTGCGCCAAAATGCGAACGCGATCCGCGCGGCTCGGTGTAACCGCCAATCACCACTTCCGAACGCTGCACCGTCTTGACCTTCAGCCAGTCCTTGCTGCGTTTCTGCACGTATGGACTGTCGGCACGTTTGGCGATCATGCCTTCCAGATGAAACTTCTCGATCTGTCTGAAGAAGGCTTCGCCATCGCCCACGATATGTTCAGAGAGTTTGATGAAGCTGGCCGGCCTCAGAATTTGTTGCAGCACCTCTTTGCGTTCGACTAACGGGCACGACATCATGTCGTAGCCCTCGACGTAAAGAAGATCGAAGACGCAGTAGACGATGTGCCCATGGCCGCGAAGTGCTTCGAGACCACTCTTGCGCCCAACTCGCGGCTGCAAAAGTTGAAATCGCGGCATGCCGTCTTTGTCCAGCGCCACAATCTCGCCGTCGAGGATCGCTTCTTTCGCGTCAATCTGTTTGGCGACGTTAGCCAGTTCCGGATACTGCGGAGTCATGTCGATCTGATTGCGCGAAACAAAGCGCGACTTGCCCTTCCTGACGAAACAGATCGAGCGAAAGCCGTCCCACTTCGTCTCAAAGATCCATTCAGGATTCGAAAATGGATCATCGACCAGCGTGGCCAGCATCGGATGAATAATCTCAGGCATGCGCGCCTTGCGCGCCGCCGCGCAAAGGCCGGCCTGGGCTTTAGCTAGCGAACGTTTCTGTGATTTCTTAGCCATTGATGTTTTGATGACCGTTTTTCATAAGTACGAGGTCAGTACCGGGAGCGGTAGCGACCGGGTATCGAAACACTCCTGACCCGAACTCGCGATAACAAGACCCGGTCGCTACCGCTCCCGGTACTGACCTCATCGCTGAGTTTCTTTGCGTTTGATCTCTTAGTCCTCTTAGTCTATGAGCGATTGATGATGTTCAGCAAGCGAGCAGAAACCGACAGCCCGCGGCCCTTCAAGCCAACGAAGCTGCAGTTAATAGAGGCTGCGGGCAAGACCGTACCCGATGTGATCGGGCCGGACTTGTCCGTGCTTTTCTGTGGCATTAATCCCGGATTGTACACGGCCGCCGTTGGTCATCATTTTGCGCGGCCGGGTAATCGCTTCTGGCCGGCGCTGCACGGTTCGGGATTTACCGATCGTCTGTTGTCGCCGTTTGAAGAGCGCCAGCTCTTGCGGCTCAGGCTCGGAGTCACCAACGTCGTCGCGCGCGCCACCGCTGCAGCGTCTGAGCTGACTAGGGATGATTTCGTAAAAGGCGGTGCCAGGCTGAGAGCTAAAGTGCGACGGTACCGGCCGCGCATCGTCGCGGTGCTGGGCGTCGGCGCGTATCGCGAGGCGTTCGCGCACCCGAAAGCTGTCATTGGTGAGCAGGATGAACAGATCGGCGAGGCGCGGGTCTGGGTCCTGCCGAACCCGAGTGGACTGAACGCAAATTATCAATTGAACGATCTGGTGAAGCTGTTCGGTGAATTGCGTCGCGCCGTGGCCAAACACTGAAAAGGTTCAGAGGACCGACTTCAGTCGGGTTCTTGCTTGCGAAAGAACCCAACTAAAGTTGGCACTCTAAACACGGGCGACGCTAAATGGGACACTATTCAAGAGCCTGGTAACTTTCAAACACTCACCCTCACGTGATTAAATGACCGCACCAAACGTGAAGATAGCAATGCGATGATCAGAACATTGAAGTCGGGTGAGTATCGTCTTTACTCTCGCAAGAAGAATCCCAAAACCGGCCAGCGCAAAAATCTCGGCACGTTCGACACGCTCGAAGCTGCAAAGTAACACGAGCGCAGTTTTTCAAGCGGAAATAATTCAGGCGATCAAAGGGCGTGACGCGCGATAACAAAATACGATGATTGATCTTCTTTCCGAACTCAACGAACAACAACGCGAAGCGGTCACGTCGAGCGATGGCCCGCTGCTGATCCTGGCGGGCGCCGGATCGGGTAAGACGCGCGTCATTGCGCACCGCATCGCTTACATCATCGCTGAGCGCGGCGTCTGGCCGCGCAACATTCTCGCGGTGACGTTCACGAACAAAGCCGCCGAGGAGATGCGCAACCGCGCCAATAAACTTCTCGAAGGACTTGAGCTCGGCAGCGCGCCGCTGATTTCGACTTTTCACAGCCTGTGCGTGCGCATTTTGCGGCGCGACATCGAAGCCTTGAAGGCGGGATATTCTCGTTCGTTCACGATCTATGATCAGGACGACACGGTGCGCCTGACCAGAAACTGCATTCGCGACCTTGGTTTCGATGATAAGCAACTGGCGCCGCGTTCGGTCCAGTCGGCAATCAGCGCCGCGAAAAACCGCGGAGAGGACGCTGAGGCTTTCAGCGCGCGCGCGCAGTTCATAGACGAGCGGCGGGCTTCGATTGCGCGCATCTTTCAGCAATACGAAGAGCGCCTGCAAAAAAACAATGCGCTCGACTTTGACGATTTGCTGATCAAAACCGTCCGCTTACTCCGCGATGTTCCGGAAGCGCGCGAGCGATACAACGATCGGTTTCGCTATCTGCTGGTGGATGAGTATCAGGACACTAACTCTCTGCAATTCGCTTTGATTCGCTTGCTCACTGAAAAGCAACAGAACATCTGCGTGGTGGGCGATCCCGATCAATCGATTTATCGCTGGCGCGGTGCGGACATCACCAACATTCTGAAGTTTGAAGAGTATTTCCCTGAAGCGAAGGTCATCCGTCTGGAAGAGAATTATCGTTCGACGCAAAACATCCTGGATGTCGCCAGCGGCGTGATTCGTCACAACATCGAGCGCAAGGAAAAAGCTCTGTGGACGCAGAATTCCGCCGGCGAAAGAATTCGTTACTTCCAGGCCCTGGACGCGGAATCCGAAGCTCGTTTCGTCACGGGAAAAATCGAAGAACACCTTCGCGCTGACCCGGACATTCGCGCCGCTGTGCTCTATCGCACCAACTCGCAATCCCGTGTGTTTGAAGAGGCGATGCGTCGTGCAGAGCTTTCATACAACATCGTCGGCGGGTTTTCCTTTTACGAGCGGATGGAGGTGCGCGACATAATCGCGTATCTGAAACTGGCGATGAATCAGCACGATTCGATCGCTTTGCAGCGAGTCATCAATACTCCGACCCGCGGCATCGGCAAAATGACGCTTGACGAGATCGACAGTCGCGCTCGCGAGCTGGGTGTTTCTTACTGGGAGGCCATCTCAGATCTGCTTTCTGACGAACGTCGCCTGGCGCCGCGAGCATCTGCCGCCCTCGCAAACTTTCAAAGGATCGTCAAAGGTTTAGCCGCGAAGGCTGAGAGCGTTCTCCCTGTCAGTGATCAGAGTGAAGGAGAGGATGAGGTCTCGGACATTGGTCCGAAACTCGGAGCGGACCCTAGCGAGCAATCAATCGAATCCACTTCACCCGTTTCAGACCTGGTCAAGGCGGCAATCCTTAATACCGGCTACGAAAACGCCCTCAAAGCAGAGAACAGCGACGAAGCCGAAGCCCGCTTGGAGAACCTACAGGAGTTGGTTAACGCGGCGGTCGATTATGACGAGCAGGGACCGGAGGGTTTGCGCGACTTTATCGACCACTCTGCCCTGGTCGCGGATACCGACCAGTACAAGAGCGACGTCCCGGTAACTCTGATGACTGCGCATTCGGCCAAAGGCCTCGAGTTTCCGCTCGTATTCATCGTCGGACTGGAAGACGGTCTGTTTCCGCATTCGCGTTCGCTTAGCGATGCGTCCGACATCGAAGAAGAGCGCCGTCTGGCTTATGTCGCGATGACGCGCGCTGAGAAATACCTGTATGTGACTCATGCCGTGAAGCGCCGGGTATACGGTGAGGAACTGGCTTCTGAGCCTTCACAGTTCTTGAACGAAATGCCCCTTGAGCTCATTGAGGATATTTCGCGAGGGAGATCCTGGCTGTCATTCGCTCGCAGCTCGAAAACCCTGGAGCAGGAGGCGGGTGCTCTTGCTTATGAGTACGACGAGTCCTCGGAAACCAGCCGCGGCGAGATTTCCGAATCGGGGAATTCCGGCCGGCTGAGCGCGCGGCGTCCCGGCAAAAAATATCCAGTCAAGACCTACGACAGCGTCGAATCTATCGAGGAGTTCTTCCGCAAACGCGCCGCGCGAATGGGCGGTCACGGAACCGGGGGCGAACGGGTCGATGCCCTCAGGCCAAAGGCCAAGATCCAAAGTCCGGCCAGCTCGCGACCCCTGGCCCCTCAGCCCGTTCCTCCGACCACAGACATCCTTCCCGGCTCCTACGTCCGCCACGCGAAGTATGGCCGGGGCCTTGTGCTTCGCCGGGAGGGCTCGGGCGACCAGACCAAATTCACGGTCAGCTTCCCTGGATATGGGCAGAAGAAGCTCATCGAGAAGTATGCGAATCTGGAAAAAGGCTAAGCAAAACGCCGGTTTCCGCATCTGTTGGGGACCGTCTTCCTCGGAAAAACGACTGTTCACGGGTTTGACCTCATCAGCCCGATGCAACGGAATTAACACATTCCCCCTTTGGTGAACGGCTGGACACCCCTGAGACCCTGTGCTAGCCTTTCCACGCGTTAAATGAGCGAATCCTAAGGTTCGCTTTTCTTTTTGGTCTTTTCAGCGTTGCGCATTAAGGATGTAAGCCCTCCAACTTCGGCTGACTAGCTTCAGACTCCTAGAGCCGAGGGTCGAGTCACCAGCAATAACTGACTCGCGCGCACCGTTTCTGAAAAGTTGGCGTTAACCTCGGACAGGAGAACCCGATTGATGAAATCCACAGCTATTGGAAGCGCTGTAAGTGTGCTTCTCGTTTTTTCTGCAATTTCCTACGCAAACGGTTACATTCCGCACCAGGATCCCAAACCAGTTCAGCAGCCAGCTCCGGCTCAGCAGGTTCAGATTTCAAATCAGCAATCTGGAACCTTGCCGGCGAACCCGGCGGCTGAATCATCAAGGCAGGAATCCAAAGCATCCGGGCCAACTGTAGCGGACTCAGGCGGCAGTCGGTCTTCGTTGATCGGCCCGCTAGTTGAGACTGCAGCGGCTTCAGTAAACGACGGCGATTTTAAAGTCGCGCCGCAGACCTATATGGCCACGGCCTACAGCCTGCGCGGGAGAACCGCCAGCGGCAGGCCCGTTGCCCGGGGATTGATTGCTGCCGACCCATCAGTTTTGCCGCTGGGCACTCGCGTTCGGGTCGAAGCCGGCTCTTTCAGCGGAGAATATGTGGTCGCGGACACTGGCGGGGCAGTCAAAGGACACCGCATAGACATTTGGACACCGACGGCTCGGGAAGCCTTCCAGTTTGGACGAAGAGCCGTGAAACTAACGGTGCTCTCGTTCGGCGGACGGCGTCCGAAGACGGCTGCGGTTCGTCCCCGTCGAGTAAGCCCCGTGCCTTCAACTTCTCCGGCATCCCAGCCCATAGAGAAGCAGGAAAAGTAAATTCACCAGCACACATCGGCGAAAAGTTTCGCTCAAAGGCGGGTTAGGTAAATCTAATCCGCTTTTCTTTTTTTTCCGCGAAGCAGTTAAGATGCTCCGGCAATGTCCAATCAGAGTGATGGTGTGGCTGGAACGCCTGCTTCGCTGGTCGAAGTCTGGCGCGGCCCGATTGTCGAATCCCGGCATCGCGGGCATTTGACGGCGGTCGATGGCGCGGGTCACACGGTTGCCGCGCTCGGTTCGCCTGAGACGGTGACTTATGTACGCTCATCGGGGAAACCCTTCCAGGCCATTCCGGTAATCGTTTCGGGCGCCGCGGATCGTTTTGGTTTCACCGAGCAGGAAATCGCGATCGCTTGCGGCTCGCACAGTGGGGAACCAATCCACGTCGGCACGGTTCGCTCGATGCTCGGAAAGATCGGATTGGATGAAAGCGCGTTGAAGTGCGGCGTGCACGAACCGTTCAGCGCCGAAGTCGCGCGCGCGTTGACCCGCAATCAACAGCCGCCGAACGTGCTGCAAAACAATTGCTCCGGCAAGCACGCGGCCATGCTGGCGCTGGCGCTGCATGTCGGCGCGCCGACGGCCAGCTACGATGATTGGCGCCACCCGGTGCAGCAGTCGATCGCGAAAACGGTTTCAGAGTTTTCAGACATCGCGCTGGAGCAGATCGCGATCGGCGTTGATGGTTGCGGCGTGCCGGTGTTCGGAATTCCGGTGCAGGCCATGGCGCTGATGTATGCCCGTCTGGTTTCGCCGCCCGAGAGTTTCGACGCTGCAACTCGGAACGCCTGCCAGCGAATCACCAAAGCGATGATTGATTTTCCTGAGATGGTGGGCGGTACCAAGGACCGTCTGGATACCGAACTTATTAAAGCCGCCCAAGGCCGGCTGATTTCCAAAATAGGTGCTGAGGGAGTCTACACAGTTGGCGTCCTGCCCGGCAACGAATGGCCGAACGGACTGGGTCTGGCGCTCAAGATCGAGGATGGCGACGACCATCGAGCCCGACCACCCGCGGTCATCGAAGCCCTGAGACAGCTAAACGCCCTTTCCAGGAACGAGCTGGTCGCGCTGGCGTCCTATGCGCCGACCGTTATTACGAATCGACGCGGTGAACGCGTGGGCGAAGCGCGGGCGACGTTCACGCTTGAAATTAATAACACGGGCCGGTAAAGAGCAGCCGGTTTAGCGAGGGCTGACCAGGAAATCCAGAAGTGAACCATAACCGAGCGGAAACAGATTCAGTCTCTTCAGCTACTGCGGCTTCGTCGCCGCAAAATCCCGTGCTCCTCCGCGATCAATATGGCGCGGTTGACTATGACTCGTTGCCGGACGTTATTCAGTGGTTTCTCGACTATGACCAGCGCGTGGCGGTGATCAAACACGCAAAAGTCGAAGAGCTATTTCAATGGAAGCAGGAACAAAGCCGCCTCGCGGGTGAAGATGTATTCAACTTCAATCGCGCCGAAGATCGCCTGGCTATCGGCATACTACAGTCCGTCGCCCATAACCCAACTGAACGCGAGCTGCAAGCATGGATTGCTCAGTTATTGAACGCCCTGGATAAGGCATCAAAGGCAACTGAAGATGTTTCGTCGGCCTATAATCTCGACATGAGTGCCGCGAGTTCCGTGGTCGGTGAATCGCAAAAGATACCTGTCGCGACCACGCGAACCGACTTTCTCTTTAATTGCTGGCTGGAAACTCTCTGCACGGCAGAGATTCGCGTCCTCGGTTGGCTTTATCGCGAATTCTACGCACGTCCTTTTCATCCCGATAACTTCTGAAACCGGGTCTTCCGTCGATTCAGACTTTGCGATCGTGTTTTCGGATTAGCCCTCGGTATGATCGGTAGCCGGACGAGTCCTGGGAGAGAGCACCGATCCATTTCGGCCGAGCGATTTTAGTGCATAGTCGCGCCTTCGCTGTACTGAACAACTACAAGTGTTTTGGTCGTATCAGGTGCCGTCCCCTATTCTCCGATCGCAGTGTGAAGACTCTTCGCACATCCATTTGCTCGCGGAATCACGATTCTTACATTCCGGCTATCCGCGGTAAGCTTACTGGCACAATCGTTGCTCAGCCTTCGGACGACAAAAGCTAAAGGGTAAAAGCAATTTAGGGTCAGGCTCGGAGACAACGGTTGCGAGGCGCTTCGGGGGAGGCGCTTTACATCTGAGCAATGGCGGCTCTTTCGGGGGAACAGAGTTGCCAGAACAGTCGATGAGCAAAAAGGCAGGGCTGCTGATAGACAGCCTGTAGAGGCTAGGGGGAGCCTCGCGGGATTTATCAGCGGCCCGCACGCCTTTTATGTCGACTTGGGTCTTTCGTTGAGTCAGGTTGCAAGGGGAAAGAGAGCGCGGCCGGTTCAATTGAGCCCGGTCGCGTTTTTTGCTTTTGCGAGGTCAGTACCGGGAGCGGTAGCGACCGGGTCGCACCACCTTCGCCCGATCCAAGATTGTAGCCACGAGACCCGGTCGCTACCGCTCCCGTTACTGACCTCATCCTCTGGTATCCTCTTCGTGCTTTTGAACTGTCAGACTTCGCTGCTACACTCCTAACCCGCTCTATTTAAGTTCGATTTCACGGTTCCGGATTCACAACAAGTGTCTGCACCAAACATTGAAACCATTGTTTCGCTCGCCAAGCGGCGTGGCTTTGTCTATCCATCATCCGAAATCTATGGCGGCCTGGGCAGCGCGTGGGACTACGGTCCGCTCGGGGTTGAGCTCGCCAACAACGTGCGCGCCGCGTGGTGGCGCTGGATGGTTTACGAACGCGATGATATCGAAGGGGTCGACTCTTCCATCATTCTGAACCGTCTGGCTTGGAAATACTCCGGTCACGAAGAGACTTTTACCGATCCGTTGGTTGATTGCCGTGAATGCAAGACGCGTTTGCGAGCAGACAAACTCGACGATGGCAAATGTCCAAATTGTGGGTCAAAGAATCTCACTGAACCGCGGCCCTTTAATCTGATGTTTCGTACGCATGTTGGCGCCACGGCTGAAGACGATCCCGACGCGCTCGTCTATCTGCGTCCGGAAACCGCGCAGGGCATCTTCATAAACTTTCTTAACGTGCTCAACACCAGCCGGCGCAAGCTGCCTTTCGGCGTGGCGCAAATAGGCAAATCGTTTCGCAACGAAGTCACGCCGGGCAACTTCATTTTTCGCACGCGCGAGTTCGAGCAGATGGAGATGGAGTATTTCGTGCGCCCCGGCGAGGACGAGCAAGCGCATCAGGAATGGATCGACGCGTGTCATCAATGGTTTCAGGGCATCGGTATTTCGGGCGACAACCTGCGGCTTTATGAACAGCCTAAAGAAGAGTTGGCGCATTACGCCAAACGCACCGTGGATATTCAGTATCGCTTCTTCCCTGAACGTGAAGACGAAGAACGTAACTGGGACGAGTTGATGGGCATTGCGAATCGCACCGACTTTGATTTGCGCACGCATTCGAAAAAGCCGGAAGACACGGAAGGGAAGCGTTTGAATCCGGATTCAACCGAAGACCTTTCGTATTTTGACGAGCAGACGAAACAGCGGTTCTATCCTTACGTGATCGAGCCGGCCGCCGGCGTTAACCGCACCGTGCTCGCGCTGTTGATGGACGCGTACTCTGAAAAGACAAATGACAAAGGCGAGACACGCGTCATCCTGAAGCTTCACCATTCAATGGCGCCGATAAAGGTAGCTGTACTTCCGCTGGCCAAGAACAAACCTGAGATCGTCGGCATGGCGAAAGCCATCAAGCGCTCGCTGCAACCGCTGGTGCGCGCGGTTTACGACGACACCGGCGGAATTGGAAAGTTGTATGCGCGGCAGGACGAGATTGGCACGCCGTTCTGCGTGACCGTCGATCATCAATCACTGGAAGACGAAGCCGTCACCGTGCGCGACCGCGACACCTGGGAGCAGGAGCGGGTCAAGGTGAGTGATTTGCCCGGGCACATCAAGGATAGGCTTAGTCCGTGAGCGTGGCGACGGCTGAACCGTCATTCTTTACTCTCGACCTGTTTGAAAAAGTATTGAGGGCAGTGCGATGAGAAAGCGAACTCTGGCTGGCGTTTGCTCAGTATTAGCGCTGGTCATCGTTCTGGCCATGGGCTTCTTGCGCGTCAAGACTCCTCACAATATCCCGTTCTTCGTCATCTATCTTGTTCTGATGCCACTCCTGCTGGTTCCGCTGACGCTAGTGAACAAAAGGCTCCTGGCATGGAGGAAAGCCCGAGGTCGCGACATTGAAGAAGAAGAG
>JBGPWS010000367.1:0-4047 GCA_041492345.1 Pyrinomonadaceae bacterium | reverse complement strand
GTAGGCCTGTGCTTGTGCCTGCGTGCGTGAACGGGAAGGGAAGAAAGAAACCAACAGGCAGGCGGCGACGAAAAAGGAAATCGATGCCTGGATTTGACGGAAAACCCTGAAATGAACGGTTGAACTGCGAAACATAGGGATTGATCTTGCCTGTGCTCCAGCCCGACGGTCAAGGCTGGAAAGGTTTCGATAGTCGGTTGGTTTGAAAATCTCATTAGCACCGCACTTCAGTGCGGTGATCAGCCGATCACGATGTGACACTAACCGTTTCCAACGGTTTTCATTCTAAACCGTTGAAACGGTTCAGGGATCCAATGACCTCGGTAACAACCTGGCTGAAGCCAGGTGCTAATGGGATTCGCTTCGCGCTCATTGCGGGCGAGGGCGCCCCGCGTTCCCAGTGAAACTGCGCCCGCATCTGCTAGAATGGCCGCGAAAACTTCGCATGACCACTCGTCAGTTCAACTCATTCGCCGATTTCTGGCCTTATTACCTTGGCGAGCACAGCAAGCCCGCCACGCGCTTTCTGCATGGTCTCGGCACACTGACAGCTCTCGCTTTCTTGATCGTTCTGATTGCGATGGGAAAGTGGTGGCTGTTTCCGCTGGCGCTGATACCTGGCTACGCCTTTGCTTGGGCAGCTCATTTCTTCATTGAGAAAAATCGGCCGGCTACTTTCACGCATCCACTGTGGTCGTTCATGGGCGACTGGAAGATGATGGCGTTGATGCTCACCGGCAGATTGAGGCCGTAGCCGTTATTTGGAGTGCGCTGACTTGTCAGCGCTTTCGCATATCGCGGCGCGCTGGTTTAGACGTGATAGAAAAGCGGCGACAAGTCGCCGCACTCCAAAATGAGAGAAACCAAAGCTCAGCGCAAAGCACGCACTGAACAGATCATCAAGCTGCTCAAGCGCGCGCATCCCGATGCGCACTGCGCGTTGAATCACTCGAACGCGTTTGAACTTTTAGTCGCCACGATCTTGTCAGCCCAGTGCACCGACGAACGGGTCAATGTCGTCACCGCGGATCTCTTTCGCAAATACCGCCAGCCCGTAGACTATCTGAAAGTTTCGGCAACTGAGCTGCAGCAGGACATTCACACCACCGGCTTCTTTCGCAACAAGACGAAGTCGATTCAGGGCGCTTGTCGGATGCTCGTCGATGAATTTGATAGCCGGGTGCCGCAAACCATGGAAGAATTGTTGCGGCTGCCCGGCGTTGCGCGCAAGACGGCCAACGTCGTGCTCGGCGTCGCCTTCGGGATCGCGTCAGGGGTCGTTGTTGACACGCACGTCAGCCGTTTGTCTCAACGCCTCGGTCTCACGAAGAAGAAGGACGCCGGCAAGATCGAACAGGAGCTAATGGAGCTGGTGCCGCGCAAAGACTGGATTATCTTTTCTCATCTGCTGATCTTTCACGGCCGCAGGGTTTGCAAAGCGCGCCGCGCGTTGTGTGAAGAGTGTGGGGTCGAGAAATTGTGTCCTTCGTCGATGCTGAAAACCGGGAAGGCGCCGAAATAGCAACGCCGAGTGTTTTGCTATTCCTTCACCGGCTCGAAGCTAATCAAGTCTACGTCTTGAATCGCGCGCCCTGACGGCACCTTGCCTTTTACCTTCACCGTGAACGTGTACTTCTTCTTCAGTTCAAATTGCTCGGGCTTCTCGGTAGAGATCCTGAGGCGCTTGATCTTGGAAAGGTCCTCTTCGTCGATGTTGTCGGTCACGACGATGTTATCCGGGATACACGGTTTGCACATTGCTCCCGCCGGACACGGCGGACACTTGTAGATGTCGATGACAGCGCCAACGATCCGAAACGGTCCTTCAATGGAATCATTTCTTTGCAGATCGTTAAAGGTTAATAAGGGAGGCTCCTGCGCGGAAGTTCTATCTTGAGAAAAGGAAAGTGCCGGCAACAGGCAGACGACGGTAAACAGGATCGTTAAGTTTTTCCTGATCATGATGCTTCACATTTTAAGACAATCAAATATGATTCGCCGCACATTTTCTTTTTCAGTCGGCACATCGTGGTGTAATACGCAGTCCGGCGGACATACATCGGAGTGGCCATGAGCGAACCTGGTATACGAGCGTTTATGGAGTTAGTCGCCGGCCGTCGCGGCCACTTCCGGCTCGAGTCCGGCCATCATGGCGGGCTCTGGCTTGATCTTGATCCACTGTTTGCCGAGCCGCGCCGAATCGCTCCGCTGGTCTCCGCGCTGGCGAACGCCCTGCGCCCGTACAACGTCGCGGGAGTGTGCGGACCGCTCCTTGGCGGCGCGTTCCTCGCTCAGCTCGTCGCGCACGCGCTCGCCCTTGAGTTCTCTTTCACTGAGCGTGTACCGGCGTCTCAGATCAGCGGCTTGTACCAGGCCCGCTATCGTCTACCGCCGGCGTTCGCTCCGCGAATTCGTGGTCAGCGACTCGCGATTGTTGATGATGTGATGAGCGCGGGGTCGGCGCTCAGGGGCACCTACGAGGAACTTCAGGCGCATGGCGCCGCGCCTATCGTTGCCGGAGCGCTGCTCGTGCTTGGCACGACGGGCGCTGACTTTTTCGCGCAACGTGGCGTGGCGGTCGAGGCGGCCGCCCGCGACGATTACGAGTTGTGGTTACCTGCCGACTGCCCGCTTTGCGCCGATGGCTTGCCGCTCGAGGACGTGGCGGCGGACTCTCGATAAGATCCGTTACGCAGTCCAGGATTCAAACTGACTCGCTATTTGAAGTTGAGTGAAGCCTGCAAAGACTTCCGCCGGCATCAGAAACCCAATCTCACCCGCAAAGTGATTTGTCGATTTCCGCCAGAGCCGCCGCCGTCTGGTCCAAAGAAGAACGTGTTGGAAGATCCGTTCGATTTCAGAAAGTAAGGCGAGGCCATGTTCCCAAACAGGTTTCCTCGATTGGTGTGGTTCAAGGCATTGCTTGCATAGATCGAAAACGACAATGAATACGGTCTTTGAATCTGTGGTTTGGGAGGCGGTTTTTGGCTGGCGGCGGCGGTCACCACATTTCCGTTCGCGGCAGCGGGCGGCGTTTTGGCTGGAATCGCCTTGCCAAACTTTACGACCTTGGCCAGGCCCACGTTGACTGAGAGGAAGCCTGATCCCTGGCCAAAGTTCCGCGGGATGATCCGCTGACCCGCTACAGGATTCGGATCAAATGCGCCCAGCGGCGTCACGATCACGCCGGGCTTGTTAAGATCGGTGGCAAAGGCCGGGCGTTCGGTAAAGAAAGTATCGCCATTGGTGTCGTGTCCGGTGGTGATGTTAAAGGGTGCACCGGAACTAGCGACGATAAATGTATTCACACTGAATCCTGAACGTGTTTGATAACTTCCACCGCCAAAGAACCGATGCCGGATATCGTACGAGGCCCTCCCCCATTCCTGACTAAAGTCATAGGGATCAAAAGAAGAACCGCTGGTGCCGCTGTCGGCGCTCCGGTTCTTATTCAGGGAATAGTTGGTCCAGAAATCCACCTTGAAAATTTTCCCGCTGACACCTACGCTGAGCGAGTCAGACTTGTATTTACCAGTCGATTGGTATTCAAGAATGTTCCCGGCGCCCTGACCCAGTGGCCGTACACCGCTGGTGGGCAGCGCCGGATTAAAGGTCCCGGCCAATGGTGCGTTGATATTCACGGTGCGTAACGCGCGCAACGTCTGCGAGTGAGAATAATTGATGCTAACTCTTAAGGTTTTCGATAGCTGACGCTCCAGACTTACTGACGAGCGCAAAGAGAGGCCTGGGTCGAGTTCTGATCCAAGCAGTCGTCGCGTCTGTGGCTGCTTGAAGGTTTCGAGTAGCCCGATCGCGGCTATGGCAGGAAAGAGATCGAGCACCGACGGATCAGTGACCACGAATTGCTGTTGATTGAGGCCGTTGAATCTGTGCGCCTGGAGAATCAGGTCCTCGTATATCCGGTTGTAAAAAACACCGATGCCACCGCGAACTACTGTCTTGGATGGGCCGGGCCCCGCCGGCTTTGGCGGCGCGGCTGTTTTTGCGGCCGTCGCGTCTTTACTGGCAGTTGCCGGTGGTGGTGTT
>JBGPWS010000396.1:0-3348 GCA_041492345.1 Pyrinomonadaceae bacterium | reverse complement strand
CGGCAACGACTTTTATTCCTCGCCGCGTATCAGTCCAAATGGTTCCAGTCTGGCATGGCTCACCTGGAACCATCCCAACATGCCCTGGGACGGCTGCGAACTCTGGGCAGGTGAAATCGACGACGAAGGAACCATCGCTAATCAACACCTGATCGCAGGCGGCCTCCGAGAATCGATCTTTCAACCAGAGTGGTCACCGGACGGAACCCTTTACTTCGTTTCCGATCGTTCGGGTTGGTGGAACATCTATCGCACGACAGCGGAGCTTTCGATCGAATGCGTTTGCGAAATGGAAGCCGAGTTTGGCGCGCCACAGTGGATCTTCGGACTGTCAACCTACGCGTTTGAATCCGCCGACAGAATCGTCTGCGCCTTTGCTGAGCGCGGCCTCTGGCGCCTCGGTATCATCGCCACGCGTACCGGAAAGCTTCAGCGAATTGACTCGTCGTACACCGAGATTTCTTATGTGTGCGCCGCGCCTGGTCGCGCTGTGTTCCGGTCGGGCTCTCCGCACGAATCAATCTCGATCATAGAAATGGATCTCGCGACTCGCGCCGCCAGAGTCTTGCAGCGGGCGAACAAAACCGAGATCCCTGCCGGCTATATTTCAGAGCCTCAGCCGATTGAGTTCCCTACCGAAAATGGTTTGACCGCGCACGGTTTCTACTATCCGCCAAAGAACCGCGACTTTACCGCGCCCAGGCTGGAAAGGCCGTTGTTGCTGGTCAAAAGCCACGGCGGACCAACTTCAGCGACGGTCGCCGTTTTAATGTTGGGTATTCAATACTGGACCAGCCGGGGCGTTGCCGTGCTGGAAGTTAACTATGGCGGCAGCACCGGCTATGGGCGCGCCTATCGCGAAAGGTTGAACGGCAGCTGGGGCATCGTTGACGTCGACGACTGTGTAAACGGCGCCAGGTTCCTGGCGACGCGTGGCGATGCCGACAGTAACCGCCTGATGATCGACGGCGGCAGCGCGGGCGGCTACACCACTTTGTGCGCGCTGACTTTTCGCGATCAATTCAAAGCTGGAGCGAGTTTCTTCGGCGTTAGCGATGCCGAGGCCCTGGCGAAAGAAACCCACAAGTTCGAGTCGCGCTATCTCGATAACCTGATCGGTCCGTATCCTGAGCGTCGCGATCTCTACCTCCAACGCTCGCCGATAAACTTCACCGACAGATTGTCCTGCCCGGTCATTTTCTTTCAGGGTCTGGAAGACAGAGTTGTGCCGCCCAATCAGGCCGAGATGATGGTGGAAGCCTTGCGCAAGAAAGGCGTGCCGGTCGCGTATGTAGCCTTCGAGGGAGAACAGCACGGCTTTCGCCGCGCCGAAAACATCAAGCGCTCGCTCGATGGCGAGCTTTACTTTTATTCACGCGTTTTCAAATTTGAACTGGCCGAGCGGGTCGAGCCCGTGCCGATTGAGAATCTCTAGAGAAAGAGTTGATCGCTGGTTATAAACATGATGCAGATCCCGCGTTATCGCAAACCATCTACTTGAATGGCCAAAATTGACCGCCTGGGCTGGGCGGACGGAATGTCATTCAACTCTTACGGCGTGCGTGTCGGCGTGCGGGTCAAGGATTCTGCCCTCCTGAAAGATATAATCGCGCGCCTGCCGCCGGGATCGAAACCGGCATCGTTCGCGCTCGTCGACCATCTCTATTCAATCGTCGGCAGCCGGGCGCAACCTGATTCTAAGGTGCATCGCTTTAGCATTGGCTATTGCAACCTGCTCAGGTTTGCGCGCGCCAGAGAATTCGATGGCGTGCTCGATGCCTTTGAATCTCACGTGCAGTTGACTGTCGCAGAGCATGCACCCCGCCGCATCTTTGTTCATGCCGGCGTGGTTGGTTGGAAGGACCGCGCAATTCTGATTCCGGGCCTGAGTCACAGCGGCAAGACCACGCTGGTGGACCAACTGATCCGCGCGGGAGCGACTTACTATTCGGATGAGTACGCGGTGTTGGATGAACGCGGGCGCGTTCATCCTTACCCCAGAGCACTGGGCATGCGTTTACCGGACGGGCAGGAATCAAAGAAAGTTCGGGCGGAAGAAATCGGCGCCGTAGTCGGGTCGAAACCTCTGCGCGTGGGATTGGTAGTTTCCACGAATTACAAAGACGGCGCGCGCTGGCGGCCGAAGCAGATCACCCGTGGCAAGGGCGTGCTGGAGTTGATGTCGAACACGGTGTCAGCGCGTTCCCAACCAGAGTTGGCTTTGACCGTTTTGCCCACCGCTTTGGAATCGGCGCGAATTTTGAAAGGTGTGCGCGGCGAAGCGGGCGAGATAGTGAAGTCGATTTTGGAGAGTGTTGAGTAATGGGAGCACTGACATCCTTGTCCGCAGTGAGGTCAGTACCGGGAGCGGTAGCGACCGGGTGTCGTCCTCGCGATCACGAGTCGTGTGGAGTGTTGAGACCAGGTCGCTACCGCTCCCCGTACTGACCTCATCTCGGATCACTGAATTGGCTTGTCCGCAACCGTTGCCGGCGCACCACCGTGATCGTCGCCGCGCACGACTCCGCTCTTGTCTACAAAGAAGGATCGCTTGCCGGTCTTGCCATACTCACGTGGCGCCGCCACGGCTTCGAATTGATCGCCCGATGCAGTGACTTCAAAGTTGTATCCGTACTTCTGGAACACCTCCATCATCACCAGCTTTTGCTGGGTCAATTGATCGAGCGTGCCGTAGCTGCCTTTGCCCACGCCTGAGTGATAACTAGTTTCGGCGTTGGCAATCATCTGCAAAGCGCTCGCGGCGATCATTTCGTTCGCCTCCGGCGGCGGGTTCTTAGTCGCAGACGAGATTCCGGCAACCATCGTAAGAATCAGGTTCTTGGGCAGGTGTATCTCGTGCTGAGTGCCCAGTCCTTCGTTCGAGAGCGCATAAGTGATCGCAGTGGCGGTCGGATCCAATCCCAGGAGGAAGTCGCGCATCGCCGGGTCCCACGTTGTGGCCTGCTTGCGAATCTCTTCGTGATAACCCTCCATCAACGCGGGCGAAATGTAGATTTGTCCCAACGTCCGATTTGGTTCCCAGCGGCGCGAGTTGCGAAACGCCGTGTTCGATGAGAGCGTCTGATGATTGATGTTAGCGTCAATTACACGCCGCACCGTGGCCGCTTCTGAAATCACCACGAAGTCGCCGACGAAAGCGTAAGCAAAAACTCCCGCGTAGTTCACGAGCTCGGTGTCTTCGCGTTTTTCCACTTGCGCAATCAGGTTCGCTTCGCCGATGCCGAGCCCATCAAGCACGCGCGGCATTATCCGGCGAGCTGCTTCGCGATCCCTGACCGCAATCAGCAGCATCGGAAACACGTCGCTTCCCTTCTTGTCCTTATCCTT
>JBGPWS010000105.1:0-12870 GCA_041492345.1 Pyrinomonadaceae bacterium | reverse complement strand
CCATCTGTACCGACGAGGGGTTGGGCCGCCAGCGAATCGAGAGCGCGCAGGTAAAGGACCGTCCTCCCGGTCGCATCGGTAACTACGAACACGAGGTGAGCACCATCAGGCGAAACGGTGGGTGCCTGCCCCGCTATCAAAGTCGCCTTCTCCGGCGGCAGGATGGAAAGCCTCATCACCCGCGCGTCACTTGTCGATGGGCGCGCAAAATACGCCCAGACGAGGCCCAGCGTTAACAGTACGAATGCTCCGGCCACAACCCATCCCAGCCACGCATTCCGAAGCAGCCCGAGCATGCCTGAGCCTGTCTGATTCTGCGTAACCGCGGCCGAAGTCACCGTCTTCAGCGATGAGTCGGAAGGCGCAGTCAACGCTTCGAGCGCAAAGCCCAGATCGTGCGCGGAATGAAAGCGGCGCTCCGGCTTCTTCTCTAAACACCGCCGTACAATTTTATCGAGTGCGGGGTTTATCTTTGCGCTCGTTTCGGTGAGTTCCGGTGGATCATCTTTAAGAATGGCGTTGAGACTTTCTACCGCCGAATCACGATGAAAAGCGCGCCGGCCTGACAACATTTCGTAGAGCACTGCACCGAACGAAAAGATGTCGGAGCGATGATCGATCGGTTGGCTACGCACCTGCTCAGGCGACATGTAGCCCACGGTGCCCATCACCGTGCCGGGATCAGTGTGAACCTTTCGGGTGGGTACATCGGTCTGTGCCTTGTTCGCATCAGGAGACTGGACCAGCTTAGCCAGCCCGAAGTCGAGAATTTTCACGCGGTCGTCTTTGGTGATGAATAGATTGTCGGGCTTCAGATCGCGATGAATGATTCCCTTCTCGTGAGCGGCCGCGAGCCCATGCGCGATCTGGACCGCATATTCGATCGCTTTACGCTGCGGAAACGCTGCGCCGGCAATTCGGTCACGCAACGACTCGCCTTCCAGCAATTCCGAAACGACGTAAGGCGCGCCGTCATGCGTCGCTACGTCATAAACAGACAGAATGTTTGGATGATTCAGCGCGCCCACAGCCTGCGCTTCCTGCTCAAAGCGGAGCAGCCGCTCAGGGTCTTGTGAGAAGGCTGCGGGCAAAATCTTAATCGCCACATCGCGATTCAACTTCTCGTCGCGCGCGCGATACACCTCGCCCATGCCGCCCTCGCCTAACTTTGAGCGGATCTCGTAGCGACCGAGGCGTGTGCCAGCGCTAATAGTCAATAGCTTTTCTTCCAATCAGATTCACTGCGGCAGCCCAACGCGCCGCACAAGGTCTGTGAATCGCGGGTCGGAGCGAACGTTGTCGAGAGTGGGAGCCACTTTCAGGCTGACCAACTGAAGATCGCGCTGCTCGTAGGCTTTGTTGAGCCACTCGAATGCCGGCTCGCTCTGGCCCAGCGCGGCGTAGATTCCGGCGATCGAATACGGCGACACATTTGTCCCTGTAGCGCTCGCCTTAGTGACTTCGTCAAGCATCTTGATCGCCTTGCTGCTTTTTCCCCACCGGGCATAAGCATGTGCGACGACTACTTTCATCGCCGTTTCCACGACTGCCACGCCTTTGGAAAGCTCCAGCACTTTCTGATATTCGGCCATCGCGGGTTCATACATTCCCTGCTGCGCATAAGCGTTTCCGAGCACACTGTGCGCGGCGGGAAAGTTTGGCTCCAGGTCAATGATTTTCTGAAGTACTTCTACCGAACGATCGTATTGACGCGCAAGGTAGAAGATTAATGCAGGGGTCATGTTCATCAAAAGCGAGAGCGGATCAAGCTCGACCGCTCGTTTCCCGAGTGGCATCGCCTCATCGTGCCGACCCACGTTGGCCAAATATATGGCGTACCAATGATGAGCTTCCGCATAGTTGGGGTTCAATTCAAGAGCTTGCTTGAACCCTTTTTCGGCGCCCGCAAAGTCCCAATCATAAAGAAATCTGTGAAAGGCCAGTGAAGCGTGCGCCTCGCCCAGCGTTTGGTCCAACTCCAGGGCCCTGGTCGCGGCCGTTTTTGCTTCCGCTGGTTTGGCGAGGTAGTTGTAGCAATCAATCAATCCGGTGTAAGCCAGGGCGTACTGCGCGTCTTTTTCGATCGCTTGTTGGAAGTGCTTGACTCCTTTTTGCACCCAGTCGAACGTCAGTTTGTTGAAGTAATAACGTCCTTTCAGATAGAACTGGTAGGCCTCAGCATTTTCCGTACGACGTCTGGTCAGTCGTTGCTGCTCTGCACCCGTCAATTTCAATCGCAGCTTCTCGGTGATTTCCTGAGCAATGGTCTCCTGCATCGCGAAGATGTCCGCGCGTTTTCGGTTGTACTGCGCGCCCCAGATTTGGCTGTCGTCGTGCGTATCCACCAGCTCAACGCTAATCGAGAGCAAATCGTCACGTTCGGCGACGCGGCCGATGACTACCGACTGCACATTCAGATCTTGCCCTGCCGCTGATGCCTCTGTTTCGCGACCTTTGTAGCGAAAGGTGGAATTGCGCGACATGACTTTGAGCTGCGTCAACTGCGACAGATTATTGATGAGAGTTTCCGTAATTCCGTCCGAGAGGTATTCAAGGTTTGGATCGCCGGCGACATTCACGAAAGGCAAGACCGCGATCGAATCTATCGCTGAACCGGCAAGTTCGGCGCGCACCACATGGACGTTTGCCACAAAGCGATAACCGCGCCAGGGAACGGTTTCAACGTACCGGTAGTTGGTTGGGCTCTCGCCCAGCGCCTTTCTCAACGTCGAGACGTTTCGAGCAAGGTTTCCTTGTTCGACGGCAGTGTTGGGCCAAATGAGTTTCATCACCTCGTCTTTGCTGAGAATGTGCCCGCTGTTTTGCACAAAGACGAGCAGAATGTCGAAAACCTTCGGCGTCAGTGGCACAACCTCGCCATCGCGCGACAGTCGCCGTTCGCGCGCGTCCACGCGAAAGGGGCCAAATTCGTACAGGAGGTTCGTCCGCCAGAACATCACCGTTGTGCTCTGCCTTCCCTACTTTTTCCGAAACTTTTCCAAACTCGCAAAGGACTTTTGCTTGCCCTGGGTCATATCTTGCCCGGCAAGGTAAGCCGGTCCAGCAATTAGTTGGAGATCGGCAATCCTGAGAAAGCCGAGGCCATTCTATGGTAAGGGCATGAACCGAGCAACCGATTTTCCTAAGCAATTGAAAAGGAGACAAACTGATGAATCAAAACGTTGAAAAAGAGATACGGAAGCTGGAAGAAGAACTCACACAGACGGAGATGCGACTCGATGTGGACGCTCTTGATCGCATCTACGCCGATGACATCATGGTCACGGCTCCGATTGGCATCTGCGTTGACAAACCGGCGGTGATGACAGAGGTGCGCCAGGCTGCCCAGAAGGCCAGGGTCGAGCGATACGATAAAGACGACCTGAAAGTGCGTGCTTACGGCGACACCGCTGTGACGAGTTACCGCATAACTGCCAAAGCAAGATTCGAGGACACGGACATCAATGCTCGGTTCTGCATCACGAACGTCTGGATGAAGAGGCAAGAAGGTTGGCAGATCGTCGCCAGGCACACGGCCAATCTCGAACAAGAAAAGGATCAATGATCACATCCCGCCCTCGCCCGCCTTGGGCGAGCAGCGAAAAGCGGCTTCAGCCACCGATAGGCACGGATTAACGCGGCTCACGGACCGAAACTAATCCCTGTCCGTGAACCACGGTTAAATTGGACTTGCTCGGATCGGTTTCAATCCGTGTTTATCTGTGGCTAGTTGATGAGACCGAACGCTATCTTCGCGTCTTCAGGCTAGAGGATCGGGTGATAAGTTTTGCCGTAGTTCGCGACGATCTTATTTACGTAGTTCTGCGTCGCGGGATAAGGCGGCACGCCCTGGTACTTGTCCACGGCTCCTTCACCGGCGTTGTAACCGGCGAGCGCCAGCTTCACATCACCGTTGAATCTCTTCAAAAGCCAGGCCAGGTATTTTGTTCCCGCCTCGACGTTACAAGCTTCGTCTTTAGTATCGTCGCAATCAAATCTTTTTGCCGTGCCCGGCATCAACTGCATGAGGCCGCGCGCTCCCGCGGGAGACAGCGCATCCGGATCGTAATTCGATTCCTGCTGAATGACGGCGTGGATGAATCGCGGATCGACGCCTTCGCGCTCTCCGGCGTGAAAGATGATCCAATCCAAATCACAATTACCGGATTGCGGGATGTCCGCAGGTATCGTCTCTATCTGAGCGGCGGCGTTAACGGAAGGCGTAAATGCGGGACTGAAGAAGAGTCCGGTAAAGTTGGTCAGAAAGAAAAGAGAAAAGATGGCAACGGGTGCGAACTTCGCAGAACGCAGATGGGGAAAACGGGGAAACTTCATTTACTGATTCTCCATGTGAGCGATGGCCCAAAGCCATCAAAAATGAAACGCGAACCTTAGCTCGTATGGCCGAACCGATTTACAAAGAACTTGGAAAGCACCTGCAATCGAGGACCGTAAGTCTGATGGAGAAAGCGTTACGGCGGTTGGCTAATGGCCCGTTCAATGTGATGTACGGTAGTGAGGCACGCAAAGATTGCGAGTCGGTACACTTCCGTCTTTCATTGAGCATTGCGCTTTATTGAGCGGGCTACCCTTCAGAGATGCGGCTCTGCCGCCTCATGTGCGGACAGCGCGGTAATGAGGCTAGCACCACCCGCGTGAGCGGGTGGGTCAGACACTCAACGCGGCTTGACTGATGATCCCACCCGCTAACGCAGGTGGTACTGACTCCGCACTCCTCCTGCCTTCCGCCTTCTCCCATTCCGGCTTATCATCTCTGCATGCAAAACAAAGAAATCCGACTCGCCAGTCGACCGGCTGGTGTGCCTACCCTCGACAACTTCCAAATCGTTGATGCGGAGGGACCAAAGCCAAACGACGGCGAAGTTTTGGTGCGCACACTTTACATCTCAGTCGATCCATACCTGCGCGGCCGCATGCGCGAGGGCCGCTCTTACATCCCTCCGTTTGAAGTTGATCAAGTGATCGAGAGCGGAGCCGTGGGCGAAGTAGTGGAATCCCGCTCGCCCAAATTTCAACCGGGAGATATTGTCACAAGCATGTTTGGCTGGCGGCTTTACAACGTCGTTAAAGCCGACGGTTTGATGAAAGTTCCGCCGGGCGCTCCGGTGACGACGGCGCTCGGCGTCCTGGGCATGCCGGGCCTGACGGCTTACTTTGGTTTACTCGATATCGGTCAGCCGAAACAAGGTGAGACCGTTGTGGTCTCTGGCGCGGCCGGCGCAGTAGGAATGACCGTGTGTCAGATTGCGAAGATCAGACGCTGTCGCGTAGTCGGTATTTCCGGCAGCGACGAAAAGAATCGTTATCTGACGGATGAACTCGGTGTGGACGCCGGCATTAATTACAAGAACCCGGGAGGTATACGAGAAGCATTGAAAGATGCTTGCCCGAATGGCATTGACGTGTACTTCGACAACGTCGGCGGTGAAGTCTCAGATGCGGTGATGCCGCTAATCAATCACGGCGCGCGCATCGTCATCTGCGGGCAAATCTCTTTCTACAACATGGAGAGACCGGATGTCGGGCCACGCCCACAGCCTTATCTATTGATTAATAGCGCGCTGATGCGCGGGTTTATTGTCACTGAATACGCCGCGACGTTTACTGAGGGCGTTATGCAATTAGCCCAGTTGGTTGCTGAAGGAAAACTGAAATACGCGGAGAGCGTTGTGGAAGGATTTGAAAACACACCAAGAGCTTTCATCGGGTTGTTCAGCGGCGAGAATCTTGGTAAGCAGATCGTTAAGGTGGGGGATGCGTAGAGCGTTCGGGTCAGTAGGGCAAGTCCGCGAAGCGGACGAGTGACAATAGCCCAGCAGTTCACTGCTGGGGTTCGACCCAGTCCTTTGGTTAGTCCGTGAAACGGACGATTGAACTAGATGAACGGCATGACGACAATTACCGACATGGCGTTCATCACCTTCCGTCTTTCATTCCCTCTCCCTTTGGGAGAGGGTTAGGGAGAGGGCTTGGTGTCGACCTCGGCTATGCCCCCTCTTCCCCAACCCTTCTCCCAGCGGGAGAAGGGAGATATCAATGACGATCCCCGTTTTCCTCAGCCGTCCGTTTCACGGACTCACTTGTTCAAGACGGTGCCGATCCCAGCAGTAAACTGCTGGGCTATTATCAATCGTCCGCTACGCGGACTGTTGCTGTTTGATTGCTTTTCCCCACTACCCATCACTGCTTTCTCTTTTCTCTCTTCACCATCTACTATAACCACATGAAAGCCATACAAGTTTCCCAAACTGGTGGTCCCGAAGTTCTCACGCTCGTCGATCTTCCAGTTCCCGAGCCCAAGCCAAACGAAGCGGTCGTGCAAGTCGAAGCGGCGGGCGTGAACTTCATTGATGTCTATTTTCGCGAGGGCCATTATCCCGCGCCGCTACCGTTCGTGAATGGCCAGGAAGCTGCGGGCGTCGTTATCGCCACTGGCGCGGACGCAGGCAATGTAAAAGTTGGCGACCGTGTCGCGTATTCAGGCGCGCTCGGAAGTTATGCCGAGTACGCCGCTGTCCCCGCAGATCGTTTAGTCAAGATTCCCGATCAGCTCGACTTCAATCAAGCTGCTGCGGCCATGCTCCAGGGGATGACGGCCCACTACCTCAGTCACAGCACCTATCCGATAAAGCCTGGTGAGACCGCGCTGATTCACGCGGCGGCTGGAGGAGTGGGTTTGCTTCTGGTGCAGATGTGCAAACTTCTCGGCGCACGCGTGATCGGCACTGCCGGCTCAGAGGAGAAAGCGAAACGCGCGCGCGATGCCGGAGCGGATGACGTGATCATCTACACCGAGCAGGACTTTGAGACAGAGACCAAACGTCTCACCGAAGACAAAGGCGTCCACGTGGTTTACGACGGCGTGGGGAAGGACACGTTTGCAAAAGATCTGAATGTCTTGCGTCCGCGCGGCTACCTGGTTCTGTTTGGCGGCGCGAGTGGCGCGGTCCCACCCTTCGATCTTCTGGAGCTGACCAAACATGGGTCGCTCTTTGTGACTCGTCCCAGCCTGCAACACTACATCGTCACTCGCGAAGAACTGGAACAGCGCTCAGGCGATGTATTGCAGATGATCGTTCGAGGGGATCTAAAACTCCGGATACACAAAACGTATCCGTTGACCGAAGCTCAGCAGGCCCATCGTGATCTTGAAGGCAGAAGGACAACCGGGAAGCTGTTACTGATCCCGTAGCGCGATCTACTCAACTCATCGCGTAATGCCTGATTCATCGGGCTTTCCCGCAGGGTTGCATAGGGGTAGGGAGAAGCGATTGATTCGTTCCCCCTCCCTCCGAACCGGACAGGCGGATCTCCCGCATCCGGAGAGCGTTTGCCTGGAGAATGGTTTGTTGCTCATTCGACCCAGCCGTAAATTCGTGGGCTATTATCAATCGTCCGCGACGCGGACTGGATCCAAACCAGCATATTCACCCACGCGCCGCCAGGGCTTCGCGCGCGACTTCTTTGTCGTCGAAGTGAAAGACTTCGCGCCCGATGATTTGATAGTCCTCGTGCCCTTTGCCTGCTATCAGAACCAGATCGTCGGCGCGGGCCTGCGCGATGGCGTGATTGATTGCTTCGCGGCGATCAGCGATCTTTTCGTAGGGCTTGCCGGTCTTCTGAATCCCAACTTCGGCGTCGGCGAGTATCTTGTCCGGGTCTTCGGTGCGCGGATTGTCCGAAGTAAGAATCACTACATCGCTCAGCGATCCTGCCGCCTCGCCCATTGGTGCGCGTTTCGATACGTCGCGATCGCCGCCGCAACCGAACACCGTGATGATCCTGCCCTTGGTGACGTCGCGCGCCGTCCGGAGAACATTCAGCAGCGCGTCGTCGCTGTGCGCGTAATCCACGACGACGGCAAAGTCGCCGGCGTGCGGCACACGCTCGAATCGTCCCGGCGCTCCGGTGCACTTCTCCAAAGCTTTAGTGACCACATCCAGGCCGTAACCAAGCGCGAGGCCGCTCGCCACCGCCGTGAGTGTGTTGTAGATATGCGGCGGCCCAACCAAAGGCGAATGAAAGTCGCGCTCGCCTGCGGGAGTGCGCAAACGAAACCGCATGCCTGCCAGGGAAAACTCCGGATTGCTGGCGGTGACATCGGCATCTGACTTTACCGCGTAGCGAACCACGCGCAGCCCTTCCTGCTCCAGACGATCCGCCAGCTCGATTCCATAAGGATCATCGACATTGATGACCGAAGTCTTCGGTTTGGATCCGAGCCGCCCGTCGAACAGGCGCTGCTTCGCGTACCAGTAGTTCTCCATCGTCTTGTGATAGTCCAGATGATCGCGCGTCAGGTTCGTGAAGGCAGCCACGGCATAGTCGAGTTCGTCACAACGATGAAAATCCATCGCCTGTGAAGAGCACTCCATCACCGCAGTCTTGCAACCAATTTCGATCGCATCACGCAACAGTCGCTGCATGTCTGTCGCTTCCGGCGTGGTGCGTCCGGCTTTCTTTCGCTCGGTGCCCAGCCGGTATTCGACCGTGCCCGTCATCGCCACGGGCTCGCCCGCGGCTTCCGGGATCGAAGCGACCAGATAAGCGGTGGTTGTCTTTCCGTTTGTCCCGGTGATTCCTACCAGTTGAAGTTCGCGCGACGGATGATGATGGACTTCGGCCGCCGCGAGAGCCATCGCACGTCGGACATCATCAACCTGAATCCAGGCCGCGGGGGCAAGCCCCCTTCCTGACTGCGATTCTGTTAGGGAACGCCATTCGACCGATGGCTCAAGCTCTGAAATGATCCCAACCGCGCCCTGTTCCATCACCTGCGGAATAAACTTGTGCGCGTCGAAGAGTTCGCCGCGTATTGCAACAAACAAACTTCCCTTGCCCGCCTGACGCGAGTCATGCGTCACGTCGGTTACCGGCACATTGCCGTCGCCAACAAAGTCTGCGCCTGTTGCTTTGGCGACTTCGCTAACTGTCGGTGGTTTCTTACCGATTGGATCACGCTTCGTTCTAGATTTGCGTATCTGTTTAGAGTCGGGCTAATGCCCGACCGAGCGGGCGGTAGCCTGCTTCCAAACCTGAAAGCGACAAACTGGAAAGTTTGTCGGACACTTGGACCGCATCATTTTACACCGCCCGGCCTGGGATTGAAGCGGCTGAACGGGCCGGCTCACAAGACAACTGCTTGGCGAGGCAAAGGTACCTCGCCACAAACAGTCCCGGGTGCGTGATCAGGTCGCTTCTGGTGGATTACTTGTAAGTTATTTCAATCTGCGGTTGGTGCGTCGCGTCAAAAGGGCTGCTGAACACCGACGCGCCGGTGCTATCCTTAACTTCGACCTGCGTTATGTGTGCGCCGGATTTCTTGTGTTTGTACTTTCCCTTGGAATCGTGAGTGCCCAAACAATCGAGGCCGTGATTCTTCCCACATTGGATCTCCAAAGAACCGCCCTTGATGATAATCACGTCGTCGCCAGGGGCCTGGCCCGGACTAACGAGCGCAAAAACACCGAGGGCCAGCACGCAAATAGTCGCCAGGGCAATGATGAGTAGACGGAAGTTACGCATTATTTCTCTCCTTCTTATTGGGGGTAAGAACTGTAGCGAGGCGGACCGAGCACGCACACGCCCGAAGAATCTGACTACGAACAACGCCAAAACTGAAACTTCAAACAAGCAAACAAAGGTTCAAGCTCTCGAACCTGTAAATTGGTCAAGCAGTTTTCGAAATCGCTGAACGTCCGGACGACTCAGAAAAGTATTATAGTTGTCCTTACTCCATCGCTGCTCGAGTTTGGATAGCGAATTGTTTGCCTGCAAAGCATACTCTTGTGCTTTATTTTTGTCGCCTAACTTTCCACTGGCGAGCGCCGCGACCGTGAGCGCTCGCCATGCGGACGCTTGTTGACCGAACCGCGCAAAGACCTCCTGCGCCTGCAAGGCATTGCTGAATGCGCCTTGTGTATCGCCAGAGAGAAGCATCGTTTCTGCCAGCGCCAGTTGTGCTTTGGCTAATTGCCATGGATCGTTTAATTGCTTAGCCAGTTCTACCCCTTCCGCACATTTCGTTTTCCCCGCTGCCGCTGCGCCGCCGTAGGCCTGAGCCATTCCCAGGACGCGCCTGCCATTCACCGAAATTTCGGGGAACTGTGTGCCGGCGCCCGCGAGCAACTTTTCCGCTTTATCTTTGGCTTCGGGAAAACGTTCCTGGCTCAAATCGATCTCAGCGGCGGCAAGCTTAACGTCGAGCGCGAGTCGCTTCATCTCGCCACCGGGTTTGTCCGCGATCGCTGCCGCCTGATCGAGAAGAGGTTGGGCTTCGCTGTAGCGGCCGAGGCTACTCAGGGCGTACGCGCGATCCCGTAGGTTGTAACCGATGCTGCGCTGAACTCCCTGCGAGTTGTAGATCAGATAAGCCTGTGTGAAATGGTCGAGCGCCTCTGTAAATTTTTCTTCGCGCGACAAGGCCGAGCCGCGCTCCGCGTGCGCCCGCGCGATCATCGATTGGTCATTCAATTGCTGGCCAAGCTGCAGCAGTTGCTCTTGATTCTTTTGGGCGGCTGCGTAATCACCTTTCTGAAGGTTTGCCCGCGCGAGCAAAGCAAGGCAGGAAGAAGTTGCCGCCGGATAGCCGCCTTGCTGGTAAAACGCCAGTGCCGGCCCAAGATACTTAAGGACTTCATCCGGCTTGTTCTGCTGCTGGCGCAGACTCGCCATCGCGCCACGTGCTCTCGCCTCGTTGCTGCGGGCTTTTGCTCTCTGTGCCGATCCGAGCGCCTGCAGAAAATATTTCTCAGCTTCATCTGGTTCGCCACGAACAAGACAACTATAACCAAGGTCTGTTAAGCCTTGCGCACTGAGATTCTCCATCCCATTTTTCTGAGCCAGATCCACGGCTTCGCGCGCATAGTCAGTTGCCCGCGCTGTTTCGCCGGAATCGACAGCCAGGTTGCTCAGTTGCAATAACGTCTTTATCTTCTGCGAAGTATTGTCGCTGGCCTGAGCCAGGGCCAGCGCTTGTTCCAACTGTGTTTTAGCCTCAGACAGTTTGCCGAGTCCATTGAACAAAGCGCCGCGTTGACAGACGACTTCCGTGCGCCCCTCGAGATTGCCCATGGCCTGGTAGATGCCCTCGGCCTTATCAAACGAACCAAGCGCGTTCGCGAGATCTCGCTGACGACCATAGAGGATGCCGAGGCGCAGAAACGCCGTCGCGTATTGTGGGTTTCGGTTCGCGGCTTCCGTAAACGTCTCAATTGCTTTGTTGATGTCGTCGTTCTTTTCGTAGGCGCGTCCCAGATCGACAAGCACCCGCGCCTTCTCAGCGTCAGAGGACTCTTTCACGATCGCGGCATAAGATTCTATCGCCGCGGGGAAGTCATGCCTTACCGTGGCGGAAATTGCCTCGACGTACAACGCGTCGGCTTTCGGCAGCAACGAGCGATCGCTCGCCAGCGAGGTAACGCGCAAAAGTTCATCCTTGGCCCGGTCTACATAGTCCAGCTCGACCAGACTCTCAGCCAAACGAGCGTGCGCCAGAATATACTTATCATCGATTGCAATTGCTCGTTCCAGGGCCTTGCTCGCCTGATAGTAGGCCCCATCCCGCAAGGCGTTCGTTCCGACGTTGTACCAGTTCTGCGCTTCCGCCGGCGGCACGTGCAGCGGAGGTCGCCACCAGCGCCACAAGATCATCGCTATGCCGGCGACGACGACGACTCCCACGATGATTTGCCAAACGGGCACCCGTGGGCGACTCAAAATCTGCGAAAGATTGGTCAGGGTCTTGCGCCGCGCACCGAAGCTTGATGACCGGGGTCGGATGAGCGTCTGGCTCGAATCGTCTTGCAGCAGGGCCCGCACGGAACGCAGATCTGAGATCAGTTCATCACTCGACTGATATCTTTTTTCCGGCTCCTTCGCCAGCGCTTTGAGAATGATGGCATCCACTTCGGGCGGAATGTTAGGAGCGACTTTCGACGGAGGTTGTGGTTCGACGTGAATTACATTGGCGGCGATCTCAATAAAACTGGTGCCGGGAAATGCAAGCTGGCCGGTTACGCATTCGTACAGTACGCCGCCGAGTGCAAAGAGATCGCTACGCGCGTCGACGTTCCCCCCCATGGCCTGCTCTGGAGAGAGATAGGCCGGCGTGCCAAGAACGGCGCCGCTGCGCGTGCGCAGGTTGAGCAAGGTTTGCGCTTCTGGTGCGGAGACGTTAACCGAATCTTCACCGAGTTGCTTGGCGAGACCAAAGTCGAGCACTTTGATCTGACCGCGCTCATCAACCATGATGTTCGACGGCTTGATGTCACGATGGATTATGCCCCGGGCGTGAGACTCGGTGAGGGCCGTCGCCACGTCTTCTATGATCTGTAGCGCACGCGGCAGCGTCAGTTCGCCGGTGAGCAGCAAGTCGCCCAGCGTTTCTCCTCGGATCAATTCCATTACCAGAAACGGGCGACCATCGCTTGTTTCGCCATCGTCGTAGAGCGTGGCAATATGCGGGTTGCTCAATTCGGAAATGGCGCGCGCCTCGCGTAAGAAACGCGCTCGATAATCGCGCTCGTCGGATTTGAGGTTGGGAAACTTGATAGCTACGCGGCGGCCGAGGTTGGTGTCTTCTGCTACAAACACTTCACCCATGCCACCCTTGCCAAGGCGATCGAGAATACGATAATGCGAAACAACTTGCCCGATCATCAGCGTCGATTCAGCATTGTGTTAAGAGAACTATTTTGCTAAAGAGATGATGTTTGCCGCGGGACTCAGAGAGCGCGGAAGCTCCCATAATGAAAAGGATTCGTCGTCGAGGCGCATACTACGCCAAAGCGAAAGGCTTTTCAATTCTGATTGTTGCTGACTTATCGAAACTGCGTCCAAAGAAGAATT
>JBGPWS010000108.1:0-12608 GCA_041492345.1 Pyrinomonadaceae bacterium | reverse complement strand
TAAGGTGTCCGCGGCGGCCGCGTAATACCGTGAACGATCCACACTGTTACGGCCGCGAAAGCGACAACGACAACGAGGATGATCGGAAGAAAAGACTTGAGTACTCGCCTTATGAGTTTGCGTCTAGGTGACATGTCAGGGCGGATTATGAATCAAGAGCAGGGAATTGCAAAAGAAAAAGTTTGGGTTAGAGCGTGCGGTAGTACTGAGCGGGAAGAATCCGGTTGAATGTAATTGCGGATTTCCAGTTTCAATCTTTCCGGTGGGCTGCGGCATTTTATATCGCCGCACGCTACCGTTCCTGTTTCTGTGACTGTGCGAGAATGTCCTTCGCGCGCTCGTAATCACTCGGAGTATTGACGTTGAGAAAGAACTCCTCTGCACCGGGCAGATCGGAAAGTTCACCAAAGTCTACCCAATGCGTTCGGACATTCGTCAACAGCGCGCGAGGCTTATGCTCACCTTCGGCAATTAGTCGTTTGGCTGCCCGTAAACAGGATTCACGCCGATAGAAAGCGCAGAGGGGCTGTGGCCGTCCGTCAGGTTGAATTGGGACGATGGCGTCGAAGACTTCTCCTTCTGCCTGGCTCGCGACCAGCCAAAGCCGAGCAAGCAGCTCGGTGGTCACGAGCGGAAGGTCGCAGGCTGCGATCACCGCCCATTCCGGCCGGCAAGCAGCTAGCGCGGCCTGGATTCCACCCAGCGCGCCCCAACATTCATGCGTGTCCGGGACATTCTGAAGGCCAGGAGCATCACCCTGATCTCTGGAGCCCACGAGCCTCACTCTGCTGGTTAGCGGGCGTAACGCGGCCGCGATGTGCTCGACAGCGGTTTGTTTGCCGAACACGAGTTGCGACTTATCAGAGCCCATGCGACTCGATTGTCCGCCAACCAGAATAAAGCCCTCAACATCAAACATGCTCGCCAACATGCTATTACTTTCGCCAAACTTCGGCTATAGTGACTACGAACCTCCGGATGCTTGAAAGCCATCCGATTGTCGAACCAGGAATTATGAAATCATTAAAGAACAGTACTACAAGTTTCCTCATCGCGATCACTTTGTTAGCCGGTTCTATTAGCGCGTACGGTCAGGCGCGCACGGCAAAGGCTGCCGCGAAAACGAATGCGCCGGCTCAGGCGCTGTACCCGCTCGAGGATTTGCGCCCCGGTATGAAGGGAATAGCGCGCACCGTCTTTGCGGGCAGCGAGCCGGAGGAATTTGGCCTGGAGATCTTAGGAGTCCTGCCCGGATTTACCGGACCGCGTCAATCGACAATTATTGCCAAACTGAGCGGAACGAATGTAGACAAGACGGGCGTGTTCGCCGGCATGTCGGGCTCTCCGGTATTCATCGACGATCGTCTGGTCGGGGCCATTGCCTACAGCTTCCCGTTTTCGAAGGAGCCAATCTGCGGTATCACGCCCATTCAGCAGATGATCGATATCTTTGAGCAAGGAAATGACAAGCAGAAGCGTACTACTGAGGCGCGCGCGACGTCCTTCACTGAGCTTGCCAGCGCCGAATGGAAGCCGAGACTGCCGAAACCGGCTTTTACATCCACGTCTTTGATCGCCCCGGTTACGGCCGGGTCTCCACTTGCTCCGCTGATGGGTCAACAGATCCAGCAGATCGCTACGCCCGTCGTGTTCAGCGGCATCAGCCAGGAGAGCCTTTCGCTGTTTGCTTCAGAGTTGACGAAAAGTGGGCTACTTCCGGTTTCCGGCGTGGGCGGTTCCGCTGCGATCACGCCGCTCGAGCCGTTTGACGAAAAGACGCTGACGCCGGGTGCCTCGGTTAGCGTGCAACTCGTGCGCGGTGATTATTCCATCGCCGCCTCGGGCACGGTCACATTCCGCGACGGAGAACGCATTTATGCGTTTGGACATCCCTTTCTTGGCCTCGGCGGTTCCGACATGCCGATGACCGAAAGCTCCGTGGTGACGGTTATTCCAAATGCATACAATTCATTCAAGCTCGCGGTCCCCGGGCGAATGGTTGGTTCGATATCACAGGATAGGGCCACGGGAGTGTTCGGTCAGTTGGGTCATGCTCCCCGGATGATCCCGGTGAAAATCAATCTTCATACCAGCCGGGATCGCGTCGAACAGTTTTCCTATGAAGTCGTAAGCGATGAATTCCTGACGCCTTTGCTGGTCAACATTACGGTCTTCAACACTATTGCGACGCGCGAACGTTCCATTGGCGAGTCGACTATTGCCGTTAACGGTTCGATCGTGGTTGACGGTCAGGCCCCGATCGCCGTGCAGCGACGGTTCTCGTCGGCAAATGCCGCGGTGCTGGCTGCGGGATCGATCGCCACGCCGGTCTCAGCCCTCCTGGGCAGCGGATTTGACGAAGTCAATATCAAAGGCATTGTGGTGGATATAGATTCAAGTGAGGAAAAGCGAGCCGCAACGCTGGAACGAATCTCTCTCGATCGGACCGAGGTTGGCCGCGGCGAGAAGGTCGAAATCCAGGCTTATGTGCGCACGGATTCCGGTAAGCAATTTGTGGAAAGGATTCCCGTCCAGATTCCCGCTGACGCGCCGTCAGGACAATTGATGATCATGATTGGGGATGGCGCCACCTTGCAGGAGGCGTCGGCGGCTAGAGTTTTCGTGCCCCGGGATCTGGGTCAACTGGTCGGCGCGATTAACAAGACAAAGAAGAACGATAGGTTGTACTTGAGACTTCTACGGCCGGCGCCCGGCGTGGTAATTGGCACCAGTGAGTTGCCTAATCTGCCGCCCTCAGTCGTGGCCACGCTTAACAACGATCGCTCGTCAGGCGGTTATACGCCGACGTTGTTGTCTCAGGTTTATGAAAGAGAATTGTCGCCGGCCGAATTTGTAATCTCGGGCCAGCAGGTAATCAGCGTGACGGTTAAGTAGATTTCCGGACCTGGCCGACTTGGGTCCTTAGACCTTTCGGCACTTTCGCCGCTGTCGAAGTTTTGCCGCTAACCCCGCCAGACCAAGTCCCAGCAGACTAAGCGTCGCCGGCTCCGGCACCGGGTTGCAATCCGTCCTGACCGTGAACTCACCTTTCAAGACGTTGCAGAAAACGCCCTCGCCCCATTCGCTAATGGTCGCAGGCAAGACCTTCACATCAACTGAAAAGGTATTGAAGTTGAAGGTCAGCGGAGCCGAAGAGAGGATTCGGACTGTGTCGATTGTTGGGCTAATCGTGATACTACCGACCAGATTGAGCGTTTGAGTTACGCCATTGATGGTCAACGGCTGTGAGAAGTTGAAGCTATAAGTGCCCGAAGAGCCCGGGCCGGTAAAGCCGGTGGTGAAGGTCAAAGGATTCAGCAGGGCGACGAAACTGCCAGGTGCAGAAAAATTGTGAGAACTCGATGCCGCCGCTCCGTTCAGCAAATCCTTGCCGCTCACGCCACCACCGTTGTTCCCCAAATTGATAAGCGAGAACCCGCCAGTGTTTATTACAATGGGATCGGCCTTCGCTGCCGGAGCTACCGAAATCGAAACGAATAGAATCGCTAAGCCCAAGCCTGCTTTAGTTAGCAATCGCATTTGAATCCTACTTTCCCTCGAAGCTCGTAAATGGTGTCGGTACACCCAGCTCGTCATTGATCGACAGCCCTCCGGCTTGGATCACGGACGCTTGAGAAGAAAACTGTAAAGAGGGGAAAGCAATAATGGTGTTCGTCTTCCAGAAAATCCGTAGCGGCGGCAAGATGAATTTTGTTTAGAGTACCGACTTCAGTCGGGTTTTGCTGGTGAAAGAACCCAACTAAAGTTGGTGCTCTAAACACGCGCGAGCCTAAAACCGGACGACTATCAGCGATGGCATGAAACCGAGACTATTGCTTTAGGCGCGGCGCGGCCCGCCCGGCCACAATCAGGAAGCGTTGTTCTGAGCCCGGTATTCGTTCAGCGTGAACCGATGGGAGCAGGTCTTCGATCTGCTCTCGCAGCGATGGGCCGGTAAAAAGGAGTAACGTGCTCGAGGCTGGCGCCCAATCGATGAGCTTTGGAAGGACGTGCCGAAAGCGATCGATGGCGCGGCAAGCGACAAAGTCAGCCTCAGGAGCGGAGGTCTCTTCAAAGCGCGTGACCATCAGGCGCGCCGGCTGCGAACTGGTTACTTGTCTCAAGGCTTCACGTAGAAACACGGCTTTCTTCCGGGACGATTCGATTAATGTCGCGCGCAAGTCAGCGCGCATAATCAAGCAGGGAATGATCGGCAGTCCCGCGCCTGAGCCGACGTCGACTACACGCGCATCCGGGGCAAGGTGTCGGAGCAGGAGGAGCGATTCCAGGATGTGACGGGTGGCAAACTCTTCCGGCGAACAGGGCGCCACCAGATGAAGTCGTAGATTCCACCTCAGCAGTAACTCGTAATAGCTACTTAACCGTCCGATGTCCTCGTTCCTGAGATGAACCGCAAAATCGCTTGCGTGGTTGCGCAAAGCCCGGCTGAATCTTTCGATCGGTGTTGGCATTTGGCCGCTTCTTCTGCTTAGATCGAGCACCGCGGTTAATTGGCGCCCCACCGGGGCTGCCCCGGCGGGAACCCCGCATTCTGACTCTTCGAAGATAACATGACCAGTGAATCATTAAGCGAACAGCATGAAAAGTTGGGACGTGCCGTAACAAGTCTGATCAGCGAGCACGCTGCCAAACTGGAATCGGCGCCGGTAACCTCTCCAGCGACGCCTGCGGATCTGAAGCGGCTCTTTGACGAACCAATGCCGCTGACCGGAATGCCGGCCGAAGAAATTCTGCAACAGTTTGCTCGGGACGTGGCGCCGCACGCAATGCAGATTTCCAGCCCGCACTACTTCGGACAGTTCAATCCGACGCCGCTGGCAATCGGTGTTTGGGCGGACGCGCTTTGCTCAGCGCTCAATCAGAACGCCGGCGCCTGGCGCAATGGTCCGACCTCGGCGCTCATCGAGGCGCAGGTGATTGGTTGGCTGTGCGACTTGATAGGTTACGGGCCCGGGGCGTTCGGCGTTTTGGCGAGCGGTGGCTCAGAAGCAAACTTGATCGCGCTGAAGTGCGCGCGTGACAAGGTTGCGCGGGACATGTGCGATCTTGGCGTGCGAGCTGCCACCGGCGACCTGACGGTGTACGCGTCCGAGCAGTGTCACTTCTCAGTCGAGAAGAGCGTTGACATACTCGGCCTCGGTCGCCAGAGCCTGCGCAAGATAGATACTGACGCGCGATTTCATATTCGCATTGATCTTCTTCGCGCAGCCATCGAAAAAGATCGAAGCGAGGGCCGCATCCCTTTTTGTATCGTTGGTATTGCCGGAGCTACTTCGACAGGCGTGATCGATCCACTGCCGGAACTGGCCGCGATCGCCCGGGAAAATGATTGCTGGTTTCACGTCGACGCAGCTTACGGCGGCGGGCTGGCCTTTTCCGACAGGCAGAAAGAGAAACTGAGGGGAATTGAATTGGCAAACTCGATAACGTTCGATCCGCATAAATGGATGTTCGTTCCTTTTGCCTGCGGCACGACGCTGGTGCGCGACGGCGGAAACGTTTTACGCGACTCGTTCGACATCTCACCCGAATATCTCAGCGAGGATCGCGGGGGCGCCGACGTGCAGTATGACTTCTTTCGCTATGGCCAGATGGGCACGCGACGCTTCAACGCCTTGAAGCTTTGGATGGCTTTTAAGTTTATGGGGAAACACGGCTATGCCGAAACGGTCGAGCGACACCTTGAATTGACCCGGCACTTTGCCGATAGGCTCGACGAGCTGCCCGATTTCGAGCGCACCGGCGAGATTGAAACTGCGGTTTGTTGCTTTCGCTATCTGCCTGAGCCCGTCCGCGCTCTTACTCCGGAAGCTCAGGATCGCGTGCAGCAGGCTCTGCAGCAGCGGATCGAAAAAAGCGGCAAAGCCTTCTTCCCTTCGACCATACTGCACGGCCGGCGAGCGCTGCGCGTGAACATCAACAGCTACTTGACTAAGCGCCGGCATGTCGATGATCTGTTAGAATTGCTGCAGTGTGAAGGGGAGGCGCTGGTGAAGAAGGGAGTCGAACAATGACGAGCGAAGAGATGGAAGGAGCGATCGAGTTTGTTATCAAATAGCAGGCGCAATTCGCGACCGATCTGGGTCGGGTCGAAAATACCCTGGAAACTGTCGTGAATGTGCTGACGCAAGTGGCCGACACTCAACTCAAAATGGCGGAAGCTCAAACCAGATCAGACTCAAGAATCGCGGAATTGGCAGAGGCACAGAAACGAACGACCGAGGCGCAAAAGCACACAGATGACGCGATGGCGGAAACGACCGAGCACCTCAACTCTCTCATCGTCGTCGTCGAGCGCTACTTCAGCAACGGCCGCGGAGGAGATCAATAGTTCAAGCAGGGTGGCGAATATGAATATGGTGGCCAGCGGGAGTTCGCGTTTGTCCCGAGCGTTAGCGGCGTTGGTTCTGGGTTTGATGCTCGCGAGCATGGCGCAGTCGCAAAAGCCCGCGGCCAAATCCACCGACGGACCGCGTTCATTGCCCGCAGTTCATTCACGCGCCGAGTTTGACTCGCTGGCGGTCGTTTATGATGCGAACACTCCCTATGCCCTGCCGCACGTTTTGTTTGCTATCGACCGGCAGGACAAGAATCGAATTTATTACATCAACACCACGCGTTATAAGTTCCACAAGGACTTTGTCAACGGTACGTATCTTTCGCTCGAGCGCGGCCAGGTCTTCTTTGAGAATAACTACCTCAAGCCGAACCGGCGTTTCATCCTGGGCACTATCGCTTACCAGACGCCGGTGCGACGATGGACGTTTGAATTCTGGGAAGGGGATCTAATTCCTGCCGATCAAATCAAACTGGCCTCGGAGATTATCAACAAGTCGTTCTTTACTCCGGTTGCTTTCAAGCCAAATTCTTCCCGGCAGGAGGACTCTTCGGCGAGCCTTGGTCTGCAACGTGTGCTTCAGACGGAAATTTCCAAAGAGCAGGATTACCAGGCGCTGAACGTCGCGAAAACTCTCGGCCGCATTCACGTTATCCCGAAGCTCGACGAACACGTGGAGATCGGATCCAACGAGATTCTGGTGCTTGACGAAGTGCCGGTGCAGCTCGTGCCCGTGGCCGGAATCATAACCTCCAGGCCGTCGACGCCGCTTTCGCACATCAACCTGTTGGCGAAAGGCTGGGGCGTTCCGAACGCTTACATTAAGAACGCGCAGGAGCTGTTCAAGCAGTACAACGGTTGGTGGGTCGAGTTTGATGTGCGCCGCGACACGTATTCGATCAAGCGTGCCGATAACAACGCGTTGGATGAATATCAGAAACGCTTGAAAGAACGCCTGGATGTGATGAAGCCACGGTCTGATCTTTCCGTGCAGCGCCTGGCAAACTTGAATGAGCAGCGAGCCGCGTCGGTTATCGCCTATGGTGCGAAGTCGGCCAACCTGGGAGAGTTGACGCATGCTCGTCTGCCGGGTGTGATCATTCCGCCGGGCTTCACGATTCCATTTTTCTACTACGATCAGTTTCTGAAAGAGAACAAGCTGGACAACGCCATCTACCAGATGCTGAACGATCAGAAGTTCGTTCACGACCCGGCTTATCGTCGTGCCTACCTCGCGAGGTTGCGTGAAAGCTTTCAGAAGGGAACCATTAACGCTCAGCTACAAACCGAGATGTTACGTCGCTTACACGCTGAGTTCCCTGGCAAAGGTGTATTCGCGCGCAGCTCAACCAACAGCGAAGACCTGCCGAACTTCAACGGCGCCGGCTTGTACTCAACTGTTCCCAACGTTCGCGGCGACGATCAACTCGTCGAAGCTATTAAGACTGTCTGGGCTTCGGTGTGGAATTTCGAAGCTTACGAAGCGCGCGAGCGCGCCGGCATTGAGCATACGAAGATTTTCATGGCCGTCCTGGTTCAGGAAGGAATTAATTCAGAGAGTTCGGGCGTGATGATTACCGCAGATCCCTTCAATCGCGAGGTCAACCCGCTCACTGAGGGTACGGTCTACATCAGCGCCAAGCGCGGCCTGGGAATGAAGGTTGTAGAAGGGCAAAGAATCGCGGAGCAGGTTGTGTTTCGGCCCAGGGCAAATGCGGTGCAGGTGTTGACGAGATCGGAAGAAGACAGTTTGCTGACTTTTGATGCGAACGGCGGCATCAAGGAAATCCCAATCAGTGGCGAGCGCGCGGTGTTAACCGATGAGGTGGTTCGGCGTCTGGCCGCCGCCGCCGCCAACATCAAGCGGCTTTTCCATGGGAAAGATCAGGACATCGAGTGGGCCTACATGAAAGGCCAGATCTACATCGTCCAGTCACGGCCGTTCATTCCGGGTGGATGACCTTACCAAGCGGAAGTATGGTGCCGAAATATGGGAACGCCAGTATTATGAAGTCAGTTAACAGAGAGGCGTGGTGTTTTATGGAGCGAGTAATGACAATTGGAGAAATTGAATCCGAGTTTGATTCCGAATGGGTTTTGGTTGATGAGCCCGAGACGAACGAGCAGCTCGAAGTCTTGAAGGGAAAAGTTATTCATCACAGCAAGGACAGAGATGAGGTCTATCGTAAAGCGGTGTCTTTGCGCCCCAAGCGTAGCGCGATTCTCTACACAGGTAGCATACCCGAAGGCACCGTAGTTGTGTTGTGAGACATTCGTTCGATAGTCATGAAGGGTCAGATTCATATCGTTCAATCGCGCCCTTTTATTCCCGGCGGATGATTGTAGCGCAAGGTGTTAACTTGCGAGTCTGTCCGCAGCTTACCAAGTTGAGCCACATCTATGAACAAAATCTTTGCTGACGGAATTCTTAAAGACCATGTCGCATTCGTAACCGGCGGCGGCACCGGCATTACTGGTGGTGTAGCGCGCGCTCTCGCTGAGGCCGGCGCGAATGTCGTGCTTGTCAGTCGCCGTGTGGAGCATCTCGAACCCGCCGCAAACGCTATCAACGAAGCTCGCGCCAGTGGCAGTAGCCCGACCGTGAGGGAGGGCTCCTCTCCTGACAAACCAAACATCGGCGAAGCCTTTGCCATCGCTGCCGATGTTCGCAACCCGGAAGAAGTCGAGAAGGCGATCGCCGCCACGGTCGAGCGATTCGGCAAAGTCGACATCGTCGTCAACGGCGCTGCCGGAAATTTTCTCTGCGCGGCGGAAGAGCTTTCGCCGAACGGCTTCGGAACTGTCGTGGACATCGATCTGAAAGGCTCGTTTAATGTTTGCCGCGCGGCGTTCGATGAATTGAAAAAGAATCGTGGCCAGATTCTGAACATCAGCGCCACGCTGCATTACCTCGGCACGCCGATGCAGCTTCACGTTTCCGCGGCCAAGGCCGGTGTCGACGCGTTGACTAAGAACCTGGCCGTTGAGTGGGGTCGTTATGGAATTCGCGTCAATGCGATTGCGCCCGGGCCAATCGCAGACACGGAAGGAATGAAGCGTTTGGTGCCGGAACCAATCAAGGAAAAGTTAAAGAAGCGCATTCCGCTCGGACGTTTCGGCTTGATCAAAGATATCGAGAACGCGGCCGTATTTCTCTGTTCGGATGCCGCAAGTTTTATTAACGGCGCTATCCTGGTAGTTGATGGTGGGCAATGGATGGCGGCGAACAGGTTAGGTTAACGAAAACAAAAGCTGATGAAAGCCCTCGGCCTCGTCCATTTGCTGTCTTCGGCGATCTTTAAGCGGATTTCGTAACGACTGGGTCTTATCCGCTCTTGCGAGATCTGGGAGTTAAGACTATAAGGATGCTAATGGAGGCGCCCATGAAAACTCTATTCCTCTTGCCGCTGCTCCTTATGTTTGTTGCTCCGGGTCAGAATCCCACAGCCTCACCGGAGGTTTCGGTGGCGGTGCTTGGTTTCAAATGGTCCCGGACTCATCAGGCAGCGAAGACACCGGATCCGGCAGCCACCGCACCGGCTACGCCGGCGCGGGAGATGTTACCAATCAATAAAAACTTCCAACGAGAAGCAAGAGCGAATGACCCGAGGGGAGCGAAAGATCCAAACGAAGATACCATCGACGGGCGGAGCGCAGCGATGGAAAAGATCGTGCAGGAATCGCGCACTCCCAAGGCCAAAGCCGTTGATAACTTTGAGTACCTGGTCAAGGTGCAAAACGAGAGCAAGAAAGTCATTGAAATCCTGTTCTGGGAGTATCAATTTATCGACCGGACGAATCCGGCGAACGTAACGCGACGGCAGTTCCTCTGCGGCGTTAACATAAAGCCAAACAAAGAAAAAGAATTGCAGGCCTTCGGTTTGTCCGGTCCCAGTGATGTCATCAGCGTGGAAAACCTGTCGAACGCGCCGGGAAATGTTTTCCAGGAAAAAGTTGTGATCAATCGCGTGGAATACGCGGACGGATCAACCTGGCAGCGCAAAGACTGGAATCCTGCCGAGATAAAGTTGACTTACCAACGCGCCGTCGCAACGCCCTGGAATGCGGGCGAGATGTGCCGCGGCCTTTGAAGCTTGGCGGAGCTGTTGGTTACCAGCCCCTCTATCAGAGCATCGCCACAACCCGCCTTAATGGCGCGCGCTTAAGACCTCCCCCACCCCGCCCTCGCCAATCTTCGAGCGGATTTCGTAGCGGCCGAGAAGTATTCCCGGGAATCAACTGCATCGATCATTCTCACTGCGGAAATCCGACGCGGCGCAGCAAATCTTGAAAGCGTGGGTCGGCGCGCAAATTATTCCATTTTGGTTCAACTTTCAGAAAAACCATTTTCGCGTCTCGTCGTTCATAACCCCGTTCCAGCCAAGCAAGCGTTTCCTCGCGTTCGCCCAGGCCGTTATAGATTAATGCGATGTTGCCAGGCGAGACGTAACGCTCCGTTGATAGTTTCAATAATTCTTCGAGCAGGCTCCGGGCTTCCGCTTGTTTGCCTGACTTCGCCAAAGCGTAACCGAGGCTCCCCGTTGTTTGGGAATTAGCCCCGTTAAGCTCTCTCGCTTTGCGTGCTTCGGCGATGGCTTCGGCAAACATCCCTTTCTCAATATAGGCACTGGAAGCAAACATATGAGCGAACCAATTATTCGGGTTTACCTCCAAAGTCTTATGCAAGAGGGCTAAGGCTTCGTCGAGTCTTCCGGCGTGAATAAGGAATTGCGCTTCGAGCCCGTTGATTCTCAAATCAAGCGGATCGAGTTCTCTGGCGCGTTTTACTTCGGCGAGCCCTTCCGCATGCCGTCCCGTGTTTGAAAGTAAGTGCGCATAAAACATGTGGGCGTCCGCGTTGTTCGGATTAAGTTCTAAAGCTCGTTTGAGTTGATTGTCGGCTGCGTTCCAGTCCCAATCGTACCAGAATATGGTGAAGCCGAGTTCGGCATGAGCTTCGGCGAGAGTGTCGTCAATTTCGATGGCCTTTTGCGCTGCCGCTTTCGCTTTCGGGCAAAATTCCGCTAAAGGCATTTCGCCGACGAGCGCAAATGAGCGATAGGCGTCGGCGAGTCCGACATAAGCAAGTGCGTAGGACGGGTCAATTTCAGTCGCTTGTTGGAAATAGGAAATGCCTGTTTGAATTTCCGGGGGCGTTAATTTCAAAAGATGATAACGTCCCTTGAGGTAAAGCTGATAGGCTTCCGCGTTATCGGTATAGTTCTTTGCCAGCCTCTGCTCATCCGGGTCCGACAATTTCAGTCGAAGCTTACTTGAAACATCACGCGCAATTTCGCCTGGCAACGAAACAAGGTTTGTCATTGAGCGATTGTAGTCTCCGCTCCACAAAGCCGTTTCCGTGTCCACATCAACCAGCTCGATATGCAGCGTCAAATCGTTGCCGCGTTGCACGACACGGCCATTCAAAATCGCTTGCACGTTAAGTTCTTTGCCCACTTGTTGCGGCGGAGCATCTTTGCCCTTGTAGCGAAACACCGAGCTGCGCGCTTTGACCGAAAGCTTGGGCAGTTGCGAGAGACTGGTGATGAGCGATTCGGTCAAGCCATCGGACAAATACTCAACATCACTGTTGCCGCTGGCGTTGATGAAGGGCAGCACGGCGATGGAGTTGATCGCTTCGCTGCCTGGGCGCGTAAAGTAGAGGTACGCGCTGGCAATTGACGCTATAACAAATAACGCGCCGACAGCAATGACAACGCCCCGCTGGTTGAGTTTGATCGCGCTCGTCGGGCTTCTCTCGCCGAGAGTCGAGCGCGCGGGCCCTCCCATAACTGTTTCAGCCCCTGCAGGCCCTTTTGTATCCACCTCGCTCTGCGATTTCGGCGGAGCGGAGCCTTCGACGTTTTTCTCGAATTCCAACTTCTGCTTCAGACTCTTCAAATCGAGTAGCAGATCTTTGACCGTTTGATAGCGCTCGTCTCTGTTCTTGCGCAGCGCTTTCGATACAATGCGCTCAAACTCCGCGGGCACTTCGCGCGCATAGCGCGCCAGAGGAGCCGGTTCTTTATCGCTGAGAATTGACGCGAGGATTTCGTTTGTGTTCGCGCCTTCGAACGGCAACCGCCCTGCGACCATCTCATAAATCAGGACTCCGAGGCTGAAGATGTCTGTCCGCGCATCGACGGTCATTCCCCGCGCCTGCTCCGGGGACATATAGATAGCTGTCCCTACCACCGTGCCCGAGTCTGACTTAAATCTCGTCGGCGCCTGAGAATCAAGTGTCGTAGAT
>JBGPWS010000222.1:0-7821 GCA_041492345.1 Pyrinomonadaceae bacterium | reverse complement strand
TGTCCTTGTCATCGGGGCGTTTATGACGCGAGGACAGGTTATGTGGTTTATGGCCCGCCCCCGCGACCCCTCGATCAAATTGTGTTGCAGATGCGCGCGGGCGGTGAACTCTGGGCCGTCGGCCGGAGGACGGGCGGCGATCTTAACGCTGTGCAGCCCAACGCTCAACGGCGCAACGGATAACCGTGAGTGCCTTCGCCGAAGCGAAAGCAGTTCTCTCTTTAGGAGGTAACGAACGATGCGAAAAGATAACGGCAATTTTCTAGCGGTACTGATCATGTTTGTGATGAGTACGCTACTGATGTTGGCCTGGGGCGCGAACGCCCAGGCACAAAAGTCTCGGGCTGCGGTTAATGCCGCGCCGGCGGTGACTCAGCAGCCGCTTTTCACGGAGTACAAGGGCGTGCGTCTCGGGATGACGGTGGAGGAAGTGCGGACCAAACTTGGCAATCCGGCATTCATGGATAAAGAGTTGGGTTACTTCGTTTTCTCGGCCACGGAAACGGTGCAGATTGCCTATGACGCCGCAGGGAAAGTGAAGACAATTTCCGTCGATTATCTGAATGGAACCGGCGCGCCGGAGCCCAGGGCCATAGTTGGCGCTGAGTTGGAAACCAGAGAAAACGGATCGCTCTACAAGGTTGTGTATTACGACAACCTGGGCTTCTGGGTATCGTACAGCCGCACCGCTGGTCCAGTGATCATTGTGACGATCACGATCCAGAAGACGTATTCCGGAATCGGGACCTGACACGACTAGCAGCTTTAGTGAAATCTGTTTGCACGGCGGCTCTCTCGAAGTTGGTCGAGGGTTCTCGTGGCTAACAGCTTGGTATTGCCGAGAAGGCAGGAGGTAGTTATGAAAGTCAAAGACGTAATGACCCCGGACGCGAAGGCTTGCTGGATCACTGAGAGTCTGGCGGACGCGGCGAAAGCGATGTGGGAAAACGACTGCGGGATATTGCCCGTCATCAAGGACGGCCGCAAAGTTGTCGGCCTGATTACCGATCGCGACATCTGCATGGCCACCGCGATCCACGAACGCAATCCATCGAGCATGTCTGTTGAAGAAGTAATGACCGGCGAAGTCTACGCGGCTGGGCCCGATGATGACATTCACCTTGCGCTCGAGACTATGCAGGAGCACAAGGTTCGGCGCGTGCCGGTTGTCGATTCTGAAGGAGAGCTCAAAGGCATCCTGTCGATGAACGACATCGTGCTGAAGGCGAAGGAGCCCAATGGCAAGAAAGCTCCGCAGCTCGCCTATGCCGACGTCGTAAAGACATATAAAGCGATCTGCGCGCATCCGCTGCCGATGGCTACGGCAGCGACGGCTGCGACGTAGAACAAGCGGTGTTTTGATTGGGAGATGCCGCGGGGTTTTCACCACACCAGGACCAGACTGCGTCGATCCAATATGGATCAACGTGGGTCAAGGATTCGGTGGGAGGGAGTTATGCTGCAAAAATTGAGTGACAGCGAGCTTGTGCGCCAAATATTGCGCGAGCTGAAATGGGATTCACGAATTGGCTGGTCAGGAATTGAGGTTCAGGTCAATAACGGAGTGGTCACGCTGGCGGGGTCAGTCTCCAGCTATGCAAGAAAGTTGGCGGCGCAAGAGGCTGCTCACCTTGTCCCCGGTGTACTCGACGTGGCTAATGACATTGAAGTCAAACCGACCGGAGCATTCATACGGAAAGACACAGACATTGCCATGGCGGTACGCAACGCCCTTGAATGGGATGCGTTGGTTAATAACGAGCGCATTCAGTCAACCGTCTCGGATGGTTGGGTGACACTGGAGGGCGACGTGGATTTTTGGCGCGAACGCGAAGACGCGGAGCGTGCGATTCTGCGTTTAGCCGGCGTCGTGGGTGTGGTCAACAAGATCAAGATCCAGGAGCGGCCGGTTGATCCGGAAGAAATCCGCGAACAGATCGAATATGCGCTTGAACGGAGGGCCGATCGCGAGGCCGAACGGTTGCGGGTGGACGTCAAGGATGGAGCTGTTGATCTCTGGGGCCGCGTGCACTCATGGCAGGAGAAGCGAGCCGTTATCGGATCGATAGGCCATGCGCCCGGCGTGACTCAGGTCAGGGATCATCTACAAATAGATCCTTACTTCTAGCAGGCTGCTGAAAAAGGGAGATCACCACAAAGACACCAAGGCACCAAGATTCCGAAAGGGCTGGTTTGCCTGGTTTTTTGATAAACACTTCTTCGTGTCTTTGTGGTTGGTTGTGAGTTTTTCACCACCCTGCTAGCTAGGGCCCTGATTTCACCGTCATAATGCGGCGCGGGTTTTTGTTCGGTTGCTGAGAGGGTTCATGATTAGTAAGAACAAGCTGGGCATCGTGGTCGGAGGATTCTCTGGCTTATGTCATCTTGTTTGGTCTTTGCTCGTTGCATTCGGAGTCGCTCAGTCACTCGTTGATTGGGTGTTTCGCCTTCATTCCATCCAGCCACCTTGGGTGATCGCACCCTTTCGAGTTGACCTGGCTGTCGCTTTGATTGCAATTACGTCCATCATCGGTTACTTAATGGGTTGGGTGTTGGCTGCGATTTGGAACTGGTTGCGTCCTGCTTCTCAAACCTGAATGCGGCGCGCCGTTGCGGAAGAGGCGCATGGCGACGACGAAAGCAGGCAACATGAATTGACAGGGTGAATTGCATGGATCATCAAAAACTTCGTAGCGATCTGCAAAAGCTGCACAGCGAACTCCGGGCGATCAATTCCGTCGATGAAGAGGAGCAGAGGATGCTGCGGCTGCTTGAGTCCGACATCGAAGAGTTGCTTACCAGAAATGATGACGACCTCAAGCCCGATCAGGACTCGCGTCAGCGACTCAGCGAGACGCTGGCGCAGGTCGAGGCTTCTCATCCCCGAGTTACGCTGCTGATGAGGCAGATGGTTGATTCACTCGCTTATCTGGGCGTCTAGTTCTGGCCCTGAGCATTCTGCGATCTCAGCACGAGTCGAAATGATTGATGCGCGGCTTTCTCCGGGCTTCCACTCACAGACAATTCTTCATCACGTACGTTCTACCGCTCGGTCGCAGCCACACGCAGTTGTCTGTCTGGAACACGCCGGCGACCAGCCGATTACCCGATAGCGATACCAGACCGCCGTCGCTCAGATCAATTTCTTCAGTGAAGAAAGGAGGCACGCTGGCGCGGCGCGGATTGCGGAGATTGAAAGGGCCGTTGAAGATTGCGATCCCAAATCTTCTGGAACGCTTTCCCGGGTTGATAAGTGCGACTGCGAAATCCTCCTGACCGTCACGATTAAAATCTCCGACCGCGTAGTAAGGCTGATAATTTTGACCGTTCTCCTGCCGCGTTGCCTTTAGTCCTTCTTTATTCAGGCAGTCCTTCTCTGTCGCTAATCTCAGCCCGGGTTTGCCCGCCAACCACTGCTGTAGAACAGCCCGATGTGGCGCGCGCAAGTAAGGAGCAGATTCCAATTGCGCCGGCCGATCTGTTGCGAACGCAACCAGGAAACTTGTGATCAGGCCGAAGGAGATCTCTATAAACAGTCGATGGTTCATTTTCCCTCGCTTCCTTTGCACATGAATTAATGATGATGCTTCTTTGTCTTCGTTCGGCAATGGGCGTGCCAGCGGAGCCGGCTGCCAGCACTGCTCGCTATGATCATCGAAGCGTCCACCTTGCCTCGACCAGGAAGCGTGGAAAACTGCCGATCTCTGCGGGAAATCTCGCACGGTTTGGCCGCTACTCACTGGTTGATAGTGTGATCTTTGGGCGTAATTCGCGCAGCCGAAACTGTGATCTGACGGAGCGCTGATTGCTTACTTAGCGCACCAGGAGAGGCGAAGAAGTGGATCCAGATGTGGGCAGCAGGCAGGCCTGTCCCCTGGAGCAAAGCGTCCGCGGCTCGCGTAGGGACTGGATTTTGTCATGTTCATACATGAGATGAGCGAGAATGAATGTCGCACTGCTCTGAAGCGTGTGGGTTTTGGCAGATTAGCGTGCGCTCACGACAACCGGCCTTATGTCATACCGACTTACTTCGCCAGCGAAGGTTATTACCTCTACAGTTCCAGCACCCTCGGGCAAAAGATCGAATGGATGCGCGCCAATCCGCACGTCTGCGTGGAAATCGACGAGCTAACCAGTCCCGACGAATGGATGAGTGTCATTGTCTTTGGGTGCTATGAGGAATTACCGGATACGCTTGAGAACAAAGTTGCGCGGGCGCGGGCGCTGGAACTTCTACAAAGACGCGCGATGTGGTGGGAGCCGGCTTACGTCTCTGCGTCGCACCGAGATATGCCGCACTCTACTACCCCCATCTCCTATCGCATTCACATAGATCAAATAACCGGCCACCGCGCAACGCCTGACATAGTTGAAGCCAGGACGGTAGCTACTGACGCCGCAACTGTGAAGAGAAGCTGGCTCGGCACCATTCGGAGGTGGATGGGGGAAACAGCGTAGAGCCCGATTTGCGGCGAGCGACTGAGCCTTGCTGAGCATTTGTAATGGCGACCGCATTTACAAACGCCGGCGATCACAGTAAACGAGGTCGCGACCTCGACGGGCTCAGGCCAACCGTGATACAAGACGCTCCTCAGGCGACGATTCGCACCGAGTTTAAGACTCAGGGCTATCCTTTAGACTCTAACCTTGAAACCTGCTCACGCCGCGCACATAATGCGAGGTGCTCAGCCTCGAATTGTAATGACCCGGGAGGTTTCTTATGCACCTGGAAAAGATTCTGGCCTTCTCGCTCAGTTTCACGCTTTCAATCATTCTCGTTCATGGTCGAGGCGTGGTCATGGCCAGTCATAACGCAGTCGCTGCCATACCGCGATCAGCCGTCCTGGGATACGCCCTGGCAGTTCCAGCCGGCGTGCCGGGCCTTTTCCCAAAATCCGATCGAGAACAGGAGCATCTGTTTGGACCGGTAAAGACGATCAAGCGCGAGCAATTTAATACCTCAAAGGTACTCGGCCTATTCACACGCACGCAGTCGCGTCTGATCAGTAGCATCTCCTTTAACGCTGAGGGAAACAAAACGAAGGAAATAAATTACAACAGCGGTGGAGACTCAATTCATAGTTGCAGCTACAGCTACGACGGTAAGGGTCGCAAGACTGCACAGGTGATGGACCAGGGAAACATTCATGGCGAGACAATCTATGCTTACAATCACGACGGGCGTGAGGTCGAAGCGTTAGAGCAGGTGGGAGAAAAAGTGCTTATCAAGCGGCGATACGTTGCCACCTACGACGCGCAAGGAAAACAAATTGCAGCGCTTTATAGTGAAGGTGACAGGGAGCTGAAAGCTTCGTATCGCTACAGCTACGACAAGCAAGGTCAGCTGACCGAACTCGCCACCCTCACTGCCGAGGGCGTTGTCTATTATCGGATAGCTTATTCGTACGATGAGAAGGGAAACCTGACCAGCGAATTAGCCTATCGTCCCGATGGCCAACTCGATAAGAAGTCGCTCTTTTCCTATGACGGCGACAGAAAAAGAGAACAGACATTCACCTTCACTAATGATGGTGCTGAGTATTTGCATACGTTTGAGCTTTACGACACCAGGGGGAACGTCGTTGAGGTAGGCGTGTTTGATAAGAGCGGTCAGCTCAGCGGCGGTAAGACAATTCGCAGATACGAGTATGACCAGGTGGGCAACTGGATCAAACAAACGGTGCAGAGCATTGATGCAGTGACCGGTAAGCTATGGGGCGAATGGGTCGAGGAGCGACAGATCGAGTACTACTAAACCTCCACAAAGAGGGATGCGATTCAGTTCGCCCCTACATTTCCATACCCCCAAGTTTCCCTGATTAAGCTCACTGCCGCAACTACTAACCTCGCGACCAAAGTAGGTAAACTCGCGAGCACCTCAAGAGGTTCGGACTATAAGCAATGCAACACATCGACGTCATTGAGGCCTCACGGTTGAAGGTGCAGAAGCACCTCGACTCCTCCAAGACGCAAGCTGAACGGAACAAGCTCGGCCAGTTTGCAACGCCGGGCGCTTTGGCAACAGACATTCTTGAATACGCTCGAAAGATTCTTCCGGCGGACCTTAACATTCGATTCCTCGATCCTGCATTCGGCACTGGATCGTTCTACTCCGCCCTGCTCAAACGTTTCCTCGTTCGCGTATCGCGAGCGCAACCGGATACGAAATCGACAAGCCCTTTGCCGACCGAGCAGCCGAGCTTTGGCGTGATGAACCATTGCAATTGAGCAATGCCGATTTCACAAAGCAGATTGCGCCATCATCAGATAACCAGCGAACAAATTTGCTAGTTTGCAACCCGCCATACGTCCGCCATCATCACCTTTCGAACGACGATAAGAACCGATTGAAAATTTCGGCCCTGCGGTCTGCGGGAATTACGCTCAGCGGATTGTCAGGGCTCTATTGCTATTTCTTGTGTATTGCCCATTCGTGGTTAGCGCAAGGCGGCGTAGCGGCATGGTTAATTCCCAGCGAGTTCATGGACGTTAATTATGGACGCGCGATCAAAGAGTACTTGCTCAATCAGGTGACGCTTCTTTCTATTCACCGGTTTGATCCCGCCGATGTTCAGTTCGACGACGCGTTGGTATCGTCGGCGGTCGTCTGGTTCAAGAAGTCAGCGCCTCAACCTGATCATTTCGTAGAGTTCACGTATGGTGGAACGCTGGCAATGCCATCGATGTCCAGGCGAGTGGCGGCGCGCGCTCTTCACGAAAACGCCAAGTGGACCAAGTCCCCTCAGAACTCGCTTGCGCCCGCGCCGGTTCAGCAAGAGATCAAGCTCACGGATTTGTTCACGATCAAGAGAGGAATCGCGACCGGCGCAAACAAGTTCTTTATCCTTACGCCCGAGCGGGTTGCGGAACTCCAACTGCCGAGGAAGTTTCTAATTCCGATTTTGCCAAGCGCGAGATATTTGTCCTCGGATGAAGTGTTGGCTGATCACCAGGGCGATCCGCTGATAGAGCGAAAGCAATACTTGTTGTCATGCAAACTGCCGGAACCAGAAGTCGAAGCGAAGTACCCTTCGCTTTGGAGCTATTTCGAAAGCGGCAAACAGCAGGGCATTCACGAGAAATACCTATCTGAACACCGGTCTCCGTGGTATTCGCAGGAAGAGCGAATGCCACCTTTATTCCTTTGCACGTACATCAACCGCAAGAGCAAAACGAATGGCGAAACATTTCGCTTTATTCTCAATCACTCAAGAGCGATCGCCGCGAATGTCTACTTGCTGCTTTACCCGAAGAAACCACTTGCAGAAGCGATCATGGCGAAGCCCGAGCTAAAAGAATCTTTATGGAGGGCGCTCAAGGCAATCAAGTCCGAAGCTCTCACAGGCGAAGGTCGAGTCTATGGCGGCGGGCTTTACAAAATGGAGCCGAGGGAACTCGGCAACGTCTCCGCCGAGAGTATTGTTTCAGTCTTGCCGAGTATTTCTGTTGGACGCGGAACCCAAGTAATGTTGTGGTAACTCAGTAGACGCCGTTGAATCATCCGAGCAGCCTGCGCATCAACTTTCGTTTGACGACCTCGACTAACAACAAATACGTTATGGTCGCAACGAAAAGAAACAGAAGAAATTCAGCGGGTAGCGGAGTAAAGCCGAGCGATGTGGCTAATGGGCTAAGCGGAAGTATGATGCCGGCGAACACAACTAGTAAGGTCGTGGTTGTCAGAGCGACGCTCGGCCGGCTGCGGAGTGGATTGCCGGCGGTGCGAATGATGAAGATCACCAGCGTCTGCGTCGCCAGAGATTCCACAAACCAGCCCGTGTGAAAAAGCTGCTCAGAGGCGTGAAAGACTTTGAGCAGCGC
>JBGPWS010000423.1:0-2018 GCA_041492345.1 Pyrinomonadaceae bacterium | reverse complement strand
GATTATCGTCACGTCATTGCACCGCGACTTCCTGCCGTCGAGTTGGGCCATGTACACGCCCACGATCACGGAAGTGGGCTTGCTGGTGGGCAGCTTCGGATTGTTCTTCACCGCGTTCCTGATCTTTCTGCGGCTTTTCCCGGTGATCTCGATCAATGAAGTGAAGGGAGTGCTCCGCTATGCCAAACATTGAGAGCGCGAAAAGATTCACTGCCGCCTTCTTCGAACGAGAGGAGGATCTGATTGCCGGCGCTGCTGAAGCACGGCTGGCTGGCTTTGAAGTCTACGACGTCTATACACCGTTCCCGGTTCATGGCATGGATCGAGCCGTGGCTCTGCCGCCATCGCGTTTGACCTGGATAGCCTTTCTCGCCGGCGGGCTGGGTTTGGTTTTCGGGTTGACGTTGCAAGTTTGGACCTCAGCCTATGATTGGCCTCTGAATGTTGGCGGCAAGCCATTCAATTCGTTTCCGCTGTTCATTCCCGTGACATTCGAGTTGACGGTCCTGTTCTCGGGTCTGATTGCCATAGGTGTGCTGTTCGCACGGAACCGCATGTGGCTGTTCAGTAAGCGGAGAGTTTTTGAGCGAGTCACCGACGATCGCTTTGTGCTGGTGCTGAAACAATCTGATGCTTCATTCGATATCGACAAAGCAGAGCGCCTGTTCGCCCGTTACAACGTGATCAATGTCGTCGAAGGAGACCAGTTCGTATGAGGAGGACGTTCACATGGGTCGTGCTGATCCTCCTGCCGATCGTGGTGATTGGCGGAGTGCGCGTGATGAACCGCGATGTCGCAGTCCGAAACCCCGAGTGGCCCACGCAGATGCAGTACTCGCCTGCTTATCGTTCACAGACCGCGAATCCGGTGTTGCCTTATCAGATGACTGAGCAACCGCCGGTGCCGGGTACGGTGCCAAGAGGCTTCCAACCGTTTCATTACGGACCTGATCAGGCGGAAGCGGATCGCGCCGGCCGCGAGCTGACGAATCCGTTTCAGCCCACTTCCGAAAACCTTGCCCGCGGCCAATATGTCTTCTCGAATTACTGCTTGGCCTGCCATGGCGCAACTGGTGCGGGCGATGGCCCAATTATTCCGAAGTATCCGAATCCGCCTTCATACCAGACTGAGAAGTCGAAGAATCTGCCCGATGGAACGATGTTTCATGTGATTACGATGGGCCGGAACAACATGCCTTCACATGCGGCGCAAGTTTCGGCGGACGATCGCTGGAAGGCGATTCTTTACATTCGCAAGTTGCAGGGGAAGTGAGTTGACACGCAATCGTTCTTTGGAGTGCGCCGGCAGAGCGTAGCGGCGACGGCGCTTTGGCTAGTTGATCATGACTTCGCAAATCCAAAGCGGCGCCGCGCTAGCGTTTGCCGCCGCACTCCAAATTTAGTCCTATGACAAACAAAACTTTCATTTCATCCCGCGAACAGAAACTCCTCTTTGTAATGCTTGGCATCGGAGTGATTGGGTTCGCCGCCGGCCTTTACACAAACGACGCGCGGTTGTGGCCAAGCTTTCTGCTGAACTCCTTTTTCTTTCTCACGCTCGCACTCGGCGCGGCCGTTTTCGTCAGCATCAATCACGTGGCCAACGCGGGCTGGAGTACTGCTATCCGTCGCGTGCCCGAAGCGATGATGAGTTATCTACCGCTCGCTTCGGTATCGATGCTCGCGCTCTTCTTTGGTCGAAACACTTTGTATGAAGGGTTGCGTACGTTCTTCGGCTATGCAGGCAAGCCGATGGTGTTCAAGAACGCCTGGCTCAGTACGCCATTCTTCTTCTCGCGCATGGCGGTATTCCTCGGCCTCTGGATGCTGCTCGCGTGGTTGATCAAGAGAGAATCTCGCCGGCAGGACGTCGATGGAGATTTAGGGCACACGGGCAAGGGCAGGAAGTATGCGGCGATCTTTCTCGCGGTCTTCGCGCTGACTTTCACGTTCGCCAGTTTCGACTGGTTGATGTCGATCGAGCCGCTCTTCTATAGCACCATCTATGCGTTCTACGT
>JBGPWS010000087.1:0-14115 GCA_041492345.1 Pyrinomonadaceae bacterium | reverse complement strand
TCGCGCCACGCTTACACGCTGCACGTCATCGATGCCTCGGCGCACTATCCGGAAAGCAATTGGTTACAGCGATCGGCAGAGATGCCGTTGCGCGGATTCTAAGAGCGTCCTGGTTTGCAGGTGTTTAGAGTACCAACTTCAGTTGGGTTCTTTCTCACCTAGCAAACACCCGACTGAAGTCGGTACTCTAAACGCCTGTTATCCAGCAACCACACTAATCATGCTTGATTCAGGGCCAGCAGTTTCGCAAGGATCTCATCATCCGACGCCCCGAAGACTGCCTCATCAAGTTTCCGGTGCGGCAAATCGAGCCAGGTAGGTCGTTCGTTCGTTGTAGAGATTCGTTAGCGTGCGCTTCGCGAGTTGCTCGGCGGAGCGGCACAGCCGCATAGAGCAGCGTCACTCCACCGTTACCGACTTCGCCAGATTCCGCGGCTGATCGACGTCGCAGCCGCGCCGCACCGCGATGTGATAGGCCAGCAGTTGCAGCGGAATGATTGAAAGAATTGGTGAGAGCAAATCGCTGGAAGCCGGAATCTCGATCACGTGATCGGAAACCACTGAAGACATCGAATCTCCTTCAGTCAAAACGGAAATGACAATACCCTCGCGCGCTTTCACCTCAACGATATTCGAATGAGTTTTTTCATAGCGCAGTTCGGATGCCCGATTGCCCGCCTCGCGAGTGTTAATGAACATCACCGGCAGCCGCTCATCAATCAGAGCGTTCGGGCCGTGCTTCATCTCACCCGCGGGGTAACCTTCGGCGTGAATGTAGGAAATCTCTTTCAGCTTCAGCGCGCCTTCAAGGGCGACCGGAAAATTGATGCCGCGGCCCAGGTAAAGGAAATCTGTGACGCGGAACAATTCCTTTGACAGCTCTTCGATCGCGTCTGAGTCGTTCAACAGATGCTCCATCTTCACCGGAAGCTCGGCGAGTTGCAGTGCGTGGGCTTTGCTCTGCTCAGGAGTAAGCGTCCCGCGCAGTTGACCGAGATACAGGCCCAGCAAGTAAAGCGCGATCATCTGCGAGGTGAAGGCCTTGGTTGACGCGACCCCGATTTCCGGGCCGGCGTGAGTGAGAATCGTGCCGTCCGCCTCACGTGTGATCATCGAACCCTGAACGTTGCAGATGGACAGGACCTTTCCGCCGCGCTCTTTCACTTCGCGCAAAGCGGCGATCGTGTCGGCGGTTTCGCCCGACTGTGAAATAACCAGCAGCAGAGTGTTTTCATCCAATACCGCATCGCGATAACGAAACTCAGACGCATAATCGACCTCGACGCTGATCCGCGCGAGCTGTTCGATCATGTACTTGCCGGCGAGTCCCGCATGCCAGGAGGTGCCGCAGGCTGCGACTTTGATCGAAGTGAAGCGCTCGAAGTCGGCTTCGGCGATGTTCTTCATCTCGTCGAGAAAGACGCGGCCAGTATCGAGCGAGATCCGGCCCTCCACGGTTTCGCGTACCGCGCGCGGCTGCTCATAAATCTCTTTGAGCATGAAGTGTTTGAAGCCGCCTTTTTCCGCCTGGATCGGGTCCCAGGTGATTCGCTGCATTTGCGGCTGGACTTGCGTGCCCGCGAAATCGGTGACGCGCACAGAGTCCTTAGTCATCACGGCAATCTCGCCGTCGCCCAGAAAGAAAACATCACGCGTGTGTTCCAGGATTGCGGGAATGTCCGAAGCGACAAAGTATTCGCCATCGCCGACACCGATGACCACCGGCGGCCCCAGGCGCGCCGAGATGATCGTGTCGGGCTCATCGGCCGACAGCATTGACAGGGCAAAGATGCCGCGCAGCTCGCCGACCGTCTGGCGAACAGCTTGCTCAAAATTACCGCCTTGCTTGAGGTGCTCTTCGATCAAGTGCGCTACGATTTCCGTGTCGGTCTCGGTCACGAAGCGATGGTCCTTTTTCCGCAGGTCGTCTTTCAGTTCCAGGTAGTTCTCGATAATTCCGTTGTGCACGACGACTACGCGGCCGGTGCAGTCGCGATGAGGGTGCGCATTTTCTTCGGTGGGACGGCCGTGCGTGGCCCAACGCGTGTGACCGACACCGTAAGTGCCGTCGAGCGGCTTTTGTCGCAGAGCCTCTTCGAGGTTGCGCAGTTTTCCTGCGGCGCGCCGAATTTTGAGATGATGGCCCTCGTCGACAACGGCGATGCCGGCCGAATCATAGCCACGGTACTCAAGTTTGCGCAGGCCGTCGATTATCAGCGGCACCACCTGTTTGTTACCCACGTATCCGACTATTCCACACATAAGCAGTTAGCAGTAAGCAGTGAGCGGTGAGCAGTAAGCAGTAAGCAGCAAAAGCGTTGTCGCGGTTCCTGCCTGAGTTGTTAGTGCCCGCATCAGTCTCATTAGCACCGTGGCTTTAGAAACCCGGTGAATTCGTTATCCAACATAACCTGAAACCTTTTAAACGGTTTCCTTCCAAAGCCCAAACACTAATCACCGGGCCACGGTGCTAATGAGAGGCTCAACCAGAATCAAACCGCAGTCAGTGCTCGTCATTTGGTCTCTTCCGTGAGTTTCTTCTTAATCCTCGCCGGTACGCCCGCGACTAAAGTGTTCGGCGGCACGTCTTCGGTGACTACTGAGCCGGCGGCCGTCACTGCGCCGTCGCCTACCTGCACCGGCGCGACGAGCATTGTATCTGAGCCAATTCTGACGTTGTTTCCGATCACGGTTGGATGTTTGTGCTGGCCATCATAATTACACGTGACCGTTCCAGCGCCGATATTAGTGTTTTCTCCAATCGTGGCGTCGCCCAGATAGGTCAGGTGCATCGACTTTGTGCCGCGACCAATTTGCGACTTCTTAACCTCGACAAAGTTTCCCACCACCGCGCGCTCTTCCATGCGCGCGTTCATACGCAGGTGAGCGAACGGTCCCACCGCGCAATCGTCAGCAATCTCGGAATCGACGATGACACAGTGGTCTTTGACGGTCACTCTATTTCCCAGGCGTGAATCGGTTATGCGCGCGCCGTGGTAAATCTCGCACCCTTCGCCAATGATCGACCGGCCTTCGATGTGGACATCGGGATGAATGACGCAATCGCGCCCAACCTGTGCTTCACTGCTGACGTAAGCGTGCGCAGGATCTATGAACGTAACCCCGCCATCCAGCATCAAGCGCCGCACCGTGCCACGACGGATTAGATTCTCAAATTCGGCAAGCTCGGCACGTGTGTTCACGCCGGAAACCTCACGCGCGTCGTGATGCTGATAGAGCGTGACTTGCTCTCCGTCATCTCGCAGAATTCCGGGAACATCAGTGAGATAGTATTCGCCCTGGCTATTGGTCGGACGCACGCGCTCCAGCGCCTGAAAAAGCTTTTCGCTATCAAAGCAGTAGATGCCCGTATTGATTTCCCGAATCTGCCGTTCGTCCTCGGTCGCGTCTTTCTGCTCGACAATTTTCAGGAAATTGCCAGCGTCGTCGCGTACGACGCGCCCATAGCCGGTTGGATTTTCCAACCGGACGGTAAGTATTGCGCAAGAATCTTTGTCAGCGCGATGTTTTTCGATCAGTGCTCGCAGGGTTTTGGCGCGAACCAGAGGCACGTCACCAGAAAGAATAAGCAACGTTGAGTTTGCGTTGGCCAAAGCATTGCCCGCCGCCATGACGGCATCGCCGGTACCGCGCTGTTCCGATTGATTAACGAAACTTGCTCGTTCGCTACCGAGTTCTTTCTCGACCGCGGCTTTAACTTCATCGGCCTGATGACCCACAATGACATAAGTCCTGCGCGGTTCTAAGAGCGCAGCGGTGCGGCAAACATGAGCGATGATGGGCCGCCCCCCAAGCTTGTGCAGGACCTTCGCCAGGCGTGATTTCATGCGCGTGCCGAGGCCGGCAGCAAGGATAAGAACATCCAGGGTCGCTCGTGGTCCGGTCTTAGTTGGCTGTTCGGTCATTCGATGTATTTTTTCGTGCCGGCTGTGAACTAGGATTCTACGCCCACAAGAGTTTGAGAACGTGCTCTCTCGGCACAGGCAATGACGACGCGGGCCAGACGTTCAGAGTCATGCCGCACCATCTCGCCTTCGTCCAGCAGGTCTGCGCGTACAAGTTCAGTTTCAGGATCAAGCCCACCGCAATCTAATTCGTCTTCCAATCCCACCTGATAAGCGCCGTCGGCGCGATACAGCTCGGCCTGGTCCGAGCTAATCCTGCGGTTGTTAACTACCACGTAGTCAAAGTGAATCTGCGGGGCATACTTCGTCACTGCTTCGAGATGCCTGCGCACGTCGTAACCCTCGGTCTCACCAGGCTGCGTCATCAAGTTGGCGATAAAGATCTTTATCGCGCTCGCTTTGCCAATGGCGTCGGCGACGCTAGCCACCAGCAGGTTGGGAACGATGCTGGTGTACAAAGATCCGGGACCGACGGTGATCACATCGGCCGCGGTAATCGCGGCCAGCGCTTCCGGCAGCGGCAGACATTGTTCAGGCTCAAGGCGCAAGTGCCGAATAGGTGAACGGGCTGCGGTAATCTGCGTTTCGCCATGGACTACGCGCCCGTCTTCCAGTTCGGCGACTAAGCGCACATCGTTGATGGTGGCGGGGAATATGTGACCCTTGCTCGCCAGCACCTCAGACGATAGCCGGACGGCCTCAACAAAATCTCCGGTTACGTCAGCCAGAGCCGCCAGAAACAGATTTCCAAAACTGTGGCCCGCCAGATCGCCCGATCCGCGAAACCGATAACGAAATAACCGCGAGAGGAGCGTTGAATCCTCAGAGAGCGCGATCATGCAGTTGCGAATGTCTCCGGGCGGAAGCATCTGCAATTCATCCCGGAGCCGCCCTGAGCTGCCGCCATCATCAGAAACAGTAACGATCGCTGACAGAGAATCCAACCACAGGCCATCATCGAGTTCTCCGACAAAGCGCTTCAGCCCGCCCAGCAAAGTTGACAGACCAGTGCCCCCGCCGATAGCGACTAGCTTCAGGCTGCCGTTCGCGTCTGGGTTCTGCAAGTATTTGCTCCGGTGTGACTCCGCGGTGATTCCTAAGAGGGAGATAATACCTGAAAGCTAAATGCTTTCCAAAACAGCGTGGCCCCGCGTAATACGCCAGCATTGTTTCCGCCGAGGGAGGATGATGATAAGAGCTAGTCGCGAGCCGCAAAGACTAGCTGATCGAATTCGGGATCGCTGCGCAGAGGATTAAGATCCTGATCGCGTTGAGCGCGGATTCGCAGGGTGGGTTGGAGATCCAGGGCGCGCCGCAGAGACTTAAGCGCTGTATCGATCGCTCCTAAACGTGCTCTGCTGGCCGCCAGGCCGTAGTGAATGTGAGCAGCTTCCGGTTCACGTCTTAGCGCGCGCTCAAAAAGTTCCTGCGCCGCGACATACTCGCCACGATTCAACTCAATCACTCCACGATCGTAAAGGGAATCAGCGTCCCTGGGTAAAACCAGCTCGGTACGCAAACGCGCCTCAGCCACGGCCAGATAAGTGCGAGCGCGAGCGGTAACCTCAGAGACCGTAGGATACTTTTCCACCAGCGAACGAAATTGACTTCGCGCTTCAGCAAAACGACCGCGAGCGAACTCCTTGTGTGCAGCTTCGAAAGCGCGAAGGGCGGCGGCCTCGTCATAAGTTGGTTGCGGTGGCGGCAGCGAAGGAGCCGGCTTCTTAAATACCAACGGCCTTCGTGTCTGAGGTGGTTTAGACTTGGCTGTGTGCGCAACTGCTTTTTTCGGATGGCTGACAACGGTACGCCGAGTCGCCTTTGCCGCCTTCTTGGATTTGCTCAAGGCCTTAGCGCCCGGTCGTTTCGCCAAAGTTGCCGGCGACTTGGCTCTTGGCTTAGCGGTGCGCAGCTTTGCCGCTTTTCTCGCTCGCGCTTTTCCGGCTGGCGAACGTTTGGTGGCCGGTTTGAGACGGGTCGACTTACCCGCCACAACCCGCTTGCGGGATGATGACGCTGCGGATGAATGGCGCGAGATAGAGCGCGACGCAAGTTTCTTCACACTCTTGGCGATAAGACTGCTCATGCGCAAAGCCCCCGATTCAAAGACGACTCACCACAAAGATCGCGCAAAAAACAATGCGGGAGCTTAACATAGCTGCTGACCTAATTCAACGAAAGAGTAGGGTTTGCGGCTGCCAATGGAGGGGCTGTTCAACGATTGCAGTCATCGATGAGCGAGGGATAACACTTGATGGTTCATGAAGTGCCGTGTTAATGTGACTCGTGAGGTTCGGCCACCCGCGTTTTGACCCCGCCGAACTCCAACGATTTTCGGTAACGCTGCTAAGTCGGAGCAAGGAACATCATTGCTTTTTGGGCTCCAAATTAGAAGTTCTGGAGTTCCCGTAAACCGTATTGACCTGCCTTCTCGCTGTTTTGGTTCAAAATCCAGTCGAAGTTTCTGATGGCCAACAGTCCAATTCTGATCCTCGAACCGCGCTACCACCAGATTAAGGCGGTCTTGGCGCGGCTACGGCTGGATGCCTCGGCCCGCTTGGTGGTGTTGGTCGACAAGGATGGTCAACAAATCGCCGTCCACGGCGAGTTGGGGGAGTTGGACACGACGAGTCTGGCCTCTTTGGCGGCCGGTAACGTTGCCGCCACCGGCGGCATGGCCAAGCTGATCGGGGAGAGAGAGTTTCCAACTCTATCGCATGAAGGCGAGCGGGAGAGTATTCATATCAGCGTAATTGGCCGGGTCTTGTTGCTTGTAGTGTTTGACGACCGGTCGAGCCTGGGCCTGGTTAAGCTTCGTTCCAAGCAAATATCTCAGGAGCTGGCGCAGGCTTTTGCCGAAATTGAACGTGATTCACAGTTGGCGGCTTCGGATCACTCCCTTCCATTTTCGGAAATTACTGACGAGGAGATCGACAGCCTTTTTTCTAACCCTTAAGCGAACTGACGCCATCCTTCAGTCGCCCCGATAACTACCGGCCGAGCCCCTATGACATTCATTAACTACGCATCGCGAGAGATCAACTGCAAGATCGTTTACTACGGACCTGGACTCTGTGGCAAAACCACGAATCTTCAGCATATCTATGATTCGACCGCACCGCAGGCAAGGGGAAAGCTAATCAGCCTGGCGACTGAAACTGATCGCACATTGTTCTTCGATTTCATGCCCCTGGAGTTAGGAACGGTTCGTGGCTTTAAGACTCGCTTTCATCTTTACACCGTCCCCGGGCAAGTATTTTATGAAGCGTCACGCAAGCTGATTGTCAAAGGCGTCGATGGCGTTGTATTTGTTGCCGACTCGCAGGAAGAGCGTATGGACGCCAACATCGAATCTCTCTATAACCTTGAAGAGAATCTTCGCGCGTACGGATACGAGCTGATGAAGCTTCCCTATGTGCTTCAACTGAACAAGCGCGATCTCCCCAACGTGATTCCTGCCACCGACTTGACGGCCGAGCTTCAAAGGAAAGGCGAGCCCGTCATCGAGGCAGTAGCTTCAACGGGTGTCGGCGTGTTCGACACTCTGAAAGCGGTAGCAAAGCAGGTTCTAACCGAATTGCGCAGGAGCTAAGATTCAGCGGCGAGAAAGTGAAGCAGGTCAGGCGATCGACTTGATCATCAACAGGCCATCCCCGCCATTTGAGTAGTATTTCGGCAATCGTTGAGTCACTGAGTAACCGAGGCTCAGGTAGAGTTTCTGTGCTGAAACGTTGCTGGCTCGGACTTCCAACCGAACAATCCTCACGTCGCGCCGGCGAAAGCCATCTTCGATTCTTTCCATCAAGCAACTAGCTAAACGGCGCCGCCGGTGCTCGGGCGCGATCCCGACGGTGGTGATGTGACCCGTGTGGTCGGGCTCGAGCAGTCCGATGACAAAGCCGGCCATCGCGCTGTTCTGGGTAACTGCCCGATACGAAACGGATTCAGGCGCCGTGAGCAGATACTCGAAAGTGTCGTGACTGTACGCTTCGCCGTCAACAAAGCAACGCTGATCCAGACGCCAGCACTCGTCGATTTGGGAAATGGTGAGCGGACGAAGATCGTAGCGCGCATTAATGGGCGGGACCAACACGATGCTGGTCCGGCTTTCGGTCTGCTGCGATTGGCGGCCATTAAGCCACCACCGCGGGCGAAATTTTTTGAGAACTGCCATAACCAATTGCCAACCCGCCGGTGAAACTGACGAGCGTGGCGGAGATTATATCCTGTTACCCACGCCCGTTTACAAGTGCTCCGTTTGCCGGGGGCAGGAAATCACGATATGAGCATACAGTCACCGTAGCTGTAAAAGCGATAGCCTTCTCTGACGGCGTGGCGATACGCATCAAGGATCAAGTTGCGACCAGCGAAGGCGCTGACCAGCATCAGCAGCGACGACCGGGGCAGATGAAAATTGGTTAACAGCGCCTCCACGGCGCGAAATTTGTAGCCAGGAAGTATCGTAAGGTCGGCAAATCCAGAACGCGCTTCGATCCGGCCGTCCGATGTGATGAAAGATTCGAGCGAACGCGCCGTCGTCGTCCCAACTGAAATTATGCGTCCACCCAGGGACCGTGCTTCGTTGATCGCTCGTGCGGCTTCGGGCGTGATAGAACACCACTCAGGCGCGACGCGATGGCGGTTCACATCGTCTACGCGCACTGGCTCAAACGTGCCATAACTCACGTGCAGAGTAATTTCAGCAACCCTAACCCCGCGGCCTTTAATGTCCTGTAGCACGCTGGGAGTGAAATGCAGCCCGGCGGTAGGAGCGGCAATCGCGCCACGCTGGCTGGCATAAACCGTCTGATAACGTTCGTCGTCGTTTCCGCCGGCGCCTTTCTCGCGCTTGATATAGGGAGGCAGCGGCGTCTCGCCGAGAGCGTCGACAACCTGGTCTAAAGATTCGCTCGATTCAAATTTGACCAAACGCATGCCGTTGCTCAGGACTTCGACTACTTTGGCCTGGAGCCTGGATTTAGCGAAGACGATTCGCGCGCCTTGGCGCAGCCGCCGCGCCGGACGCGCGAGCGCTTCCCAAACATTCGACTCAATTTCCCGGATGAGCAGCAATTCCACCGCGCCACCAGTCGGCGCGCGTTCGCCGGCAAGACGCGCCGGGAACACCCGCGTGTTGTTAAGAACGAGCGCGTCGTTTGCCCGCAAGTATTCCGGAAGCAGAGTGAACTGCGAGTCGGTCCACGTTTGATGCGCGCGATCGACAACCAACATGCGTGAGGCCGCGCGTTCAGGCAGTGGTTGCTGCGCAATCAACTCGGGCGGAAGTTCGTAGTCAAAATCCGAAATGTGCATGCTGAAACTGCGAAGTCCGGCGGCAGGCCGCGAACATCAGGAAAACTCAGCGGAGGGAACGTTGATGCCGGGGACCGGCAGCGGATGCTCCATGTGCTCACGATGGAAAACGCCGGTCAATTGGGCGCCAAACAACAAGACCAGACTTGAGACATACCCCCACGTCAGCACCGCCACCACCGCGCCGACCGACCCGTAAATCTGATCGTAATGAAAATAGTTGAGGCTCCAGGCAAAGACGTATTTCGCTGCTTCCCACAACAGGCTGCCGATCAAAGCGCCCGGGATTGTGTCGCGGACGATCACGTGAGCATTAGGCATGAAGCGATAGACGATCGCGAAAAGGGTAAAGGTCACCAACAAGCTGACCAACGCAAATACAATCTGCCAGAAGACACTGCCGACCGAAGAGAGCAGCCGGTAGTTTTCCAATTGTCTGGGTGACAGACGGCCGGCGATCTCCTGCAAGGCCACTAAAATGGAAGTAACGAACACTGAGACAGACAGGAGCACACCAACAATGCCGATCATTCCCAAAGTCAGCGCGCGTCCATGAAGAAAGGTGCGCGGAGTCGTACCCCAAATGCGATTCAACGCGCGCTCGACCACGGTGAAAACCCACGAGCCCGCCCACAAGACGATCACCCCGCAGGTGATCATCACGCCCGTGCTGATGCCCGAAAGGGAGCTAATTGTGGCCCGCAAAAATTTCCCCGAACCAGGATAGACCTGCACGATGTGGGTGATCATCTCGTTTCCGGCTGCAATACGATTGCTCAAAGCCAGGAGCAACAGAAGCGCCGGAAACAAAGTCATTAACCCGAAATAACTCATCGCCGCTGCCGATGTAAACAGATCGTTCTCATGAAATTGATGGACGGCATGCGAAATCATCGGCCGCCAGGGCGAACGGTTGCGAACTCCGAAGGAATGACGTGAAAAGGTCATGCTAAAAGCGGTGCTTGGTGCTTTGGTCTTTGTACTTCGACCGATGTTCCCCAGAGGCGCTTCGGTCCAGACGCCAAAGTACAAAGCTCAAAGTACAAAGTACTTCATGCCGAATCAAACAAGCTCGGCCTTTGTTGTCCGGCTTTGATTCCGAAATGTTGATAGGCAAGTTGCGTTGCCATGCGGCCGCGCGGCGTGCGATTGAGGAAGCCTATTTGGATCAAATATGGCTCGATGATTTCTTCGATCGAATCTTTTTCTTCATGAATCGCCGCCGACAAAGTGCCGACACCCACCGGCCCGCCTTCAAACTTCTCGATAATCGTTAGCAGCAGCTTACGGTCCATTTCGTCCAGGCCGTAGGTATCAACCTCCATGCGGTTGAGCGCGTCGTTCGCTACTGCGTGAGTAATGCGGCCGTCGTAATCCACCTCGGCATAGTCGCGCACGCGTCGCAGCAGACGATTAACGATTCTTGGAGTTCCCCGCGCTCGCTTGGAGATCTCACGCGCTCCGCTGTCTTCGATCTCGACCCCCAGGATGCTTGCTGAGCGTTTGCAAATTGTCTCCAGGTCTTCGTGTGGATAAAAGTCCAAATGAAAGTTGATTCCAAACCGCCCGCGCAACGGCGGAGTTAGCGAGCCGGGTCGCGTCGTCGCGCCGATTAGCGTGAACTTCTCCAGCCGAATCTTTTGAGATCGCGCGCCAACTCCCTGTCCAATCATGAGGTCGAATTCATAGTCCTCCATCGCCGGATAGAGTTTTTCCTCAATGGCGGGATGGAGACGATGGATCTCGTCAATAAAGAAGATATCGCCCTTTCCCAGAAGTGCCATTTGCCCTACTAGGTTGCCGGGTATTTCAATCGCGGGCCCAGCTGTTGAGTGCAGTTGCCCACCCATTTCGTGAGCGATAATATTCGCCAGTGTCGTCTTGCCCAGTCCCGGCGGCCCCGTCAGCAGCACATGGTCGAGCGCCTCCTTCCGGAGTTGCGCCGCCTTTATGAAGATGCGCAGGTTTTCCTTTACCTTGCTCTGACCGATGTATTCAGCGAGACGCGACGGTCGCAGACTAAGATCGAGCATCTGATCTTCTTCAGTCGCGAGGGCGCTAAGCGCTTCAGCAGTTCCGGCTTTTTTTGGCATGGGCGGATGAATTGTGGATGTTGAGCACGCGATTGGTCAACTCTCTGTGCGTCTCAGTGGTTCTAAGTGTCTCTGTGGTTACCGATCGTTTATTCACCACAGAGACAGGAGGGTACAGAGCGACACGGAGAATTACTTCTTCGCCAGCACACGCAGGCCTCGGCGCAGAATAACTTCAACCGAAAGCTCGCCACCTTCATCGATTGCGGACTTGACGGCTTTCTCAGCCGCTGACCTTTGATAACCGAGATTCGCCAGAGCCGACAGTGCATCATTGCGCATGTCATCCTGCGATGTATCGGCAGCCGTCTTTTCGGCGAATGCCTCTTCCAAAGCCGGCGAAGACAAAGCAGCTATTTTGTCGCGCAGATCAACCACGAGCCGCTCGGCCGTTTTCCGGCCGACTCCGGGGATGGCGACCAATCGAACCAGGTTGTTAGTGCGAATGGACGCAATCATCTCGTCGGCGTTCATCCCCGACAACAACTTGATCGCCAGTCCCGGTCCGACCCCGTTGACTGAGATTAGTTGCAGGAACAGTTCGCGCTCGCGCGCGGTCTTGAAACCGAAAAGCTGAATCGTATCTTCGCGCACGTGAGTGTAGATGCGCAGCTGCACCGGTGAGCCCGTTTCGCCCAGCTCATAAAAGGTCGAAAGCGGAATCGCAACTTCATAGCCGACGCCCGCCACGTCGACGATGGCCGACGTGGCTTGCTTTGAAAGCAGAGTGCCTGAGAGATGGGCGATCATGAATGGCGCCGTCGATTATCGCGTAAGGAATTTTCAATCGCAAACCAGTAGTGTCTTGGTTTCGAAGTAGCGCAGACTGGCAGTCTGCGCAAGCTGGCAGCTTACGCTACATCAAATCGAGACACTACCCGGCAAACCCATGGCTTTCCGGCGAAGCCTTCCCGGCGTTATACTTTGCAGGCGAGCGATCGGTATGAAGCGAGAAAAGATATCTGAACTGACGACCAACCGGTTGAGTGTCTACCTGCGTTGCCTGAACGATCTGGCCGCTGCGGGAATCAAAACCGTCTCGTCACAGGAGCTGGCCGAACAATTCAATTTGAACTCAGCGCAGATTCGGAAAGACCTCGGCTACTTCGGCGAGTTCGGCGTGCGCGGCGTCGGTTACTTCATAGGCGACTTGAGAGCGAACCTGACGAAGATCCTCGGGCTCGACAATCCGCATCGCGTCGGCATCGTTGGAGCCGGAAGGCTGGGAACGGCGCTGGCTAACTACAATGGTCTCTCGAAATCGAATTTCGCGGTGGTTGCCTTGTTCGACAATGACAGCGAGAAAATCGGACAAGCCGTCGGGCCTGATCGTATTCCAGTCCTGGATGTGAAGAAGATTGCCAAAGTCGTTCGTGAAGAGGGAATCGACGTCTGCGTGATCGCGGTGCCCGCACGCGTTGCCCAGCGAGTCCTGAACCAAATAATGGCCGCGGACGTAAGAGCCGTGCTGAACTTTGCACCGGCGCCCTTGACAGGTCGTCTCGGTGTTAAGGTAAAGACGGTGGATCTTACGACTTGTTTGGAATCTCTATCCTACTTTTTGGCGCGGCCGCGGACCTCTCGTGTCACGAACGCCGGCCGCGGAACTTGGCCAGCCGATCGGGTCGGAACAACCGAAGAACGCGAATTGTAAAGCGACGCCCTATCTTAACGATCTAATGGACGAACAAACCGCACGACGCGACCTACTGCGCATTTGCCATTTGATGTACGAGCGCAGCTATGTCGTTGCGTCAGACGGCAATGTGAGCGTGCGTCTGGATGATGGTCGGGTGCTGGCAACGCCGACAATGACTTGTAAGGGGCGCATGACGGACGACCTGATCGCGGTCACGGATCTCGAAGGACGACAGCTAAATGATCGTCGCGCGTCCAGCGAATTAGCCATGCACCTTTTGATTTATCGCGAGCGACCCGACGTGAAAGCAGTTTGTCATGCGCATCCGCCGAATGGGACCGCGTTCGCTGTGGCGGGATTGCCAATCGACCAGCCGATTCTCTCTGAAGTGATCTTGACGCTCGGTTGCGTTCCATTGGCCGAATACGGCACGCCTTCGACGGCAGAGTTGACCGATGCGATGCGGCCACTGGTCAAACATCACAACGCGCTGCTAATGGCCAATCATGGCGCCGTGGCGTATGGATCGGATCTGTGGCAAGCCTTCGACCGTCTGGAAACTCTCGAGCACACGGCGAAGATCGCGATTCTTTCGCGGATGCTGGGTGGCTCGCGAAACCTTTCACCGGACGCAATCGAAAAACTAATCAACGTGCGCGAAGCCGCGGGTTATCTGGATGAGGGCGCGCGCTGCCAGGCTTGCGGCTACTTGCATGAGACGAATTTATCGTGTCCGACCGGCGATCGCCCGGCGGCGCGCCCATACTCTTCCTCGCCTTCAAACGGAGCAGGGAAGGTGTCGCTGACGCGTGAAGAATTGGTAGAGCTGTTGAGCCAGGCAACGCGCCTGAACGATTAGTGACGGTCTCGCCAATAAGAATAATCAGTTCGTGCTATTCTATCCGCGAATTTACACAAGTTTACGTTTTTCAAAACTTCTCACAGGAGAACCTAAATGCCACAAGAAGCACTCGGAATGGTAGAAACCAAAGGCTTAGTAGCTATGATTGAAGCGGCCGACGCCATGGTCAAAGCTGCTAACGTCACGCTGATTGGATACGAAAAAATCGGGGCTGGATTTGTGACGGCGATTGTCCGTGGCGATGTCGCGGCCGTGAAAGCAGCGACAGACGCCGGAGCAGCG
>JBGPWS010000334.1:0-4887 GCA_041492345.1 Pyrinomonadaceae bacterium | reverse complement strand
GTGAAGGGAAAGCCCGGCGAAACTCTACTTATTTCATGGGACGACGCGACGACGATGTTTCATGAGTTCGGTCATGCGCTCCACGGTCTCAACTCGAACGTAACTTATCCTTCGCTGTCCGGAACGGCGGTGGCTCGCGACTATGTCGAGTTTCCCTCACAACTGATGGAGCACTGGCTGTCAACTCCAGAGGTACTGCAACGTTTCGCGGTGCATTATCAGACGGGAAAGCCGATTCCGCAGACCCTGGTGGATCGAATCAAGAAGTCCGCGACCTTCAATCAGGGCTTCATTACGGTTGAGTATCTGGCGGCAGCGTTGGTCGATATGAAACTGCACCTTGCCGGCGACAAGAAGATCGACCCCGATGCGTTTGAGAAAGAAACGCTCGCCGAACTGGGAATGCCGCATGAGATCGTGATGCGCCACCGCACGCCGCAGTTTATGCACGTGTTTTCAAGCGATGGGTATTCGGCCGGCTACTACAGTTATCTTTGGGCTGACGTGATTACCGCCGACGCGTTCGGCGCGTTCACCGAAGCCGGTGGTCCTTACGATCGGAAAGTCGCCGAGCGTTTGCGCAAGTATATCTTCTCAGTCGGCAACACAATCGACCCGGCCGAGGCTTACCGCGCGTTTCGTGGTCGCGATCCAAAGGTCGAAGCGTTGATGAAGAAACGTGGGTTTCCGTCTTGAAGAGTTAGCAAGTAAGCAGTGAGCAGTTCGCTTTACCTCCCCTCCCTTTGGGAGGGGATTGAGGGGAGGGCCTGAGCGCGACTCGCTCGCCTCTCTTACTTCCTGTCCTCCGCAACGCTAACGTTCACACCGTGAAAGGTCAGCACCATTCGTGTCAGCGGGTGGTACCGACAACCCGGCTGCGTTACGATGCAGCGCCGTGTTTACCAAAGCCATCGTTCGTCCACCGGCCCCGAGTTTTTCCGAAGGCCTGACGACCTCGGATCTTGGCGGTCCAAATTACGAGCGCGCCCTCGCGCAGCATGAAGCCTATTGCCTGGCGCTGGAGCAATGCGGGTTAACACTGACCAGGCTGGAACCCGATCCGCTGCACCCGGATTCCACTTTCGTCGAAGACACAGCCGTGGTCACAGACAAATGCGCCGTGATCACCCGGCCCGGCGCTCCCAGCCGCGTGGGCGAAGTAGCGAACATCAAAGACGTGCTGGCTGATTTCTATCCATCATTGCTTTCCATTCAACCACCGGGAACCTTGGATGGCGGCGACGTCTGCGCAGCCGGAGATCATTTCTTCATCGGGATTTCCGAACGTACAAATGAAGACGGTGCGCAACAGTTGGCTGACTTACTGGCGCCGTTCGGTTACAGCTCCGCTTTCGTGGATATCCGAGGTCTCGACGGGAAGCAGTCAGTACCGGGAGCGGTAGCGACCGGGTCAGTCTCAGCAGGGATTCTCCATTTGAAGAGTGGACTCGCCTACATAGGCGATCAGCGACTGCTGGTAATTGACGCGCTGGCCGAGCGCACCGAGTTCAGCAAATATGATCTTGTTCGCGTGGAAGCGGACGAGGCCTACGCGGCTAATTGTGTATGCGTCAACGATCTTGTGTTGGTGGCCTCAGGCTTCCCCGAACTGGAAGGAAAACTGCGAGAGCTGGGTTATCAAACTATGGCGCTCGACATGACCGAGTTTCAGAAGATGGATGGCGGTTTGAGCTGTTTGTCGCTGCGGTTTTGAGTCTTGCGGTCGATGGGAAAAAGAGCCCGCGGGTTGGCGCGGGCTCAATAGTTCGATGCCGAGGGGCTATTACGCTGCCATTCGGCTTATTTCTAACACGTTATTGATTATCAACGTTTGCCTCGATCACGTTTTGGATCGACGTCGGCACGTTGGAAAAGAAATCAAAGGCGGTCATCCCTTCGACTTGATCTACGCTGACCCGATAGGCCCGCCAATCAGTACCTATAGATCCTGAGTTTGGTATCACCACCGCGATCGTTCTGGTCGTCGTAGTCACGCGGGACACGTCGTTACTTCCGTTGGAGAGCACGATGATCACCTTCCACGTTTGCGTAGGCACCGCAACATGACCGTTTGCGATGAAGTACTGTGTCCCCTGCCCGCCGGAAATAATGTAGAGTTCGTTGCCCTGTGAAACCAGCGTGCGGCAGTAGCTTTCCAGATTGGCCCAGACTCCCTGATTGTTGGCCGGCAGCTGGGGAATCATGTTGGTCATCAGGAAAGTCGCTGAGTTGGCGGCTACCGTGATCGTGCGATCCGCCGAAGGACACATGTGTCCCCGGTCGAATCCTGAACCTGAATAGTCGGTTGCCTGCACCTGATACCAGCCTGCCGGCAGCGTTGTGTCGGCGCGAAAGTCGTTTTGTCGCGCCGCGCTTCCTAACCATGACGCATCAAGGTGCCAACTCACCCAGTTCGACTCTCCCCGATCGCGATTGTAGGACATCGAGTATTGCGGCTTCTCCATTAAATAGTTGTACGGCACCGCCACATTGCTTACCGCGTCGCTTGGGTTGCCCATGGTGAGATGTTCACTCGGAACCGGCGTTGGCGAGGGTGTTGGGGTCGGAGAAGGGTTCGGTGTTGGAGTCGGTGTCGGCGTGGGTGACGAGAAATCGCCGATCTGAATATTGTCAAGATTGATTCGATTGGCGCCGCCCGAGACTTTGCGGATTTCAAATCGAATCGCATTGGCGTTGTTAACAGTGAAGGTCGCAGTCTGAAGTGTCGTGGAACTTGTCGTTACTGTGGACCCGACCTGCGTCCAGGTGCTCCCATTGTTTGTTGAAGACCATAACTGCCAGGTGCTGGAACCGTCGCTGCTGAATACTGCGTGCTGAATCGAAACTGTTCCGGCGCCGGTCTTGTTGAAGTTCATGTGCACCAGACCGGTGTTCCGGACGCGCGCGGAGTAGGACCCGGTTTTTCGATCGGTGGAAAGGTTGCCGGTCAGCGCGTCGTCCATATACCAGGACCCGGTGCCCAGCGCTACATTGGCGGCGGCGTAAGCAGTTTTTCCGCCGGCTTCGAATCCTTCGTTGAGCGGCGCCATGGTGGCGGTCGTCAACGCGATAGTCAGAACGAACAGCACCGAACCAAATGCCAGCACCATTTTAGTTACGCTGGCGAACTTCGGCTTTTTCATACTCTTTACCCTTTCTTGTGGAGTGGTTCGCCACGGCGGACGAGTGCTTTGCGAACCGCGATTTAGAAAATAAGCACGCAGATCGACACCGGCTGCATGCGTTAGACTCACGCAAACTAACTATTGGGGGTGACTGTCGTATCTTCTTCTCCTGAATAGAGAAGAACAGATGGCCGCGCGATGAGTTCATCCGATACAGGCTTTGGTCGCCCACTGAGACCTTAACTTCATGGCTGCCAGAGCGGCATGGTACTCGGAATCAGGTTATTAAGCTATAGGTATTTTTGACTTTAGGCAGGTTGGAGAAAAAGTCTGCATAGGACGGGCAACGCAGGCACGGCGCCCGTTAATAACAAAGGACCGGCTATGAAAAGCCGGCCCCAAACTCCCTCGCGAAGTTGTCTGAGCTCACCACTTCGGATTTACGCCGAGGTTATAGAAGATAAACGAATACAGATCCGTGGTTTGCTCGAGTGACTTCGTGGTGCTGCTGGCGCCGTGACCTGATTTAGTGTCGATGCGAATCAGGATCGGATTGTCGCCGGCCTGCGCCGCTTGCAGCGCCGCTGCGTATTTGAAGTTATGCGCGGGCACAACTCGATCGTCGTGATCCGCAGTCGTGATCAGCGTCGCCGGATACTTCGTGCCCGGCTTGATGTTGTGGACTGGCGAAATGGCGTACAGCGCTTTGAACTGTGCTTCGTTCTGCTCGCTCGAACCGTAATCCGAGATCCAGGCCGCGCCGATGGTGAACTTATGAAAGCGCAGCATGTCCATCACACCGGCTTGCTCGATGACCGCCTTGAACAATTCGGGCCGCTGGTTTGAGCAGGCGCCCACCAGTAATCCGCCGTTAGACCCGCCATGAATGGCCAACTTGCTGGGCGAGGTGTACTTCTGCGCAATTAGATATTCGGCCGCAGCGATAAAGTCATCGAACACGTTCTGCTTTTTCAGCTTGGTCCCTGCCTCGTGCCACTTCTCGCCGTACTCGCCGCCGCCACGAATGTTCGCCGACGCGTAAACGACGCCCTGCTCGAGCAAAGCGATGCGCAGGGCGCTGAATCCCGGACTCGTGGTGATGTTGAAGCCGCCGTAACCATAGAGCACCGTCGGATTGTTTCCGTCGAGTTTGATGCCCTTCTTGTTCGTAATGAACATCGGCACGCGCGTGCCGTCTTTGCTGTTGAAGAAAACCTGCCTGGTTTCGTAGTTCGCCGGATTGAACCCGGGAATGTCGACGGTGCGAAACACGGAAGACTTCTTCGTCGCGATGTCGTATTTGAAGATCGTCGGCGGATAATTGAACGAGGTGAAGCTGTAGAAGACGAACTTGTCATCGTTGCGTCCGCCAAATCCGGCCGCCGAGCCCAGCCCTGGAAGCTTAATTTTCTTTCTCCGTTTTCCGTCGAGACTGTAAACATAAGCGCGTGTCGTGACGTCCTTCAGATAGGTCGCAAACAGCTTTCCGCCCGCGGTCGAAGTGATCTCCAGCGGCTCCGGTCGTTCCGGCAGAATGTCTTTCCACGACTTTGTCTGCGGATCGTAGAGCACGACTTTGCCGTTCGGCGCGCCGTGGTTAGTCTCGATCAGAAACTTGCCATTAACGTCGTCGATTATCCCATAACTGTCATCGCCAATCTCAGCCACAATGGGAGTGAACGGCATGTCGCCCTGCGCCAGCTTGCGGAAGAAAACTGAATTGCCTCTCTTCCCTGCGGAAGAGTCCGAGACACCAAGAATC
>JBGPWS010000231.1:0-7528 GCA_041492345.1 Pyrinomonadaceae bacterium | reverse complement strand
CGCCGGCGTCCGCGTGGTGCTGGTCGCAACTGGTGGCAGCGACGTGTCGCGGTTCAATGCCCGTAACCTGAAGTACGAGGCGGGAAACGCCGTGGCCTATGGCATGTCGCACGACGACGCCTTGCGGGCCGTGACGTTAACGCCGGCGGAGATATTTGGATTGAGTGATCGCATCGGCTCGCTGCAACCTGGGCGCGACGCAAATGTCGTGGTGTGGAGCGGCGACCCATTCGAATTCTCAACCCGGGTAGAGCACGTTCTGATCCGTGGGCGCGAGGTGCGTGAGCCGAGCCGACAGGACATGCTGATCGAACGATACCGGCCACGCCCGAGGTGAAAACTACTCTTCCCGCCCGCAAAAACAAAAAGGCCGGCCGACTATCACGCCCAGCCTTCGTGTAATTAACTAGCAACCAAGTTAACCGACCTTGGTTCCGCACTCATCGCAGAACTTTGTGCCCGGCTTGAGTTCGTGTTGGCAGTTGGAACATTTCGCCGCTGCCTGCGAAGCACCGCATTCACTGCAAAACTTCGAACCCGCCGGCATCGCAGCGCCACACTTTACGCATTTTGCGGTAGCGGCAGCACCAGCGCCCGCGGCTGGTGCGGCCGCGGATTCCGAACTGTGCTTCATTGCGTCCGACATGGCCCCGGCCATCGCGTTGCCAATTGCAAAACCTGCGCCGAGTCCCGCACCGGTGGCCGCACCACCGCCGCCGGTATTCTGGGCCGCGTCGCGCATGGCGTCGGCGGCCTGGAACTGCGCGTAACGGCCGACGTCGCCAATCACGCCCATCGAAGTGCGCTTATCCATTGCGGCTTCGACTTCCTCCGGCAACGAAATGTTCTCGACGATGAACTTGGTAAGTTCCAAACCGAGCGACTTGAATTCGTCCTGCAGCTTCTTAAGCGCAAAGCCACCCAACTCGTCATAGTTTGACGCGAGGTCGAGTGCCGCGATCTTTGATTCCGCCAGCGAGTCAGAGAACGCGCTGACCATCGTGCGGCGGAGTTGGCCTTCAATATCTTCGGTGACGAACCGCGCGTTGGTACCGGAAATTTGCTTAATCAACTCGCGCGGATCGGCGACGCGCATCGAATAGATGCCGAACGCTCGCAGCCGCACCATGCCGAAATCCGCATCGCGCATCATCACCGGATTCGAAGTGCCCCACTTCAGATCCGTGAACTGCTTGGTGTTGACGAAATAAACTTCCGACTTGATCGGCGAATTGAATCCGTGTTTCCACGCGCCGAGTTTCGAGAGGATCGGCGTGTTACCGCCCTCAATATTAAAACGTCCCGGGCCGAACACGTCGGCAATCTGTCCTTCGTGAACAAAGATTGCCGCCTGCGATTCGCGCACGATCAACTGCGCTCCGTTCTTGATCTCCTGATCGCGAACCGGAAAGCGATAAAGCATTGTGTTGCTGGAGTCGTCGAGCCACTCGATTACTTCGATGAACTGCGCGCTCGGGCTGAGCCGGTCAAGAATTCCCATTTGTTTTCAATCTCCTTTGTGCGGCCTTCGCGAACAAGCTCGCAGGCCGGAAGGTATTATACGGTCAAAGCGCGGGCGATGTTCAACTTTGACCACGAGTGAATGACAGGATTTACAGGATGGACATGATTAGATAAGCAACTTGCCCTCGCTTCTGTTGTCCGGGCCAATCCTGTCAATCGTGTAAATTCTGTCCATTCTTACTCCGGTTACGAAAGGCCAGTAAGAGCAATGCCGTCAGTCCGCCCAGCGAGTCAATCATCGAGTCATAAATCGAAGCGGTGCGCGACGGATAAAAACTCTGATGGAACTCATCACTAAGCGAATAAACAACTATCAATAGTAGAGAGGCCCAGAACCAGCGGTTGCGGAGCAGGTCGCGCGATGAAGTGCTGAACGTCCGCGCGGCCAGCAGCGCGAGAATCGCGTATTCGGAAAAGTGTCCGGCCTTGCGAACTACGAGCTGAATGATTCCTAGCTTAGCTTCACTGAGGTGAGGAAATAGCCAGAGCACTGACCGCGCCAGAACGCCTCCAGTGTTCGCGGCTGATAATACATCGGTAGAACCAATAAAGATCAGCGCCGCCCAAAGGATTAGCGGGCCGTATCGCGCCAGGCGTTGATGTCGCATTTTGAGTTAGTGAACCTTGTTCTTCGGTCAACACGCCTTCGAACTTCCCTCTCCCCCTGGGATGAGAGGGTCGGGGAGAGGGCTTGAGCGTCGGGCACGCTCACCTAGGCTACGCCCCCTCTTTCCCAGCCCTTCTCCCACGGGGAGAAGGAGCCTTATTCAGACCATGATCCGACTCCCTATTCAACCCTAAAGGCTCGCGTTGACAGATTACCCTATGTCGAGCCGTCGGAAAAATTCGACACGGACAAGATTTAACATGGACAAGATTTACATGATTAACAAGAGGCTAAGACAACAGAAGAGAACGTCATGTTGCTAAATCCAGGGACCGGGAAGAGGGAGCATCAACCAAAAGAACAACGCTGTGATTCTTGATCCAAAAACGTAGAGGCAGCGAAAACTTCGCTACCTCTCGTTCCTCCGGAACTGCCGCCTGCATTTAGCGCTACTCGTATCGCAACGCTTCAATCGGATCCAATGCGGCGGCTTTGCGCGCCGGGTAGTAACCAAAGAAAACTCCGACTGCGACTGAGAAGATTGCCGACCCGACAATGGCCATGGTGGAAACCAGAGTCGGCCATCCCAGCATCTTCGGTATAGCAAGAGAGACGATGACGCCGAGTACAATCCCAAACAAACCGCCCGTCAGACTGAGCACGATAGACTCAATCAGGAATTGACTCCGCACGGCGGAAGAGCGCGCGCCAATAGCCATGCGTATGCCAATTTCGCGAGTGCGCTCGGTTACTGACACGAGCATGATGTTCATGATGCCAATGCCGCCTACAAGGAGCGAAACGCCGGCGATGCAGGCCAGCAAAATGGTCATCGTGTTACTGGTCGCGTTCGCGGCGTCGGCGATGTCCGTCATATTGCGAACGGTAAAATCGTCTGGTTCATTCGCCGAAAGCTTGTGACGCTGGCGCAGCAATTCCGTAATCTGCGATTGGGCCGTGTAGGTCGCATCCTGCGAGATGGCTGAGACGTAGGCTATCTGAAGCCGAGGACTCCCCAGAACCTTTTTCTGGACCGTGGTATACGGAGCAAAGGCAATATCATCCTGATCGCGGCCCTGCTGATCCTGTCCTTTTCTCGCCATTACGCCGACGACGCGGAAAGGTAAGTTCATAACGCGAAGTGTCTGCCCGACGGGATCCATGCCGGCGAAGAGATTGTCGCCGACGGTTTGACCAATCACGATGACACGGGCGGCCGTGCGCACATCAGCGTCAGTAAAGAACTCGCCACTCTGCACCGTCCACTTGCGCACTTCCGGATATTGCTCGCTCACACCCTGAACAGAAGTATTCGAGTTCGCGTTTCCGGAAACGAGCTGCGACCTGGCGTTTACCGCGGGGGTAACCATCGAGACGCTCGGCACTTCGCGCTTGATCGCGTCGAGGTCTTCGACCGTAAGAGTGTTAGTGCCGGTGTCGCCCGCGCCAGTGCGCACGCCGCCCACGTTCTGGGCCCCGGCACTGACGAAGAGCAGGTTAGTCCCGATGTTTGCGATCTGAGCCTGCACAGAGGCCTGCGCTCCCTGCCCGATGCTTACCATGGCAATCACGGCCGAGACGCCAATGATGATGCCAAGCATGGTCAGCGCGGCGCGCATCTTGTTGCGGACCAGAGCCCGAACAGCAACGCGAATGATCATTAATAAATCCATATCCTTACTCTTCCTCTTCTGCGTCCAATTCGACCAGTGGAAGATTCCTCAACACTTCGGCCGCATCGCGTGGTTCGTCAATCTGATAGTCCTTCTTGATTTTTCCGTCTTTGAAGACGACTACGCGCTGCGCGTATTGAGCAATGTCATGCTCGTGCGTAACCAGAACGAGTGTGATTCCTCGCTCCCGATTCAGTCTTTGAAAAATCTCCATCACCTCAACCGAAGTGCGCGAGTCAAGATTACCGGTCGGCTCATCGGCGAGAATCAGCGCCGGGTTGTTCACCAGAGAGCGCGCCACGGCGACGCGTTGCTGCTGCCCGCCGGACAACTGATTGGGATGGTTCTGCTCGCGGCCCGCGAGCCCAACCGCGGCCAGCGCTTCCATTGCGCGCTCGTCGCGCTGAGCGGTGGGGACGCCCGCGTAGAGCATCGGCAGTTCAACGTTCTCCAAAGCAGACGTGCGCGAAAGCAGATTGAACCCTTGAAACACAAAGCCGATCTTTTGACAGCGAATGTCGGCCCGCTCATCTTTGGACAGCTCTGAGACATCCTGGCCGTCAAGAATGTAAGCGCCTCGAGTAGGGCGATCCAGGCAGCCAATGATGTTCATCATTGTCGATTTGCCCGAACCCGAGGCGCCCATGATGGCTACGAACTCGCCTTCTCGAATCGTGAGCGTGACTCCGCGCAACGCGAGCACGTCGACATCACCCATCGAGTAGGTCTTATGAACATGATCCAACTGAATCACAGGCCGAGCTTCAGACGGTTGCGGCAACACCGCAGCATTGGCTTGGATCTCTTGTGGTTCAACTGCAAACGTCGTAGACATCTTCTTAGTTCTCTTTTGCTAACCAACTATTAATTTGCCTACCGCCGCGGTGCACCGGTGCGTGGTTGTCCGCCAAGAGCCGGAGCTGGCGTCTGACTGCTCTGGGCCTTGCTCGCGCTCGATAACGTCTGGCCCGTGACGACCATTTCACCTTCCTGTAAATTGCCTTCGACAACTTCAGTTGACACGCCATCAGTGAGACCGACCTTGATCCGTCGAGACTGCGGTTTGCCATCCGCGCCAAGCACCCAGACCAGGCGCGTCTGACCAGCCAACACCGGCGCGGTCGGGGGCGCAAACCGACTTTCGCCGCCCTGCGGCGATGAAGAGTTGTCGGCGCCATTCGCATTGTCGTTTTGTTGTCTTCGGCGACCCTGGCCGTTCGAGTTCGCAGCTCCTGTATTCGCGGCTGGCTTTTGTGTGGTCGCATCCTGCGGTGTGAACCTAAGCGCAGAGTTGGGAACCTTGAGCACGTTGTTACGTTCGTCGATAGTGATCGTCAGATTAGCCGTCATGCCGGGCTTCAGTTTCTGTTCGGGATTGCTGACGTCGATCACAACGTTGTAGGTCACGACGTTCTGCACATTCTGCGGATTGAGCCGCATCTGCCGAATCTTTCCGTCGAAATCCTTACCCGGAAACGCATCGACTGAGAACTTCACTGACTTTGCCTGCTCGACCAGCCCGATATCCGCCTGATCGATATTGGCAATGACCTGCATCTGGGTCAGGTCGTTGGCGATCGTGAAAAGTGTCGGCGCCGAAAGACTCGCAGCAACGGTCTGGCCGACGTCTACGGCGCGAGAGACGACTATGCCGTCGATCGGCGAAGTGATGGTGGTGTGGGCAAGGTTCACTTCAGCCAAACGAAGCGCCGCCTCAGTCTGCTTTACCTGTGCCTGAGCTTGCAGCACCCCAGCTTGCGACTGCTGTACCTGCGCCTGCGACTGTTGCACCTGCGCTTGTGACTGGGCGATGCCGGCGCCAGAGGCCGACTGCTCGCTCAGAACTGCCTGGTTCAACTGGGCGGCAGCCTGGTTGTATCGAGCTTCGGCGGTCCTGTACGCCGTTTGCGCTACGTCGTAGTCGCGTTGCGGAACCACACCGCTCTTGAGCAGAGACTCCTGCTGCTTGAGATAGCTGAGCGCATCGTCCTGCTGCGCTTTGAGCACGGCCAGGTTAGCTTGAGCACCAGATACGCCGGCCTGATTATTTTGCGCCGTTGACCTGGCGGCGAGACCTCTCGCCTGCGCATCGCTGACGCCCGCGCGAGAATTCGTAACCGCGGCGCGTGCCTGTTGCAGACTGGCGGTGGCCTGTTGCAGATTCGCGCGGGCCTGATCGACTTGTGCTTTGGAGACAGCCGGATCGAGTTGCGCGACGACCTGCCCTTTCTTAACTACGGAGTTGAAATCGACGTAGAGAGCAGAGATTGTTCCCGAAGCCTGACTACCAACCTGCACGGTCGTTACCGCCTGAAGCGTTCCGGTCGCAGTAACTGTGTTGCGCAGGTTTCCTCGCTCAACTCGCGCGGTCAGGTACTGAGCAGCGGTCGACTGATTGCCCCAATAGTAAAACGCAGCCAGTCCGAGGACTACTACGCCGGCGCCTCCGATCATGAGTTTCTTTCGGCTGAGTAGTTTTTTCCAACTCAGCTTTATCCAGTTCGCGGTTCTTCCCCCGCTTAATCCACCCACAAGCGGACGTTCTTCGACTATTTGGCTCGACATGTCATTTACCCTATCAATGAATTGATTCAATAGCGTGTCAATTTCCCTATACTTCTAGACACGTCTGTTGATGATTTGGTTACGGAAAACACAACTCTGACAAGATTTCAGTGTCGCCGTGGCACAGACTTCAGTCTGTGATTAGTGGGATGAAGCGCCATGAAGTCAGTACCACCTGCGTAAGCAGGTGGATTCTGCGGTCAACCCGCCTATTGAGTGTTTGACCCACCCGCTGACGCGGGTGGTACTGACCTCATGCTCGCGCTGCCGCTACGACTCTGAAGTTCCGTCGGACACTTGCTCTTGTAACCATACGGTAGATCGAGGTGTCTGACCAGTCGGGAGGCCAGAGCCTCAAAACCAGATCAAGGAAGTCAGGAGTAAGACAATAATGAAGAAACTTGGAAAGTTTAAGATGCTGGCGATAGCTACTCTCTCGGCGATTGCTTTGGCGGCTTCGATCGCTGTTGCTCAGACGGTGAAAACCGATCAGGACAACGGACAGAGATCACGCGGCGATTGGCAGCGTGGTCGCGGTCGCGGCGAACGCAAAAACCATGGCTGGGGAGGAATGCGAGGTGCGTTTCCCAAACAGCTAAATCTAACTGATGACCAGAAGGCGAAGATCAAACAGATCCGCGAGAGCTTTGGCGAGCGCAATAAACCTTTGCGCGAACAGCTTCGTGCCAAGCGGCAGGAGTTGCGCCAGGCGAATGAAGGCGGTACGTTCAACGAAGCGCTGGCCACTCAGAAACTAACGGAAATGGCAGGCCTGCAGGCCAAACTGATGGGCGAGGAATCTAAGCTTCATCAGGAAATGCAGTCCGTTTTGACCGCTGAGCAAAAGGCCCAGCTTGAACAGTTGAAAGCGCAATTCAAAACTCGCGAAGGCGGACGCCATCGCAAGGGTGAAAAGCGCGATAACCAGTAACGTTTCCCCACGGAACTGGCGGGCTCAAAATACTTTGATTCATACCGGGCCCGCCAGCCGTAACTTCGATGAGGAACGCTTCTGTCGAACGGTTACGAACAAGCGTCCGACCTCGAGCTGGCGCGCCAGGCGCGCGCGGAAGACGAGTCCGCCTTTGCCGAGATCGTCCGGCGCTATAGCCCGCGGGTATTCAAAGTCGCCAGCAGGTTCTTTCGCCAGCGCAGCGTG
>JBGPWS010000196.1:0-8843 GCA_041492345.1 Pyrinomonadaceae bacterium | reverse complement strand
TCCCCGGTCTTAATTATATAAATATTTGGTGGCCCCACCCCCCACTTTTCGGGTGGGATTTTTGCGGTCCCCCCCCTCTTTTCGGCTCGGGCTCCCCCCACGACGATGTTGCTGTTTAGGAGAAGAGGTTAAGAATGATTGCAACCTTATCAATTCAGGATTTGAAAACTTCTTACGAGGACTTGCGGAAGCGAGTCGAACAACTCGGGAGGTTTCTTTGATGTCCCGGAGAAGCGGGCAGAACTAGACAAGATCGAGGCCCAGGCTTCCGCGCCTGATTTCTGGTCGAACCAGGAATCTGCGCAGAAGCTCTTGCAGCAGCGCAGCCGCCTGCAACGGACCATCGAGCGGCAGGAAAAGTTCGAGACGGAGGTCTCTGATGCCGCAGTGCTCTTTGAATTTGCCGAAGAAGATGAAACCTCGTTGAACGAGTTACGGGAGCTGCTTGGGCGACTCGAACACGAAATCCTCCAAGCAGAGACCGAGACGTTGCTCGCCGGCGAAAACGATGCGCGTAACGCTATCTGCACGATTCACCCGGGCGCCGGCGGAACGGAATCACAGGACTGGGCAGAGATGCTCTTGCGTATGTATCTGAAGTGGGCTGAGCGCCGTGAATTCAAGACTGAGATTATCGACTATCAGCCCGGTGAAGAGGCCGGCATCAAAAGCGTGACGTTCAAAGTCGAAGGCGAATACGCATATGGACTGTTGGCGGCGGAAGCGGGCGTGCACCGGCTGGTGCGCATCTCGCCATTCGACCAGGCCGCTCGGCGTCATACCTCGTTCGCTTCGCTGTTTGTCTATCCGGAAGTCGACGAAGACATCGAAGTCGAGATCAACGAAAAGGATTTGCGCGTTGACACCTATCGTGCGACCGGCGCCGGCGGGCAACATATCAACACCACCGATTCCGCGGTGCGTATCACGCACCTTCCCAGCGGCATCGTCGTGCAGTGCCAGAACCAGCGCTCGCAACATCAGAACCGCGCCGTGGCGATGCAGGTTTTGCGTTCCCGGCTGTACGAAATGGAACTGGAAAAGCGTAAGGCTGAAACCGCGCAGCTCGAAGCAAGCAAGCAGGAGATTAGTTTTGGATCGCAGATTCGCAACTATGTGCTGGCGCCTTACCGGTTGGTGAAAGACGCGCGCACCAAGCTTGAACGCGGCGACGTCGACTCAGTGCTCAACGGCGATCTGGATGATTTCATCAAGGAGTATTTGCTTTCGCGAGTTGGTCAGTAGTCAGTTGTTAGTTCTTAGTAGTCAGTTGATTTGCTAACAAAAGTGCTTTGTACTTTGAACTTAGTACTTTGATCTGGCATTCAAAGTAGAACTTCTTCTATTCGGTCAAGTTGCTGGGTAAGAGATCAAAACACAAAGGTCAAAGTACAAAGTACGGCGAAAGAATCAACTGACAACTGACAACTGACAAATATCTTATGGCTACAATCTCAAACGAAATTGACGTGCAGCCGGCGGCAAAGAACACGCGGGCCAACGAAATCGTCGCGATCGCTTTGGTTGCGTTGGCATTGCTGCTCTTTCTTTGCCTCTTTTCTTACAACCCGAACGATCCGTCGTGGAATGCCGCCGGCGAGTCAGGGGCACACAACTGGATCGGCGCCGTCGGAGCTAACGTCGCCGCAGGCCTTTTCCAGGGCATCGGACTTGCCGCCTATCTGCTTCCCTTTCTATTTCTGGCGGCCGCGTGGCGACGTGTTCGTTCAGGCCGCATCAATGCTCCGATTTCACGAGTCGCGGGGTTGGTAGTGCTCGTGCTTTCATCGTCCGCCCTGCTGTCGCTGGCTAACATTCGTCCGTTTTTCGATGCCAGCTTCAACGCCGGCGGCCTCTCCGGGGCAATAATTGCTCACGCGCTCGTTGCCGGGCTCAACACTGTAGGCGCGGCAATCCTTTTAGCAGCCATCGCCGCCACCGGCATTTTGCTGGCTACTAACTTCTCATTCGCGCTCTTCTACGAAAACATTTCGTTGACACTGGGTACTCGCTTCGCGGCCCTTCGTTTAATTCCTGAAAAGTTGCGCGCCTGGAGACAGGCGCGGCGCGAGCGCCGCCAACAACGTCGGGAGATGCGCCGCCTGGCCAAAGCCGAATCGGCAACCTCCGGCATGGCGGAACCTGCCGAGGCCATCGGAACTCAGATAGTCACCAACGAACGCGAAGGCGCAATCCTCCGAAGCGGAGGTGACGGGAGTGAAATCGCAGCCGCGTTCGCGACCTTTACCGCTGCGACCGGCCAGAAGGCGATGTCCGCGGCCGCTGGCGCGGCAACAGCTCCGGCGAAGCGCTTAACCTTGCCTGGACGCGGCAAGTCTCTGGAAGCTTCCGAGTCTGCCCTGGTCGAAGAGATGGTGCGCGAGGCTGCGGTCAAGCGCAAGACTGAAGCACCTGCCAGCGGGTCCCTGCCATTCGATGGCCAGCGTAGACTTTCAACCAAGACCGCCGCTTCCGACTATCAATTGCCCTCGGTCGATCTTTTGAACGAAGGGCCGATGCGTCGCGAGCAGGCCGACGATGAATTGCTGAACATGGCCACTCGGCTCGCCGAAAAATGCCGCGAGTTCAATGTCACCGGTCAAATCAAGTACATCTGCCCCGGCCCGGTCGTTACCACCTATGAGTTCAAACCCGATCCGGGAGTGAAGTATTCCCGCGTCACGGGTCTGGTCGACGATCTCTGTCTGGCTTTGAAGGCCGAGTCCATTCGCATCGACCGCATGCCGGGCAAGCCGCACGTCGGCATCGAAGTCCCGAATCCGCGGCGCGAAACAATCTACCTGCGCGAAGTAATCGAGTCGCGCGCGTTTAAGGAGTCGCCTTCGAAACTCACGATCGCCCTGGGCAAAACCATCGATGGGTTGAATTACGTCTCTGACCTGACCAAGATGCCGCATTTGCTCATCGCCGGCACGACCGGGTCGGGAAAATCAGTTGGCGTCAACTCGCTCCTGGTTTCGATCCTGTATCGGGCGCGACCCGACGAAGTGAAAGTGATCCTGATCGATCCGAAACGGCTCGAACTGGGGCTTTACGAAGACATCCCACATCTGGCGACGCCCATAATCACCGACCCGAAGCCCGCAGCCCGGGCGCTACGCTGGGCGGTGGGAGAGATGGAACGGCGCTATAAGGAGCTGGCCGGCTGGGGCGTGCGCAACATCGACGGCTACAACGCGGAACGCGACCGCCGCAATACCGTGAAGGACTTTGGCGAAACCGGCGAGGCCTGGACGCGTATGCCGTACATCGTCATCATCATCGATGAACTCGCCGATCTGATGATGACCTCGGGTCACGAAGTGGAAGATTCGATCACGCGACTTGCCCAAATGGCCCGTGCGGTCGGCATTCACCTGGTGCTCGCGACCCAGCGGCCCTCGGTCGATGTCATCACCGGGTTGATTAAGGCAAACTTCCCTTCCCGCATCTCTTATCGCGTCTCTTCGAAGGTCGATTCGCGCACCATCCTCGATACTAACGGCGCGGAACACTTGCTCGGCCGCGGCGACATGTTGTTCCTGCCACCGGGCTCTTCGCGTCTGTTGCGCGTGCACGGAGCCTACATCGACGAGACTGAAATCAACAAAATCGTTACGCACATTAAGGGTCAATGGGAGCCGAACTACGACGAAACCATCACGCAAACCGATGAAGAAGCGATGGGGCTCGAAGACTCCGGCGGTGAACGCGATGAATTGTTCGAAGAAGCCCTGCGCATCTGCGTAGACATGAAGCGCGCTTCGACGTCCGTCCTGCAACGCCGCCTGCGCATCGGTTATGGTCGCGCCGCCGCCGTGCTCGATCAAATGGAACGCGAAGGCCTGATCGGCAAAGCCGACGGCGCCCGGCCGCGTCCCGTGCTGGCTCGCTCGTTTGAGTTAGTGGCAGAGTGGGATGAGCAGGAAGCGTCGCAGTGAGGTAGAAGTCGAACGGACTCGCATGGACGTAAACGCCAAGTGAAGGTAAGATTCTCCCGATCCCACGGAAGTGAGGTCCTCAATGAGTCAAGTCTTAACCGAACCGCAAGTCAACCTGGGTCACGTGACGCTTCGAATTCGTCCGGCTATCGAATTGACGGACGACGAGTTCTTTGCGCTTTGCCAGCTTAATCGTGATCTTCGTTTCGAGCGCACCTCACAAGGAGATATCATTATCATGCCTCCCACTGGAGCTGCGACCGGGAATCGCAATGCTGATATAACGCGGCAACTTGGCAATTGGGCCAAACGCGATGGAACTGGTGCCGTTTTCGATTCCTCAACAGGATTCAAACTTCCAAACGGCGCCGATCGCTCACTGGACGCCGCCTGGATCCCGCGCTCGCGCCTGGCAACAGTGACCGCCGAACAAGAAGAAAAGTTTCTTCCGCTGTGTCCGGCTTTCGTGGTCGAGCTGTTGTCACCATCGGATAGCCTGACCGTTGTGCAGGCAAAAATGGCTGAGTACATTGAGAACGGCGCGCAATTAGGGTGGTTGATCGATCCCGAGATGCGGCAGATTCATGTGTATCATCCGCGCGAAGCCGTTGTCGTCCTGGAAAACGTTGTGGAGATCGCAGCCGATCCAGAACTCCCGGGCTTTGTCCTCGACCTGCACGAGATCTGGGAACCGAATGTCTAGGTTCTTAGGGCTTATTCCGCTCTTTGTGAGGACGATGGCGCTCGCTCGTGCTCGTTTGAGTTGGTGTCAGAGTGGGATGAACAGGAAGCGGAGGCGTAATGCAAGACGAACCTTTGGTTATCTGGTCAAGGTTATCTGTTTTCCCTATTCTACAATGCTGAAGGGGGCGTCATGCAGATTTTTCTGAGAATTGTTGGCGTTGGACTCATTTCGCTGGGTGTATTGGCAGCGGCAACGATTCTTCTCTTTCCAGTTTTCGGAATCGTGCTCAGAGGCCCCGAAAGCTCGCTGCTGTTATTGTCTGCCTTGTGCTCTTTCGGTGGGTTTCTCGCTTTCGTTTTGAGATCGAGACGGGTGCGAATAGATTTGGAATCGGAACGGGCACACAGCGATCCGAAACCGGAGCGCGAAGATTCGGAATCGAAACAGGCGCGCAGAGATTTGGAAACGAAAAAGGCGGAGCGCCTCGACACCTTATTGAATATCACCGGGGGGGCACTATTACTACTGGGGCTGACGTCGGCGATCGTAATCTTTCTAACCAAGACAGGGTTTGAAAGCTGGTTTCCGGCGCGCAGTACCGGATCTTTGTGGTTGATGTTCGTGCTATCTACGCTTCTTGGTCAAGTTGCTGTTTTGTTAGCCCAGTCAGAAGTGGCTAGCCAAACTACCCTGAAGAAGAAACAATTCTGGGACGAAAGCTGCGGTACCACGCGCCAGACAAGAACTCATCGCCGCCGAGCCCGGTTCGTCTGGCGTTTTTGACCAGCCTGTTTCCGCCGCCGCTTGAATGCGGCTCGGTGCGCCGCGGTTGAAGTCCCCAGCTAGAGGTACTTTTAATGTGAAACTCGAGGCGTCGGAAAGGGCTGATGTTGAGTGAACGCTCAGCTAACCGCGACCCGCCGCCAATGAAATTCAAGGCCGGGTTTGATCATAAAATGCCGTTTAGTCTTCCACACAATCTGTGGAAAACTTTGTGGAGATCGCCTCGCAGCATGTCACAACTTTTTGTTGCTGCAACACTTCCAGCAAATTGCACTCACGAGCGGCGTTCGGCGATTCCCTTTTCGATCAGTCACTTGCATGCATGAAACAGAGACTTAAAGGAAACTCGAAAGTCCATTGGTAGTTGTTCATATGTTCCTTGAGTCCCGTAGGGACGGAATGTTTATAGACTTCGTTCGATACTTCCTACCAGAGCTCCGTAGGAGCGGAACATGAGATGGCTGATTGCTCGACGTTTGCTACATTTCGCTCCTACGGAGCTATTGATTGGATTGGCTGACTGAACTATAAACATTCGGCTCCTACGGAGCTTTGCGACGCAGACGCTTCACTTAGAAAAACTCAGCGTATGACACTGCCAACCCTTTCCTTCTCGCAGACTCGGCCAGTGATGTTTGCGCTTGCTTTCACGCTCGGTCTTTCCCTGATTAGCTGTGTAAAGCGCCCGAATCATCAGGCTGCTGTTCGGGCAGACTCGGTCGTGTCATTTCAAGACAAACCCGAGCGAATCAACATCAATAACGCCCCGGCGCAGGAGTTGGAGAAACTCCCCGGAATTGGGAAAGGTCTGGCTGAACGTATCGTCGTCCACCGCGAAAAGTACGGCCCGTTTCGCCGCACCGAACATCTGATCATCGTGCGCGGGATCAGCGACAGACGTTTTCGCGCGCTGCGAGGGTTGATCACGGTGGAGTAGACGCGCAAGAATTTGGAGTGCGGCAACTAGTTGCCGCTTTTGAAAGCGCCGACTAGTCGGCGCACTCCAAACCGGACTCCATGCCTAATCTCACCCGACTGCGGATGGCCGCGCGCGAAATTTTCGACGAAGCGTTGCGTGGCGTCGATGCGCAGGAGGCTGTTCGCCTTGCAGTTCAGCTCGAAGGCTCGCACATTGGCTTCTGCGAAGCCGCGACCGTCGAGATCAGCGAAAGTCAAAACATTTATTCGATCGCGATTGGCAAGGCAGCTCCAGCAATGGCCTCCGCGCTCGACCTTATTCTTGGAAATCGAATCGCCGGCGGACTGGTCGCCGGCAAAATGCCAGGCTACGAAACCGCCCGCGAGCAGCTTAACCTCTCTTCACGTTGGCAAATCTTCCAGGGCGGACACCCGGAACCAAACGACCAAAGTCTCTCCGCAGCTCAAGCCTCTTTCGACTTGCTCAAACATGCCAATGAAGAACGCGCCCTGATCATCTTTCTCATCTCAGGTGGCGGCTCGGCGATGATCGAATGGCCGATTAACGAAGAGGTTTCGCTGGAGGATTTGCGTGCTGCGAACCAGGCGCTGGTTAACTGTGGCGCGTCAATCAGCGAGATAAATGCCGTACGTCGCGGTTTCTCGGCGGTCAAAGGTGGACGCCTGGCTGCCCGGGCGCCACATTGCGACCAAATCACACTGATTGTTTCCGACGTTCCTACCGGCGAAGAGAGGAACGTGGCGTCAGGTCCAACTCTCGCTCCACCCAGCGATGCACCGAACGCGCTTGATGTGATCGCCCGGTACAGTCTTCACGCTCAATTGCCTGAGACTATTCTTCGGGCGCTGGAAGCCGGATCAAAACCTGATAGCGAACCAACAAAGTTGCGCCGGCACTTCGTTCTGCTCGATAACCAAAGCGCGCTCGACGCTGCCGCCGCAGCCGCGCGGCGTCGAGGCTTCGCGACTGAATTAGCTAGCGATGTCTCTGACCAACCGATCGCAGAAGGCTGCGCGCAACTCCTTAGCCGGCTTAAATCGCTTCGCGAGCGAGCCAAAACTCAGGAATCGAGCCAGACCGATACAGTATGCCTGATCTCCGGCGGTGAGTTCGCGTGCCCGGTGAGAGGCGAAGGCATTGGGGGCAGAAACCTGGAGACGGCTTTGCGGCTGGCGTCGTTGAGACACTTAGGTCTGTCGGACTCCGAACTTTTCGTCGCGGTTTGCGCGGGCACCGACGGCATAGATGGCAACAGTCCCGCTGCCGGCGCAATTGTCGACCACACTACTATCGAACGCGCCCGAGCGATTGGCCTGAATGCCGAAGATCTTCTCAATTGCAGTGATGCTTATTCATTCTTCATCGCGCTTGGTGACGCGATCGCAACCGGCGCGACCGGCACCAACGTGCGCGACTTGAGAATCCTGCTCGCGACCGGTGAATAATCCGACCGCGGCTTTGCCGCCAACGCTCCATCAATGAGTTAAAAATCCTAAGTGGTCTTGACTCCGCGTTGCTCACAGAATATAAACCCTGTGTGACAGCAATGAATCGGGAGGTCACGTTGACAGCTCAACTCCAACCCCAAAGCGAAGATAGTTCCCACCCCGCTTTTTATCTTTCATTCACAGATCTCGCCAAAGCATTAAGCGCACATCAAACTGTTCCCGCTCTACCAGATCTGTACGCGCTGATCGAACGCACGGAGATCTCTGCGAACGAGTTGCAGCCGTACCTGGGCTTCAAAGCCGGCAACTATTGCCGCCATCGCGTCATGCGCAATGAATTTGTCGAGATGCTGGTGCTTTGTTGGAAGCCGGGTCAGCGCACGCCGATTCACGATCACAATGGTTCACACGGCGCGGTGTTTGTGCACGAGGGCATCTTGTGGGAAACAACCTTTGACTATGACACCGAGACCGGTCTCACCTATAAAGCGCACCGCGAGTTGCGCACAGGCGGCCTGACCGGATCAGGACTGCCTGACATTCATCAGATCGGCAATCCCGATGTCAGTGGACAGGATTTGATCACGATTCACATCTACGGCCCGCCGCTGGGAGTACTGAAGACTTACAAGTTGGGCAGCTCGACAATCGATCTCTATACGCCGGCCGACCCGGATTTCTTGTGATTCGACATGGCTCCGTTAGGAGCCAAATGTTTATAGCAAACAGCAAGTGAGGTGGGTCCCAGCTCAATCAGGAGCGGAAACTCATTCCGCTCCTGATTGAGCAACGAAGAATCTGGCAGCGGCAGAGTCTATGAACATCCCGCGCCTACGGCGCTGAAAGAAATTCTCTTCCTGACCTTTCTTATCATCGGAATTGCTTCACTGAGAGACAAACGTGCCGACAGTCAGCGCGTGCCCGTCAGTCACAACTGAAATCGTTCCCCGCTGTCCAGTGGTCATCACTTCGGCGCCGCTCGCGCGCCAGCGCTCAACCACATCTTTGTTAGGATGACCAAACATCGAGGTGCGGCCGACTGAGAT
>JBGPWS010000003.1:0-40530 GCA_041492345.1 Pyrinomonadaceae bacterium | reverse complement strand
TACTTTTAAGGCTACCGCCAAGCCCGTGCTGATCGGGACCGCGGTCGTCGGGGCCACCACGATGATCTTTTCGATCATCATGTTGCTAACCAACGGGTTGACCGTCAATCAGGAAAAGCTTTCGCTGCTGCACGCGCCGTTTGTTCTCGGCCTGATTACCGGCGGCGCTATTATCTACTGGTTCACGGGCGCGTCGATACAAGCGGTCACCACGGGAGCTTATCGGGCGGTAGAGTTCATCAAAGCCAACATTAAGTTGGAAGGCGTCGAGAAAGCTTCGGTTGAGGACAGCAAGAAGGTCGTGGAAATCTGCACCAAGTACGCCCAGAAGGGCATGTTCAATATTTTCCTGACCATTTTCTTCTCAACGTTGGCATTCGCCTTCCTCGAGCCGTTCTTTTTTATCGGCTACCTAATCTCGATCGCCGTGTTCGGTCTTTACCAGGCCATCTTCATGGCTAACGCCGGAGGCGCCTGGGACAACGCCAAGAAGGTCGTTGAGGTTGATCTAAAACAGAAAGGCACGCCGCTGCACGAGGCCACGGTAGTCGGCGACACGGTCGGCGATCCTTTCAAAGACACTTCGTCGGTCGCGTTGAATCCGGTGATTAAGTTCACGACGCTTTTTGGTCTGCTGGCGGTGGAGCTCGCGGTTAGCCTGACGAAGCAGCAAGGCACGACCTTCACGAATGTGTTGGCGGGAATCTTTTTCCTGATCTCGGTCTTTTTCGTTTGGCGCTCATTTCATAAGATGCGCATCGGCGCGGAAAGCTAGAGTATTTTAATAAGACTTCCAGGACCGATTCGACCTATACTGGATCAATGATTCGTTCGATTTTATTCCCGACAGATTTTTCCGCCGTCGCCAACAGCGCGTTTCCGCTGGCGGTGGCGATCGCGGCGCAGTTCGACTCGATCGTTCATTCAGTTCACATCTCGCACGGCGGCGATCCACATATCACCGAAACGTCGCGTTATGAGTTTCCCGGTCTCCCCACGGGAGCATCGTCGGTGCGCGTAGTCGAAGCGATTATTCCCAAGGGTGATGACGACCCCGCACAGGTGATCATGCGCCACGCCGAGGAACGCGGCTGCGATCTGATCGTCATGGCCTCGCACGGGCGCTCCGACGTAGCGCAGTTCTTTTTGGGCCGCAGTGTAGCCGAACAGGTTGCGCGCGACTCCAAAATCCCTACGATCATCTGCAGGATGTACGGGCCGCGCCGCACTACCCGCCCGATTGATCGCTTCAAGCGCATTCTTTACGTGACTGACTTGAGAGAAGAGTCAAAACACATTCTGCCCATCGCCGCGGCGATAGCGGGCAAGACCCGGGCAGACTTGGAAACACTCTGTATGTTCAACGAAGGTGATGTAGAGCCGGCTGACGGCGGGGTCGCTACCCTCGAGAGATTTTTTACCGAAGCAGGCGAGGCCGATAAGTTTGGAAAATTTCGCCGGCTGCACGGCGGCGTGGGTGAGGAAGTCGTCGAATATGCCGGGCGCCACAAAGCTGATCTCGTGGCGATCACGACTGCGCTTGGCTCGGGTGGAGATCCAAAATTAACCGATACGGCTGAGTTCATCCTGCGCAACGCGCCTTGTCCGGTTTTGTGTGTGCGACCGTAGTATCACCCTTCTCCCCCTGGGAGAAGGGACGGGGAAGAGGGGCGTAGCCGGGGCGGCTGCATACTCAAGCCCTCTCCCAAAGGGGAGAGGGAGAAATTAAGAACTGGCCGCGAACATTTGACTTTGGACTAAGACATGAATACAGCATTTGCAAAGAGCGAGACACTTCTGGGGGTGGCGCTGGCGCCGCTAGATTTTGTGCGGCAAGTCGGTCTGGTGATCGGGTTTAGTTTACTCACCGCGCTGGCCGCCCAGATAGTGATTCCCATCGGCCCGATTCCCATCACCGGACAAACATTTGCAGTACTGCTCACCGGCGCTCTACTCGGATCGCGCCTGGGTGCGATGGCAATGGTCGCCTATTTGATCGAGGGAGCCAGCGGGCTGCCGTTCTTCTCTGGAGGACACGGTGGACTTCTCCATCTGATGGGACCAACCGGTGGCTATCTGGTTGCATTTCCTGCCGCTGCTTTTGTCACCGGGGCATTCGCTGAACATGGCTGGGATCGCCGCTTTCTGACAGCCGCCGCCGCGATGGCGATAGGGTCAGCCGTAATTATGCTGAGCGGCTGGGCCTGGTTCTCAGTCGTGATTCACACGTCTCCAATGCTGACCCTTTACGCCACCGTAATTAAGTTTATCCCTGGCGACATCATCAAGATCACGCTCGCCGCAGCCGTGCTGCCTTCGGGTTGGAAGCTGGTGGGTAAGCACCCGGAGGCTTGACGGGGCAGTAGCCCGACCGTAAGGGAGGGCTCATCCACAGCGTCTCTATCTCAAATCCAACTCCATAAACTTCGCCCCGGGCACGGGATTGTTGTAGTAGGGTTCGATCTCTTCGAATCCAAGTGAACGATAAAGCGCGATTGCATCGTTCATTTTTGGAGGCAGCGTGTCGAGCCGCATCCGTTCGTAACCAATTTGCTTTGCCCTTCGGATGATCGCTTTGGCGAGTCCTCTCCCCAGTCCTTTTCCACGAAACGGCGGGCGGACGAATAGCCGCTTCATCTCACAGATGCCATCGCCAATCTTTCGCAGCGCTACGCAACCGGCAATCCCAGTATCTTCAATCGCCAACAACAAGCAGCCCGTGGGCGGTGCGTACTCACCGGGAAGTTCCGCCAACTCTTTGTCGAAGTTTTGAAAGCAGAGATCGATTTCGAGCCATGCCGCGTACTCTTTGAAAAGTGCGCGCGCGTTTTCGATGTCGCCGATTGATTGAGCGCGAATGATCTCTGTCAGTGAAAACTCGTTCAACTCTTTTTGTCCGACAAACTTTAGTTTGTCGTTGTGTTGTAGCGCAGGCTGCCAGCCTGTGATTCAGACGCAACGTACAGGCTGGCAGCCTGTACTACAAACCACCGAAAGCAAAAAGCGCGGTAAGCAAAAGCTGGCTCGGCCTTCAGTCCAACTGAATCAGGCCGAGCCTCTTTGCTTAACCGCGCCATGCGCGTTTCTTTATGAAACTATTTACGCCGTGAACGAAGAGCCGCAACCGCAGCTTCCGGTCGAGTTCGGATTCGTGAACGTAAAGCCCGAGCCCATCACGTTCTGCACATAGTCGATCTGCACGCCGTTCAGGTACTGAGCGCTGAACATATCGACGAACAGGCGCACGCCTTTTTCTTCCAGGACAAAGTCGCCCTGGCGCGATTCCTCTTCGATGTTCAGACTGTACTGAAATCCTGAGCAGCCGCCGGGGACAACGCGCACGCGCAGGCCAGCGGTTTCGGGCAGACCTTCTTCGCTCGTCATAAACTTCTTGATTTCGCCTGCCGCCGGTTCAGTGACATTCAAGGTCACGGTCGGCGCGGCGGGCACGGCGGACGCTGTGGGTGTGGTAGTTGCTGGGTTCGCTGACATATTAGTTAAACTCCTGTTTTCAATTGGCTGATTACTGAATTTCGGTTTCCGAAGTCATCTTACTGAGATTTTCGCAAAACAACAAGCTCTGGTTTCATGGCCTCGATCGAAACCTGGCGGGCCACTTCTTCCGCCACTTTTCGGAAGGCCTGAGCTTGAGGCGATTCCGGGTGGCCTACGACGACCGGCACGCCCTTGTCTCCTCCCTCGCGCACTTCGATCCCCATGGGAATGGACCCAAGAAACGGAACCCCGTATTCCTGCGCCAGTCGTTCGCCGCCACCTTCGCCAAAAATGTTGTAGCGATTTCCCGTGTCTGGCGCGATGAAATAGCTCATGTTCTCGATCACGCCGAGCACCGGCACGGCGACGGTTTCGAACATCCGCAGCGCCCGGCGCACATCGATCAGCGCGACCTCCTGCGGTGTCGTCACCAGCACAGCTCCCTGGACCGGCACGAGTTGAGCCAGACTCAATTGCACGTCACCCGTTCCCGGCGGCATGTCCACGATCAGATAATCGAGTTCGCCCCACGTCACATCCGTCAGAAACTGTTTGACCAGTCCGTGCAGGATTGGACCACGAACGATCAGAGGTTTATCGCCCGGTTGCAGGACGGCCATCGAAATAAGTTTTACGCCGTAAGCTTCAACTGGAATCAGCTTGTTGCCGTCGATTTCCGGCCGGGCCTCGCTGGCGCCAAGCATGATAGGAACATTTGGTCCATAAACGTCCGCATCCATCAAACCGACGCGCGCGCCATCGAGCGCTAACGCCACCGCGAGATTCACCGCGACCGTTGATTTGCCGACGCCTCCCTTGCCTGATGAAACCGCAACAATATTTTTGACGCCGGGCACCGAAACTTTGTCGGCGAGGCCGCGGCCCTTGGGTACTTCGGCATCCATAGTCACGTTAACTGAACTAACCCCGGGTATGGAACCGACAAGTTCGCGGGCGGAAGTCTCCATTTCTTCTCGCACCGGGCAGGCCGGCGTGGTCAGCACGATGCGAAACGAGACATTCCCGCCGTCAATCTTTAGATCTTTGATAAAGCCGAGTGTGACGATATCTTTGTGCAGATCGGGATCTCTTATCTGGCGGAGCGCGTCGAGCACCACACCTTCATTCAACTGAGACATGATCGAATTATGCCGAAAGCGCGCGAGGTTTGTCGAACCAGGCAGTGTGCAGGTATCCGCCGGCCGGCAAGCAGTTGCGTTGACTCAAACCACAACGTCAAATATATTCGCGGCCTGAACGAAAACTAATTAGTAGCCAACGAAATGAATCTTCTCGACGAAACTCAAACTCCTAAACCTTCTCTTGCGGCGCGCGTAATGGGGCTTCTGCGCAGACACAGGCTCGTGGTCACGCTGCTGGGCATTACCTGCCTTTACCTTTTTTATGTTAATAGCGTGTCAACAAACCCGCCGGGCTTCTATATCGACGAGTCCGCGATCGCATACAACGCTTACTGCCTCGCCCATACCGGCGCCGGCGAGTTTGGGGATCGATTTCCGTTGTTTTTTCCGGTCTACACCAACGGTTGGATCCAGTACGCCAACCCGACGCAGATATACCTGCTGGCAATTCCCTTCACTCTCTTCAAGCCGAGTATCCGGTTGGCCCGTCTATTCAGCGCGACCTGGGTCTTTGCCGCGTGCGTGCTGCTTGGCTTGCTGGCGAGACGCGTCTCAGGCCAGCGAAGGATAGGCGTCATCGTGGGCGTGACCGCGATTCTTACTCCGTGGCTCTTTGAAGTAAGCCGCCTGGCAATGGAGACCTTCTTTTACCCAATGGCCCTGGCATTGTTCCTGCTGGCGCTGTTCCACGCGCAGAAAAAGGAAAGTTGGTCCTGGCCCACTGTCGGAATGCTGGCGGCAACCCTGATGCTTCTGACCTATACCTACACCATCGGGAGATTGCTGGGGCCTTTGATGGCCTTTGGTCTGGTGCTCTTTGTTACTTCGCAAGACCGGCTGATTAGCATTATCAAGACGTGGGTCTTGTTCGGCTTCACGCTCGTTCCTCTATTGATATTCAGATCCAAACATCCCGAAGCGCTGACACAAAGGTTCTATCTAATCTCGTACATCAAGCCTGATTCGCCCTGGAAAGAGATCGCGCCCAGGTTTATCCGGCGATACCTGGAAGACTTTAGTCTGGTAAACCTGCTGATCGACGGTGACGGCAACCCTCGTCATCACGTGCCGGGTTCGCTGGGGAGTTTTCTCATCGGAGCGTTCATTCTCGTGCTGATCGGACTTGTGGTTGTAATAGTGCGTCACTGGCGCGAGCCCTGGTGGCGCTTTGTGATCTTCGGGGCGGCAGTTTCGATCCTGCCGGGCGCGCTGACTCCCGATCAGTTTCATTCGCTGCGCATTGTCGCCTATCCGGTTTTTCTCGTGGTGCTGATGATACCGGGGCTGGCCTTCCTACTTGAGCGACCCCCCAGCGACGACGATGGCTTAATGGCCAGCGCAGACATTCAAACCCCAACCACGCCTCCGTCGCCGACTCTGACGCGACTCGCGCGCCAAACAGTGCTCGCCGTGCTATTGGCCGCTATGGCCCTACAGGTTATCTATTTTCAATCCGTGTATCGCCGCGAAGGACCACAGCGGGGTTGGGTTTTTGACGCAGCTTACAAAGACGTCTACGACGCGGCTACTGCCATGCCCGACAGACCCATTTATTTGATCGACGGAATAGAGCCGGCGTATGAACACGCTTACTGGTATGCGGTGGTCGAAGGTCGTAACGTTTCGGAGTTCATTCATCTGGATGAGGGGACGCGTGCTCCCGCAGGCAGGCTTGTCATCAGCTCTGAACCCTCTTGCGTAAATTGCCAGATCATCAGGAAAAGCGGGGATTATCTTTTGTACCTATCGTTTTAGCCGCTTCCAACCAGTCTTCAGCAACGCTCCAGCGCTCGGGGCGGGAAAAGAAAATGATCTATCTCGACAACAACGCTACGACCCAGGTCGCGCCGGAAGTCTTCGCGGCGATGGAACCCTATCTGAAGCATTCCTACGGCAATCCGTCTTCGACCCACGCGTTGGGCCGCAAGATGCGGAGCGCCGTGGAAGGAGCGCGAGAGCAAGTCGCTGACTTATTGGGAGCGAGCGACGCGAGCGAGATCGTCTTTACGTCGTGCGGCTCAGAATCCGACAACTGGGCAATCGGCGGCTGCCTGGAACAAAACCCAAACCGGCGTCACATCATCACCACGCGCGTCGAACACGAAGCGGTGCGAAATCTGTGTGAGCATCTGGCGGAAATTGGTTGTGAAGTAACATGGCTGGACGTCGATCAAAACGGCGAGCTTGATCTCAACGATCTACGCCGGGCCTTGCGCCGCGATACCGGACTGGTATCAGTGATGATGGCCAACAACGAAACCGGGGTCCTGTTTCCTATCGAACAGGTCGGGCGCATCGTGCGCGCGAACTCAGACGCGGTCTTTCACGTCGATGGTGTCCAGGCGGTGGGAAAGATACCGATCAATTTGCGCGAGTCGCCCCTCGATCTGTTTGCGGTCTCGGGACACAAGCTCCACGCGCCGAAAGGCGTTGGCGCGCTCTACATCCGACGCGGCGTGAAACTTCCGCCATTCATCATCGGCGGTGGGCAAGAGCGCGGCCGGCGCTCAGGCACCGAAGCTGTCCCCAATATTGTCGGGCTGGGACATGCTTGCCAACTGGCTCACCAGTTCACCGACCACCAACAGATTCGCGCGTTAAGAGATAGGTTGGAGGATGAAGTCCTGGCCCGGTTTCCAAATGCGCGCGTGAATGGGGTGGCGGATCGGGGAAAGCGCCTGCCTAACACCTCGAACATATCTTTCGAAGGGTTGGACGGCGCGGACATTTTGGCCATGCTGGACGACGCGGGTGTTTGCGTCTCAACCGGATCGGCATGCAACGCGGAGTCTCAGGAAGTCTCAGCCGTGCTGCGAGCGATGAAAGTTCCCTATCAGTTGGCCCGCGGCTCAATTCGATTTTCGCTCGGCCGCTACAACACGAGGGCGGAAATTGATCAAACGTTGACTGCGCTCTCCGAGGTCGTCGGAGGGCTGGTGTGAAGAGTCGTCCTTCTTAGAAGAACCGGGGGCGAGAAAAAGTCGCGCAGCGGTTCGACTAAGAGACGTGCTTGAGATCGATAATGAGCCGGACTGTGACTACACCAGCTATTCGGCGCTGAATTGTTGGGTAGCGGTTAAGTTTAGCCCCCTGCAGCTAAGGCTCAAGCAAGCAGTTTTCCCCAACGTAGTTACCGCGCAAGAAGCGGATAGATTTCCAGGCGTTTGACAGCTAAAATAATGTCGTCTTTCGCGAACCGGGCCAGCTATTGGAGCGTATGACTAATAGCTGTTTTTTGCATCTGCATCAATAGGCTTTTGTGTTGCACAAGCCGATCCGACCAGCCGAGGGAGAAACTATGAGCGCCGCCATTCAAGCAACGACCCCCGATCTTCGTACTGAGCTTATCAATTGGAGAGAACGCCTGGAGGCTACCGCCAAAGACTCGGCGGATCGCTTTCAATTGGACGGGCTTTTGCGCGAAGTGAAATCCGTGATTGAGCGTCTGGGCCATGATGGCTATGGCGTATGCCAGGTTTGCCACGACTTGATTGGCCAGGCCGCGATGAATGTCGATCCGCTGGCCAAGACCTGTCTCTCCTGCTTCACGCCCGAACAACTGAAAGAGCTGGAAAAAGATCTCGACCGCGCGTGGCTGATTCAAGGCGAGTTGTTGCCAAAACAGAATCTAAAATTCAATGGCTGGGAAGTCTCTTATCATTACGAACCGGCCGGGCCCGTCAGCGGCGACTATTGCGATCTGGTAAGCCTCGACAACGGTGATCTTTATTTTCTCGTCGGCGATGTTTCAGGAAAGGGTGTGGCCGCGTCCTTGTTGATGAGTCGCCTGCACGCAATCTTTCGCAGTTTGATTGGCGCTGGTTTGGGCGTAAGCGAACTAGTTGAAAGGGCCAATCAGCTTTTTGCCGAGAGTACGATGCGACCCTACTACGCCACGCTGGTCTGCGGAAAAGCCGTCACGAGCGGCGAAGTAGAGATTTGCAACGCCGGTCATTGTTCGCCCCTGCTGCTGCACGATGGAAGCGTTACGGCCATAGCCGCAACAGGTCTGCCGGTAGGAATGTTCTGCCAGGAACGCTACTCGTCAACTCAGGTCAAGCTCGGCAAGGGTGACCGGCTCTTGCTTTACACTGATGGCCTGTCCGAGGCTCGCGACAGCAGCAATAATGAATATGGTCATGACCGGCTGCCAACTCTTCTCGGCGAGTGCCACCAACTCCCGGCCGTTGCCCTGGTTAACAGGCTGCTGGAGGATGTGAGTGAGTTTTCGTCGGCACGGCCGAGGTCGGACGACCTCACGGTCATGGCGATTGAGATGGTCGGACATTGAACTGCGAATGGGCGACTGTAATCGGATCAACCTTTCTCCCTGAAGAATGAATCACATTCTCAACCGCTTATCGGCTAAGCCACGAGCTTCTACCGCGGCGGATCAACCTCCAACAGCGAAGGCTGCGGTTTTACCTAAAGAAAAGCTAAAGCTGAGGGGCGTCGTCGGGAAAGCGGCAATTACAATTATCTCGACGGCCGTCACGTTTTCGATTCTGCTGGGGGCTGACCTTTATCTCCACCATAAGCACGAGATAAATCTATGGGGCTACCGGGGACCAGCCGTCGGACAAAAACAGCCGGGCGAGAAACGAATTGTAGTGCTGGGTGGCAGCACGGCCTGGGGTTATGGTCTGGCTGTGGCACAGAGTTTTCCGGGTCAGTTGCAGCAACGATTTGCCGAGCGTTTTGGATCGGAGGGAGGGCCGCCCATCAACGTATTGAATTTGGCGTACAACGCTGAAGGCGCTTATTCATTTAAGTACACGCTTCGTGATTACGATTACCTTGACTACGACGTAGTATTAATCTATAGCGGATACAACGACCTTTGGGAGCAGAACCTCTTCGTCAATCGGCACCGATCCCCGATTTTTATCTGGACTGGCTACCTCCCGCTTTTGCCTTCCCTGACCGCAGATAAGATCGAGATTTGGAGAAATCGGCGAAGAAAAGAAAATAAACCAATCGTGATTGCTCCCCCCGGCGAGGATGACCCGGATACCCGGCAGCGACTGGATCAACTTATAAGTTCCGGCCCGTCAGACGCGAACTCATCCCAAGGCAACTACGCCAAATGGCAGTTCTATTGCGAACAGATTTACGCAGCCACCGACCTTGCCCTGAAGCGTGGTAAACGAGTTTTGATCGTCACCGAGCCCTATCTCAACGACAACCAGGTCGAGCAGCAACGAACCCTGGAGGACATGCTCACGAAACGCTTTACGGGCCAGGCGAGTCTTCGGTACTTGAACCTGGGCCGCACGGTAGATGTGCGGGACCGCTCGCTTAGCTGGGACGGTATGCATCTGACCGAGGAAGGCAATCGACGGATCGCTGAAGCCCTGACTCAGCCGGTACTGGAAATGCTTCAGCGATAGCCTGCGGCCGGAATACGTGTTCCGCGTCACATCCAAACGCGCGACAGTGTGATAAAATCGCCTTCTACTCTCTTCCGTGGGTTGATTGAGTTAAGATAGGGACCTTTCACAGAACTGCTGAGCCCTGAAGAACATCAAATGGATCGACTGCCAAATGCCTGTGACCAGCGCGTGAGCGTTCTGCCAACTGACGATTACGTCGCGGTCTCACCTTACACTCCGCTATCGCAAGCCATCGAGGCCATGAAGAACGACGAGGGTGGTTGTGTGATCGTTGCCGACGACGGTCGCGTGGCCGGTATTTTTACGGAACGCGATCTGTTAACGAAGGTCCTGGGCGAAAATGTTGATTTAGAGTCACCTATCAGTGACTGGATGCAACCGGCAGTCGAAACGCTTTCTTCCGAAGCAACCATCGGCGATGCGGTGCGTCTGATGAATGAAAAGAGCTTCCGTAACATTCCGCTGGTCAAGGAAGGTGAGCTGGTTGGATCTATTTCAGTTTTTGACATCATCACTTACCTGGCAGAATGCTACCCGAAGGCTACGATGAACCTGCCGCCGCTGCCGGCGCAGGTGATGGACACTGTGGACGGAGGATAGGAGCATTTCCGATTTTCGATTTCCAATTGCCGATTGATAGTCGGAGGTTCTAATCGGAAATTGGCAATAGGCAATCGGCAATTATCGACAAGAGGATACCGAAGACACCATGAGCGCAGTCATAGAACCACCTGTCGAAACCATCGACAAACATATGGAAGAGCTGGACACTGTAACCATCCGCTTCGCCGGCGATTCCGGCGACGGCATGCAGTTGACCGGCACGCAGTTCACGAACACGTCGGCAATTATGGGCAACGATATCTCGACGCTGCCGGATTTTCCGGCTGAGATTCGAGCTCCGGCCGGCAGCCTGCCGGGCGTCAGCGGCTTTCAGTTGAACTTTTCCAATCACGACATTCGCACCCCCGGAGATCAGCCCAACGTGCTGGTGGCGATGAACCCTGCGGCGCTGAAAGTAAATCTCGCGGATCTGGAAGAAGGCGGCACGCTGATTATCAACACGGACGAGTTCACGAAAGACAATCTGGAGCACGCCGCTTACAAGTCGAACCCGCTCGAAGACGGTTCGCTGGCCGGCTATCGCGTGCATCAGTTGCCGATTTCGACGCTCAACCGGAACGCCCTCAAGGGCAACGTGCAGCTTTCGCGCAAAGAGATCGATCGCAGCAAGAACTTCTTTGCGCTCGGTGTTTTGTACTGGCTCTATGATCGCCCGCTCGATACAACCCTGAACTGGATCAATGCGAAGTTTGGCAAGAACGCGGAGTTGGTCAAGGCGAATGAAGTAGCTTTGAAGACCGGCTACAACTTTGCCGAGACTACTGAAGTCTTCACCACACATTACACGGTCAAGAAAGCCGTGATTGCTCCGGGCCGCTATCGCAAGATCACCGGGAACGAAGCCACGGCAATCGGATTTGTGACGGCGGCACAGTTGGCTGGTCGACCGTTGTTTTATGGCTCGTATCCGATCACGCCGGCGTCCGAAATCCTGCACGAACTGGCACGCCACAAAAACTATGGAGTGAAAACATTTCAGGCCGAGGACGAAATCGCCGCCGTGTGCGCCGCAATCGGCGCCAGCTTTGCCGGCCACGTCGGACTGACGGGAACATCCGGCCCGGGCTTGGCCCTGAAACAGGAAGCGATCGGCCTGGCAGTGATGACTGAATTACCGCTGGTCATTATCAACGTACAGCGCGGCGGTCCCTCGACGGGGCTGCCGACAAAAACTGAGCAAGCCGATCTGTTTCAGGCCGTGTGGGGACGAAACGGCGAATGCCCGGCGATTGTGATTGCGCCGGCGACGCCCGCTGACTGTTTCAACATGGCGATCGAGGCGGTGCGCCTGGCATTCAAGTACATGGTGCCTGTCTTTTATCTTTCGGACGGCTATCTGGCGAACGGCGCCGAGCCATGGGCTGTGCCTGAGGTCGATAAGCTCCCGAAAATCGACGTGCGGTTCGAAACCGATCCGACTAACTTCATGCCGTATGCGCGGGATGAAGTAACGCTCGCACGGCCCTGGGCGCTGCCTGGGACTCCGGGGCTGGAGCATCGCATCGGTGGTATTGAAAAGCAACATATGACCGGCAACGTCAACTATGATCCGGAGAACCATCATTTGATGGTCCGCCTGCGTCAGGAAAAAGTCGACCGGGCCGCCGCCGATATTCCGCCGCTGGAAGTCTTTGGCGAAAAGCGCGGCAAGGTTTTGGTGCTCGGCTGGGGATCGACCTTCGGTTCGATCACTTCAGCCGTCGAGAAGATGCAAAGCGAGGGCAAGTCGGTTGCCAGCGCGCATCTGCGTCATCTGAATCCGTTCCCGAAGAATCTGGGCGAAGTCCTGGCCGGCTTTGAAACCGTAATCATCCCCGAGATGAACCTCGGCCAACTTTGCACCATGATCCGAGCGAAATACTTAGTCGATGCGATTGCCTTCTCAAAGGTCAAAGGCAGGCCGTTTCAAATTCGTGAGATAGTCAGGAAGGTCGAGGAGTATTTGTGAGCTCTGGTTCGCCATCAGTCGCCGAGGTCTACGCTGAAGGGCAGCGCTATTTCATGGGCGAAGGAAGACTCAATGACGCGCTAGCGCGTTTGATCGCGGATCTCAAGGAACACGAGATCGATTATGTTGTGATAGGCGCGATAGCACTGATGGCGTACGGCTATCCGCGATTCACCGAAGACATTGATTTGATTCTGGACTCGGAGGGGTTGGATAGGTTTCATCGCGAGCTGGTTGGACTGGGTTATTCCCCGGCTTTCCAGGGAGCGAAGAAACGGCTGCGCTCAACCCGTGATGGCACTCCAATCGAAGTGATTGCGGCGGGCGAATATCCCGGCGACGGCAAGCCAAAGCCCGTTAGTTTTCCGAAGCCGTTCGAGGCTTCTGTTGAAATTGATGGAGTGAAATTTCCGACGTTGGAGAAGCTGATCGAATTGAAACTGGCTTCGGGTATGACAGCGCCGCATCGCTTGAAAGATCTCGCCGACGTTCAGGAGCTAATCAAGATTCGTGGTCTCTCGATCGAGTTCGCAAGTAAGCTTAATCCTTATGTTCGCAAAACGTTTTTGGAGTTATTGGAAGCTGTCCAACGCGGCAGCGGCAATGATATCGAGGAGCAATTATGAGCACCCAAGGTAACGGTTCCGGCGGCAACGGACACAAAACATTGGTCGATGCATCCGTCTCGGCAGAGAGTGAAGGCGGCGCGGCAGTCTTTGGCGCGGCGGCGCCGCCGGGACAATTGACCAAGAAAGATTTCGTTTCGAATCAGGAGGTGCGCTGGTGTCCGGGCTGTGGCGACTACGCCATCCTCAACAACGTGCAAAAGGTAATGCCCGAACTGGGTATTCCGCGAGAGAAGATAGTTTTCGTGTCCGGCATCGGCTGCTCTTCGCGCTTTCCGTACTACATGAACACGTACGGTTTTCACAGCATTCACGGGCGCGCACCGGCGATTGCGACCGGAATCAAATCCGCGAATCCCGAACTGAGCGTTTGGGTGATCACGGGCGATGGCGACGCGCTGTCGATTGGCGGTAATCATTTCATGCACGTGCTGCGGCGCAACCTCGACATCAATTACATCCTTTTCAATAACCGCATCTATGGTTTGACCAAAGGCCAGTACAGCCCGACCAGCGTGTTTGGCCAGCGGACCAAGTCGACGCCGATGGGCGTGATCGACTATCCGGTCAATCCTTTGTCGCTGGCGATCGCGAGCGAGGCGACGTTCGTGGCGCGTTCCATAGACATGGACGTGAAGCACCTCGGGGTGATGGTCGAAGCGGCTGCAAGGCACAAAGGCGTGTCGTTCCTCGAGGTCTATCAAAACTGCAACATCTTCAATGACCATGCGTTCGACTATTTTGCCGAGCGCAGCGTGCGACCGGATAAGGTTCTCTATCTCGAACACGGTAAGCCGATGATTTTCGGCAAGGATCGAAATCAGGGCATTCGGATGAACGGCGCGCATCCCGAGGTAGTGACCATCGGCGAGAACGGAATCACCGAAGCCGACCTCCTGGTTCACAACATTAATCTTCAGGATCCGTCGGTCGCCTTCATGCTGGCGCGCATGGAACAACCCAATTTTCCGCAGCCGGTCGGAATTTTCCGGGCAGTCGAGCGGCCCAGCTATGATCAGATGCTGGCCGAGCAGATCGAAACAGCCATTGCCAAGTCCGGACCCGGCACTTTGGAAAAACTGATTTACAGCGGCGATATGTGGACGGTGGAGTAAGGCATTGCCGATTTTCGATTGCCAATTGCCGATTGGAATCTAAGACCCTAATAATTGGATTTCAGTTTGGCGCTGACATTGGCAAACGTAGGTCGCGCAATCGGAAATCGGAAATTGGAAATCAAAAATGATCTGTCCCTCTTGTGGTCATGACAACATCGAAGGCGCGGACCGCTGCGAAGAATGCGTGACCTCGCTGCTCAACCTCGACGTGCCCCAGGCCGGCCGCGAAGGCCTGGCCAGCTCAGTCATGGAAGATGACATCCGCCAGCTCGATCAGGAGTTTCTCAGCGTTTCGCCAGACACTTCCGCACTCGAAGTTATCGGGAAAATGAAAGCCGCCGGCTTAGGTTGCGCGCTCGTGCTGGAAGATGGAAAGCTGGTCGGCATCTTCACTGAGCGCGATCTCCTCAACAAATTGACGGGCAAGGACGCCCTGCCCGACAACACCACAGTCAAAGAATTGATGAGCCCAAATCCGGAAATCCTGAGCGAGCGGGATTCTGTGGCGACTGCCGTGAACAAGATGTCGATGGGACGTTATCGCCACATCCCGGTCCGGAAGTCCGACGGCTCGTATAGCGTAACCTCCATCAAACACGTCCTCAAATACATCGCCAAAGCAGACTGGTAACGCGCCTGCTCGGTAGTTGACACGGGATTATCAGGATGAAGAAACACATCCTTATCTACGGTCTCTGCGGCGGAGTGCTGATCGTCCTGTTGAAGCTCGTCGAGTATCGCTTTCTCGTTGTCCAGCATTCCATTGAAATCTACGGCGGACTAATCGCTCTGCTCTTCGCCGTGCTGGGCATTTGGCTGGGACTCAAACTCACCAAGAACAAAGAAACGATCATCGTTAGAGAAGTCCCCGCACCGAGTTCCTTTACTCTGAACCAGGCGAGACTGCGCGAGCTCGGCATTACTCGGCGTGAGCTGGAGATACTCGAACTCATCGCCCACGGGCTGAGCAACCGCGAGATCGCCGAAAAGCTCTTCGTCAGCGAAAACACGGTCAAGACCCACTCCAGCCGCCTCTTTGAGAAACTGAGTGCGAGACGAAGAACCCAGGCCGTACAGGTAGGAAAAGAGTTGGGATTGATTCCGTAGAGTGGCACGGGCGTCCCGCCCGTGATTCACGCGCAAGATGCGCGTGCCACTTGTTCACTCACCCAAATGGGTGATTCTCATGGTGGTGAGGCTAATTCACCCGAAAGTATGACGACAAAAACGATCGCCACGGCTAGCTTCAGACCCGAAATTCGCAAACCAAACAGGAGAAGCAACGATGAAAAAGACAATACTCACTTTCGGGCTCATTTCGGGCGGCATGATGACGGTAATGATGTTCGCCACGCTCCCTTTCACGGATTCGGCTTGGCTGCAATCGCATAGCATGCTCGTCGGCTATACGACGATGGTCTTGTCGTTCATGCTGGTGTTCTTCGGCATCCGCTCCTATCGCGAGAACATTGGCGGCGGGACAATCACGTTCGGGCGCGCCTTTGCCGTCGGCATTCTAATCACCCTCATCTCATCCGTTTTGTATGTAGTCACGTGGGAGATCATGTATTTCGGCGTGCCCAGCTTTGGTGAGAGGTTCATGACCATGTGCGTCGCGCACATAAAGAACTCCGGCGCCAGCCCGGAAGCGATCCAAACCCAGCTCAATCAGTTGAAGTATTTAGACAACCCCCTCATCAATGCGGCCCTCACCTTCACTGAGCCGTTTCCGGTTGGGTTGATTATCACCCTGGTCTCGGCCGCAATTTTGAGGAAGAAAACCAGGAACCCACCAGCGCAAAGTCCGGCAATGGCTGAAGCGTGATGGAGGGTGTGGGGCAGTCCGATCGTGAGGGCTGCCCCTAACTCAGCGTAGCTGCTCGAGCATCTTTAGCAGGCATCACCAATCATGTCGTAAACCTGTCGCCAGCGGCCGCCGACTTTCTTGAATATCACCAGCGCATAACCATCAAAGCCGCCCTGATTGGCAAACACTTCTCCCATGCCGTCGCCATCAAGGTCGAGATGATCGATCAGGTCGACGCTGGAAAGAAATCCTTCTGGTGGAGGTTGATAAGCCTGAAACTTGACGAAGTCGGCGCGCATCGCACTACCTTGCTGATGAGCGATCAAGAACAGATCGCGTTCGAATTTGTTTTTGGCCGTGGACATGAAACTTCCGACAAATTCGTACTTACCGTCGCCATCCAGATCGGTCGCGGTGATATTCGTCACCTTAATCGCCGCCATCAAAGTGGCCGGGGTGCGACGTTGCGTGTAGATACTCTTCATCAACGTCATCACCTGGGCCCGCTCGCTATCGGTTGGCGGGCGCCGCGCAGAACCACGCTTGCCCAACGTCTCGGAGTTTGTCGCGAGCGCCATAACTTTCCCGCCTAAACGAACGGAGGTAGAAGGCGCTACTTCCGCATGAATATTGTTGCAGCCTTCGCTCCACTTCTTGACGGTCACAGTGCCGGCTTCGCCGCCGCCGAAGATCAGGCGATAGACTTTGCCCGCGGCAAAGTACTGCTCCCCAAAACTCTTTCGTTTGTCCTTTTGTTCATCGGTGTACGGCGCGCGCAAGAGCTTGCCATCAACGGCGACGACCGCATCCATCGATCCTTCTCCCGACTCAGCCGAAACGGCAAAAACGATGGTCTTTCGCGGCTGGGCCACTGCCAGGCTCGCGAACGACAAAAGCAGCAGCACGGCAAGTGAAAATCTCTTCCAATTATTTGTAAGCACTCTCGATTACTCCTTCTCGGTCTCGTCAAATCGAACTGGCGCATATCATACACCGCAATGCGGCGATCGCTGAGAAGAGTGGCGCCTTAATTTGTAGATTGAAGGCGCGCCCTCTTCGCTTTAAGAGGAGTCTTGCTCCCCTCTCCGTTGGGAGAGGGGTTGGGGGTGAGGGTTTACAGCGCTACAAGCCCCCACCCTAACCCTCCCCCAAAGGTGGAGGGGACAGGAAAATGGATAACGACCGTCACATGCCAGGTGTTTAGAGTACCGACTTTAGTCGGGTTCTTCACCGCCATGAAACCCGACTGAAGTCGGTACTCTGAACGCCTGTTTTCCGAGTTAACTGATGCCCACCTTGTCACTGTTCTCAAGCTTCACCTATACTCCCAAATGCTTTGCCGACGGTTTCCGACAACGATGAACAACTGCTGAAGTCGGTCCCCCATTCGGGTGGGGCGAGCGCCAAAGGTTTCAGCTTCGCGATTGTCGCCAGCCGCTGGAACGATTCCATCGTGTCACGGTTGATTGCAGGCGCACTCGACGCGCTCGCAGAATTGTCGGCAGACGAGCAGGCGACGGAAGTGTTTCGCGTACCCGGCTCGTTCGAGATTCCGCTTTGCGCTCTGAAAGCCGCTGAGTCAGGAAAGTTCGATGCGGTCATCTGCCTCGGCGTGATCATTCGCGGTCAGACGCCGCACTTTGAATACATCGCGAGCGAGGTAGCGCGCGGCATCGGCGCGGCGAGCCTGAAAACCGGCGTGCCATTGCTGTTTGGCATCATCACAGCGGAGAATGTGGACCAGGCCATGGATCGCGCCGGCGTCAAACTGGGCAATAAGGGCTTTGAGGCCGCGACGGCGGCAGTTGAGTTGGTGAATCTTTATCGGGAAGCTTTTGGTAAGTGATGAGTAATGAGTGATGAGTACTGAGTTAACAGAAATCTTTTGGTCGTCACTCATGGGCTATCAGGATGAAGCGCAAGATGCTTGCACTCATCACTCATCACTCATCACTCATCACTGAATTATGGGCTCTCGTCGTAGGGCGCGTGAATGCGCCTTGCAAATGCTCTTTGCGGCTGATGTTGCGGGAACGCGCGGGGATGAACTCGCGCGCACCTTCTGGTCTGAATTGGCCGATGGCGAGATTGAACCCGGAGCCCAGGAGTTCGCCACGCGTCTCGCGCTTGGCACCCTGGCGAATCTGGAAGAAGTCGACGAACGGATTCGCTCGCGCGCTGAGCACTGGCGGATCACGCGGATGGCGCTGGTCGATCGCAACGTTCTGAGGCTGGCAGTTTATGAGTTCTTGAAGGAAGGCACACCCCGCACCGTAACCATCAACGAGGCCCTGGAAATCGCTCGCCGCTTCTCGACTTACGAAGCCACCCAGTTCATCAACGGAATCCTCGATGCCATCAAACGTGATCTGGATCAGGAGGCGCCTGAACCTGAGACGGGGTTCCACGGTGAGGCCGAAGGCGATGATTCGGCCGAAGCTGACCAACCAGAGTGAGTATTCTTCCCAGCGACGAGGTCAGTACCGGGAGCGGTAGCGACCGGGTCTCAATCCACGCCACGGTCGAGTTGCCAGGACAAATAACCCGGTCGCTACCGCTCCCGGTACTGACCTCAAACGCGACCCTTGCAGAATCACCGCCACGCTACTAGGACACTAATCATCCCAAAACCTCACGACTAAAACCTCGAATTTGAGCTAAACTGCTTTCGGCATGGATCCCGCTACATCCGATGAGCAGAGCCAGTTTCTGTCCGACGCGCGCGACATTGTCGAAAGGCTTTATCGCGATCTTGAGCAACTGCGCAGCGCGCGTTCACATGGTCGACAGCGCCGCGAACTGGCCGCGCGCATTTTTCGCCGGGTCCACACGCTGAAAGGCTCAGCCGGTTCACTAGGACTGAGATTCGTGAGCGAAATCGCCCACGAGTTCGAAGGCGTGCTCGACGGCGTGCGACTCGGCCGCGTGGAGATCACCGATGGAGTGCTCGACGCGTTCGAAGATGGGGCCGATGCAATCGCGCGCGCTTTGGAATCCGCCCCAGCCGAAGAACTTCGTCCCGGCGCCGCCGCGGTTATCAAACGGCTAGGTGCGCTGGCCGCGGAGAGCCAGAAGCAAGGTACTATCGCCACCACTCTGCGCTCGGCATTGCCGCCGGAAATCGCCCGCACGCTGAGTGAATATGATCTTCAGCACGCGCGGGAAGCGATCCGCGAAGGCGCCAAGCTCTTCATCGTCGCGGCTGGTTTCGCGATCGAAACCTTCGATCAAGACTTCCGCGAACTCACCAAACTTCTGGGCCAAAGCGGTGAAGTAATTTCCACCGGACCCGGCGCCCCACCAACGGCCGACGAAATTAACTTCCGGCTGCTCTATGCCGCTGAACTGGTTTCCAGCGACATCTTGCGACAGGCGGAAGCGCTCGGCCGCATCGAAATCAGCGAGATAAGGGTTGAGCCATCCGCTGCCGGCGTGAAAGTCTCTCCAGAAGCTTTCCCTTCAACCGCGCCATCAGCCGACACCGGCGAGACGGTCCGCGTCGAATTAAGACAGCTCGATGAATTGATCTCAGGGGCCAGCGAGTTGTTTCGCTATACCACCAGTTCGCTCCTGTCATTAGCCGCGCCTGGGAACCGACTGGCTTTTGACAATGCGACCAGGCATCTGCGCCGGCGGTTTGTCGAACTCGAAGAACGGCTAATTAAGCTGCGCCTCGTGCCGGCAGGTGAAGTGCTCGCGCGGGCAGCCGCGCGCGGCGGACGCATGGCGGCGCGCCGGCTCGGGAAAGAAGTTGAGTTTGAAATCGTGGGCGGTGATGTAGGCATCGACAAGTCGCTCGCCGACACGATCGCCGATCCACTTTTGCATTTGGTGCGCAACGCGGTCACCCATGGCATAGAGAGCCCGGAAGAACGAGAGGCTGCCCGTAAGAGTCCGATCGGCAAGATCAAGCTGGCAGCTTTTAATGAAGGGAGCCGCATTCACATCACGGTTACCGATGACGGGCGCGGGATCGATTGGGATCGTATCGTGGCTACGGCATCTGCACACGGGATTGCAATCAATGCGTCGGACCTTTCGACGGATCAGTGCCTGCGTCTGATCTTCCGCCCTGGTTTTTCGACCGTGCAGGATGTCTCGGAGCTGGCAGGCCGCGGCATCGGGCTTGACGTAGTTGATCGCGCCATGGAACAAGCGGGAGGCGAAGTGAGGGTGGCTACTGAGCCCGGGGCCGGGACTACTTTCGCGATGATCATGCCGGCGACGCTGGCCCTGGTGCAGTGCCTGCTAGTGCAATCAGGTGATCAGCTTTACGCGATCGAATCGGCTGGATTCAGCGAGGAGGCTGTACTGGCGGTGAATCAATCAGGGTCTGTAGAAAGCACCGGCCGCGTCGACTGGCAAGGAGAGTCTTTGCCGCTGCTTCACCTGCGCACGCTACTGGGCCAGCGCGATGGGCCTAATCCTGCGGGCACCATGTTAGTCTGGCATGCTCCGGGCAACGGCGCGGCCGCGCGAGCGGGCCACAGTAATCGATACGTGCTGGTCGTCGACAGCATTCAGGGTCATCACGAAACTTTGGTGCGCAGCCTGGGCCGGCACGCCGCGCGTTGGGCCGGCGTTTGTGGCGCGGCTGAGCTGTTCGATGGCAACGTAGCCCTGGTGCTGGATCTGGAAGAGTTGATAAAGGCGCAACAAGGCGATTAAGCCCGCGTTTAGTACACGGGAGCGAACTAATTGAGCGTGACCACATTGGTCCTGGCGTAGAGTTCTGTTCGCGCGGTTTCGTGTGATTTCGTGGATCGTCCTTGGGCGCAGAAGACGATCCACTAAATCACACTAAGAATCACGAAACTTAAAGAAGCCCGCTTTAGCGGGCAATAGAAGGTTGGCGCTTATTGCCGAATACCGTGATAAAGACAAATCCATGGAGATTCGAGAGAGTGGTCGCTTGCGTCATCGCATTGCCGGTGTCGTTTTTGCTAGCTGGCGCGTGCCCAGCGCAGATCAAATCAACACCGACTTATCCTAAAGAGATTCGTGGTTACAAAGTCGAGCGCACGGTCGTCGAGGTCAAAAAGCCTGAAACGAAAAATGAAAAGTCCGGCAACGACAAAGGCCGGCGCGGAAATGACGGCGCCAACCAAACTGAGAGCTCACCAAATCCTGATTCGGATGTTGATGCCCTGATCCAACTGGGACAGCCGCAACTCGCGCGCATTACGCCGCTGGGAATTACCTTTGAAGTTCCCATCGTCGTCTCGCCGGTGAAACAAAGTGGCCACGTCGACTTTCTCGTCTTCGAAGACATGGTCGTCAATGGCACGTCGGTCGATATCGACGAATACCATCACGCTTTCGATCTGCCAAACAAACAACCGCTGACTTTGCGCGATCCGCTTCGCTTTTACATTTATCTGCCCAGTGCCTTGCTGGCAGCGCTGGGCGATTGGAGCGATTCGAAAGAGACCTGGCCGGTGACCGGCCGCGTTTATGTGTTCGGAAAGTTCAAGAAGGGCCCGTTCAGTTTCAAGCGCGTCGTGCCGGTAGAACTGAACGTAACGATGCGGAATCCACTCAAGAGCCGATAACGGTAACGAACCTTCGTGAAGATTCAGTACTGGTGCAGTTTGAGGATGCACTGATGCTTCTCTGGCCTCAGCCGTCTTCAGACGGCTTTCCCGAAGGGTTCATAGACCAGCGCTTTTAGCGCTGGGGTCGGCTGAGCACGTTAACCATTAGCACGCTTCCAGCGTGCTTAGATTTTGCAGCTTAAGGATGACGGCTAAAGCCCCAGATGTAAGCCCGCTGAAACGGGCTTTCGAACCGTGTTGCGCCCTAACCCGGGCGTCAAACGCCCGGTCTAGTAACCCTACGGGAAAGCCGCCTGAACGCGGCTAAAGAATGGTCGACTCTCTCCGGCAGATCTCATTTCCATACGTTTGGAAAATGCATCAGCACCTAAGAACCAGTAACGCAAATTGTTTGCGTGCGCAAGCTAACACCTTGCGCTATTCACTTCCCCAACGCATACACCTTTGAGATGTCGGTGAAGTAAATCTGCTTCGCGTCCACTGCCAGGTATTTGCCCCAGGCGGTACTGCCCTGGTCCAGGCTTATCGACTCTCCGCCACCTTTGGAGATTTTCTTCAGAGCGTCCGGGCCAAACAACATTTCGCGCCTTTGGCGCTTTAGAAACGCATTCAACTCGCCGAGCCATCATGCCCAATCAACTTTCGGATGCATGGTGTGCCACTTCGTCGCTTGCTCAAAAGCCAAAGCCACGCGCAGCGGCGATGCTTCGTCGTACAACCCGCCCGTGAACATAATTGCCTGTGGCAGGTTGGGCGAGGCACTCAGGAAGCCACAGGGAACACAAACTGCCGGATGGCCCGTCAGATTCGTGATGGTCAAGCTCGCGCTGCCCGGCGCCGGCGAGACGAAAACGTCCCACTGCGACATCAGCTTGTCCATCTCGCGCATCAACAGCACGCGCGCGCGTTGCGCTCGCAAATACTCAACCGCCGGAATGAAACGCGAAGTGCGAAACGAGTTCGGCCAGTCGCCTGCGTCTTGTCCGGAAAGCTGGTTGACTCGTCCATCGCGGGTAATGTCGTCAAACGCAGTGGCAGCTTCGGCAGTCAGGACGTAGCGAATGTTTTGCGTCGGAAACTTTGGCAATTCGATGGGCGTCATTTTCACACCCGCTTTTTCCAAAGCGTCCAGCGCTTCTTTATACATTGTCTTGCGTTGTTCCTGTTGTTGCCGATCCTGATCGTTCCGCGGTTGAAAGCCGCTGCTTTCGAATTCGGTTTTCAGATATCCGATACGCAAGCTGCTGAGCGGAACCTCAGCCGACCAGTTGAAAGGTGCAGCGCCGACCGTGATGTCACGATCATCCGGGCCATAGATCGCCTCCAACACCGCGGCGCAATCTTCCACGCCGCGACAGATGGTTCCGACCTTGTCCATCGTCCAGCTCAAACCCATTGCGCCATAACGGCTGACGCGACCATAGGTCGGCCGCAAACCGGTCACACCGCAACGCGACGACGGCGAAACGATCGAACCCAGCGTCTCCGTTCCAATTGAAAATCCAACCAGGCCGGCAGATGTAGCCGCAGCCGGGCCGGCTGACGAGCCGCTTGAGCCCAGCCGGTCTTCATCGGGCACCCAGGGGTTACGGGTGACGCCGCCGAACCACTTCGGCCCTTGCGCCAGCGCACCCATTGAAAGCTTTGCGACCAGCACGGCGCCGGCGGCGCGCAAGCGTTCAACCACGGTCGCGTCATAGTCGATCATCTGATCGCGATAAGGCTCAGCACCCCAGGTGGTCTTTATTCCCTTCGTCGCAAACAGATCTTTCGCGCCCCAGGGAATGCCGTGCAACGGGCCATGGTACTTGCCGCGCTTAAGATCGTTGTCCGCGTCCTGCGCTTGCTTGAGCGCCAACTCTTCGGTGAGCGTGACGATGCAAAGGAGTTTCGGTCCATAACGCTTTAACCGACCGAGGTACATTCTTGTTAGTTCAACGGACGACACTTTCTTTGTGCGAATCAGTTCAGCCAGTTGGGGCACGGTCGCGAAGGCGAGGTCGTCGACCGACTTGAACTGCGCCGGTTCATTCTTGCCAAACTTGAATTTGGTTTTTGCGCCGGCTCGCTTGACGTGGAACCCGGGTAGGGCCGGATGAAATACGACCGCCGGCTCAGTATCGAGTGGCACATCCATCTTGCGTACCACTTCATAGCTATCCAGGGAACGATTGACGCCGGGCAAAGCCATGTCTTCCTGCTTATCGGTCAACTCGATCCCGATGACCTTTTCGGCGTTGTGCATCATGTCCTTGGTGATCCGCAGCGGCGTTGGCGACGGCCGGGGCGAAGGTGAAGGCGTCGGTGTTGGCGTCTGAGCGAGTGCTTTCATTGGCAAGCCCGAGACTGTCAGACCGACGGCGCCGGCTGCGGGTAGAAGCTTGACGAAGGCGCGGCGATCGATGCCGCCGGATTTTTTTTGAGTCTTGCGTTCGGACTTTTTCATAGGGATCCTCATGTTGCTTCATCAATAAGCGCTAGCCGGCCTACTCTCAAACAGTCCCGGCGAGATGTTTATAGGCCGTCGCGCACATTAGAGCTTCATAAGCTCCGTAGGAGCGGGATGTCAGACTAACCCTTGCCAGTATTTCGCTCCTACGGAGCTGATAAGAATCAGAATTGACGCTAACTATAAACATTGCGCTCCTACGGAGCGCCGTATTTCAGCTTTACTACTTTGGCCTTCCCGGTTCGATACACGGTGACGATGTATAGATTATCGAATTCAGTTTCGGGAATGACCGGAAAGGTTGGGCCCCCCAGCGCCGCGATTATTTCCGGCACGGTGTTGTTGTGGCCCGCTACGAATATGACCTGGCCCGCGTGCTGCGCATGAATCTGGGCCACCAGATCCGCAGTGTTCTTTGAGTTGACTTGATCGATCGGCAACCCGAGTCGATCAGCCAGGGGCTTCACGGTCTGCTGCGTCCGCTTGTACTGGGTAGCATAAATCGCATTGACTCCGGCATCGCCGAACATCCGCACCAACTCCTGCGCGCGCGCCTGACCCGCCGGACTGAGATCGGGATCGGGGTTGTCAGGTTCTTTGTTCTTCTCTGCGTGGCGAATCAGAATAACGGTGGTCACGGGACGCCGAAAGGTAGCGAAGTAAGCGAAAACTACGACCGCGCCCAACACCGCAAACAACATCGAAAAGACCAGAACGGTCCTGAATCCCGATCTGGGCTCTGGGGTTTCGTCAGCCATGAACTTACGCGATCCTCCGGAACTGAGCAATGAATGGCCGCATACAATATCATTCAGCGGACTTTAATTCGAGCCCAAAACTTCTACCGCTCGTGTCCTTTCGAGATATTGGCTTGCCAGCTAGGTAAGGTCGCCGCGCCGGTGCCAGAGGCTACGAATCCCAAGCTCTGATCCGAGGATGCTTAAAATCAATCACAGACTGAAGTCTGTACCACTTAAAAGGCCGGATGCAATCAGAATCGGAAGGTGCTAACCTATTAGCAACGAAAGACAAAACTGAGTTAATCATTAACAAGTACAAATGACGGCCGCCGAATGAGCGCCCAAGGTGAATCTCTTTGGCTCAAGAGCAAACAAGAACTGATCTATCTGAACTTATTGCCGAAAACTTCGGCGCCAACGCGACCTACGTAGAGGGCTTGCTCGCCCGCTGGCGCAGCGATCCCGCGCTGGTTGATGAATCGTGGCGGGCATACTTTGAAGAACTGGTAAGTGAGAACGGCGCGTCTGTCCTTGCTGACGCAGGCCACGCGATAACCCAACCACAGACTGATGGGAGCAGCGCTGCCGCGCAAAAGCGCGATGCGAGCGGCGACGGCACCGGCGTGGCGCCCGCCACAGTCCCAAAGCCCGCTGGAACAAAGTCCAAGCCGGCGCCCACACCATCACCCGCGCAAGGAGAGATAGTTCCCATTCGCGGCGCTGCGCTAAAGATCGTCGAGAACATGGAAGCAAGCCTTTCAGTCCCGACGGCGACTTCCCAGCGGCGCATCCCGGTCAAGCTCCTCGACGAAAACCGCCGCATCATTAACCGGCACTTGCAGGAGAACGATCGCCGCAAAGCTTCGTACACACACTTGATCGCCTACGCGATCCTGCGCGCAATCGACCGGTTGCCCCAGCTCAACGATGGCTTTGAAGTGATCGACAAACAGCCGTCCCGCGTGAGACGCGAATCGGTGAACCTCGGCATCGCGATCGACCTGGAAAAGAAGGACGGGACCCGCACTCTACTGGTCCCCAATATCAAGAACGCAAACAAGCTTCGCTTTTCGGAATTTCTGGCAGCTTACGACGACGTAGTCACGCACGCCCGCGAAGGCAAGTTGCAGATTTCGGACTTTCAGGGCACGACGATCTCTTTGACCAACCCCGGGACGATTGGCACGGTCGCCTCCACGCCGCGTCTGATGCCCGGGCAATCATTGATTGTCGCCACCGGCGCGATTGAATACCCGGCCGAATATCAATCGATGGCGCCGACAATTCTGCCGCAACTCGGTATCAGCAAAGCCATAACCATCAGCAGCACTTACGATCATCGCATCATTCAGGGGGCCGAGTCCGGCGCCTTTCTGGCCCGCGTCCATGAATTGCTTCTGGGCAAAGACAAATTCTATGACGAGATTTTTTCCGATCTCGGAATTCCTCACGCCCCGCTCCGTTGGAATGTTGATCGGAATCCTCTCTTTTTGGGCGCCGATCAGATGCACGAGCAATCGATTCGCCAGGCGCGGGTCATGGAATTGATCAATGCTTACCGCGTGCGCGGGCACTTGATCGCCGACATTGATCCGCTGCATGCGATGCCTCTGCTTTATCACCCTGAGCTGGATATCGAAACCCACAACCTGACCATCTGGGACCTGGATCGTTTGTTCATTACCGGCGGCCTCGGAGGTACTGAGACGGGAACGCTGCGCGAGATCCTCGACATTCTGCAACGCGCGTACTGCGGCAAAGTCGGCACTGAGTACCGGCACATTCAGAGCAAGGAAGAAAAGCTTTGGTTGCGCGAGCAGATTCGGCGCGAGTTCGTTCAGCCTGAGCCGATCGAGGTGGAGATCAAGAAACGAATCCTCTGGAAATTAATTTCAGCCGAGCAGTTCGAACGCTTTTTGAACACGAAATTCCTGGGCCAGAAGCGTTTTTCGATTGAGGGCTGCGAGACAATCATTCCCCTGCTCGATCAATTGATCGAGCGCTCCGGCGATCTCGGTGTCGAAGACATCAAAATGGGGATGGCGCATCGTGGCCGTCTGAATGTTTTGGCAAATGTCATCGGAAATTTCTGCGAGCGCATCTTCACGGCTTTCGAAGGCTCAGTGCACCCATCCTTCCCGGCGGACGAGGGCGACGTAAAATATCACCAGGGCGCGGAAGGCGAACGCGAAACTGCCAACGGCAACAAAGTCCATCTCACTCTCTCGCCGAATCCCAGTCATCTTGAAGCGGTCGATCCCGTCGTCGAAGGTATGACCCGGGCCACGCAGGACGCGATGGCCGAGCACGATCTCTCGCGCGAAGAAGCGATGAATCATGCGCTGCCGGTGCTGTTGCATGGCGACGCGGCCTTTGCCGGCCAGGGTATTGTGATGGAGACGCTGCAACTCGCGCAGTTGCGCGGCTATCGGACGGGCGGCACCATTCACATCATCATCAATAACCAGATTGGCTTCACGACCTCGCCCGAAGCCGGTCGCTCGTCAATCTATTCGACCGACGTCGCGCGCATGACCCAGTCGCCGATCTTTCACATCAACGGCGATGATCCAGAAGCCGCATATCGTACTCTGCGCATCGCGCTCGACTACCGGCAGCAATACAAGAAGGACGTCGTGTTGGACGTGGTCGGGTTTCGTCGTCTGGGACACAACGAAACCGACGAGCCAAGTTACACACAGCCGCTGATGTATCAGCGGGTGAAGGCCCATCCCGGCGTGCGAACGTTGTATGCAAAGCGACTAGTGCGTGAGGGAGTGATTGACGAAGCAGGGGTGACTCAATTGATCGAAGAGCGCGTTCGTCGCTACGAAGATGCGTTGGCGCGCGCCAAAGAAATCGCAGCGACACAGAAATCAGCGGAAACGCAAGCGTCGCATGAAGGTGGCACGGGCGTCCCGCCCGTGACTCACGCGCAAGATGCGCGTGCCACAATCAAACCGGCGCACAAGCCGCAGGTAGTAGAACTTGACGGTTCAGAGGTAGTCGAGACCGCCGTTGACGCGGACGTAATCAAGAACATTACCCGCCAGATTTCCGTTGTTCCTGAAGGCTTTAATCTGAATCCGAAAATGGTAAGTCAACTGGCGCGGCGCGCGAAGATGGGCGAAGGCGCTTTGCCCATGGACTGGGCGTTCGCAGAGGCGATCGCGTTCGGCTCGCTGGCGCTCGAAGGCACGCGTGTGCGTTTGAGTGGACAGGACTCGGGCCGCGGCACGTTCAGCCAGCGTCACGCGGTTTTGTATGACACGCAGACTGGTAAGGCATGGGCGCCGCTCTCTGAATTGCGTTCGGAAGACTCTCCGCGGGGGCGCTTTGAAGTTTTCGACAGCTCGCTTTCCGAAGCCGGTGTGCTCGGCTTTGAATACGGCTACTCTGTGATCGCCGCAGACGCATTGGTGATGTGGGAAGCGCAGTTCGGCGATTTCAACAACGTCGCCCAGTCGATCATCGATCAGTACGTCACCGCCAGTGAAGATAAGTGGAAGCAGACTTCCCGCCTGACCATGCTGCTGCCGCATGGTTACGAAGGCCAGGGCCCGGAGCATTCCAGCGCGCGTCTGGAGCGCTTTCTGCAGCTCTGCGCCTCCAACAACTTTTCGGTCTGTTATCCAACTACACCGGCGCAGTATTTTCATTTGCTTCGCCGCCAGATACGAACAGGTTTCGAGCGGCCTCTGGTCGTAATGACGCCAAAGAGTTTGCTGAGATTGCCTGCCGCCGGATCGTCGCTGGATCAGTTAACCAGCGGTGGATTCCGTCCCTTGATCGATGACGCGGAGGTAAGTGACCCGAGTCTGGTTGAGCGAATCGTCTTGTGCAGTGGCAAGGTTTTCTACGATTTGAACGACGCGCGCAAGAAGTCGGGAGAGGGCCGACCTGCGATAGTCAGGGTCGAACAGTTCTATCCGTTCCCGCTGAGCGCTCTGACTGACGTGCTCGCTGCGTATCCGAAAGCTAAGGAACTCATATGGTGTCAGGAAGAGCCTAAGAACATGGGCGCCTGGACATTCATGGAATCGCGACTCGAAAACCTGCTGTCCCGTTGCGAGCGCCCGCGCTACATCGGCCGTGCCGAATCAGCAAGTCCGGCGACAGGCAGTTACGCGGTGCACCAGCAGGAGCAGGAGCGTCTGGTTAAGGAAGCGTTAACGATCGATTAGGCAGGTTTGCTCAGCTCTTTCTGAGCACGAGCGCGATCATCGCTGAAAAGACAGTTCCGAAAAGAGCGAAGCCAATTGAAACTCCCAGGAAGGCCTTGACCATGCTGGTCTCGCCTTCCTGTTGCATAAGCTTCGGGCCAACCGCGGCGAGAAGGATCGCGAAGTAAGCACTTGTCAGAATCGCGTACGTTACCGCGATCGAGATCCCGGTAATTAATCCACCACCAAACGTCAACGAGCCGCCGTTCATTGCCCGCTTCTCTCTGATTCCCTGCACCAATCCGACGATCGCAGCAAAGTTGAAGACAGCAATGTCGGCAAGCTGTGCGGTTTGCGATTCGAGGTGCAGCACAAAATGCTTCAGCGCCACCCACGCGGCGATGACTACCGCCACGGCGATTCCGTACTTGAGGGCGAGCTTCATCGTGATTGTTTCGATGACGGCAAAGCAGTGGCTACAAACTCCTCCATCGGCGCGCCATAGATTCGCTCAAATAGCCTGCGTTTCAGCTCGTGTTCCGGCAAATCTTTGGGAAGCGAAGCCAATACGATTTCCCGTGCCGCATCGAATGACCGAACGCCCATCATGAAGCGCTCTTCTCCGGACCGGGCCATGATCATCTCGAAGATCTTTTGCTCAATTTCGGGTGACGTATCATTCATCGAAGACTTCCTTCAACAGGTCCTCAAGTCCAAGGTTGCGCGTCCATCTTTCGAGATACTCCGCATCATAGCCCGAAGCCAACAAGTTCTTCACGTCGCGAAGCTGAAACTCAGAATGAGAATCCCTGGCCCAGTAGAGCTTGGAGAGGATTAAGTCCTCTTTGCTCACGATCCAGACTTTAACATCTTGAATTTGCACCTCCCGGCGTCGTTCAAATTCAAGCTGGCGGTACTCAGTACTCTTTCTGATGATGCAGTCCACCTTGATTACGCTCTCGTTGTGGATAGCATTGAAGAGAGACTCGTTGGCGATAGCTCGTGCAACCGCGTTGCGGTCAATGTAGTAATCATTCTCGAACAGCGCCACAATTCTGTCCGCATCCTCCGGTTCGAGAGCAACAACGACATCAATATCCCTGGTCATCCGGGGTAATACATAGTAGTTCATGGCCACTGAGCCAGTCAGCATGTACTCAAGCCCAGCTCCCGAAAATCTGGTTGTGATGTCACGGATGACATCGAGTTCGTTCTGCATATTGGTCAGACATTGCCTTATACACTGTTTGGGAAACGCCTGCCACTCTATTCGCTAAAGTTTGACCGCAAACATCGGATAGATTGGTTAGCCTCACTACCTCTATTATCGCCTCATCAAATCTGGGTGAGGTGAAGTAACATGTTGCAGATATCAACTAACGTGACGGCTGTAATGAAGAATCCAGAGCTTTGGAGTGCGGTGCTCTCACGCGACGCTTCGCGCGACGGCAGCTTTGTCTTTGCCGTGCGTTCCACCGGTATTTACTGTCGACCTTCATGCCCGGCGCGGCGGCCGCGACGAGAGCAAGTCAGCTTCTTTCAGCTTCCCGAAGCCGCCGAACAAGCCGGCTTTCGCGCCTGTCGTCGTTGTCATCCACGGCGCGCGCAAGCAGCCGACCCGCAAATCGAACTCGTCCGGCGTATTTGTCACGCGATCGATGAACACGACGAAGAGCCCCTGACCCTAAAGACTCTGAGCATGGAAACCGGTGTCAGCGCGCATCACCTGCAACGCACGTTCAAGAACGTCATGGGTATTTCGCCTCGACAGTATGCTGAATCGCGCCGGCTTGATCAGTTCAAATCAAAAGTTAAGAACGGGGCCTCGGTGACTGATGCGATGTACGACGCCGGCTATGGATCGAGTCGCGGTCTTTACGAAAAATCCTCTGCGCGGCTCGGCATGACGCCGGCGACCTACGGCCGCGGTGGACAGGGGATGCGCATCATCTACACGATTGCCGGTTGTCCGCTCGGGCGCGTACTCGTCGCCGCCACAGAGCGCGGTGTTTGCTCAGTTGCGCTCGGCGATTCGGACTCAGAACTGACCACGTCGCTCTTCGCCGAGTATCCCAATGCCTCGATCGATTCCCGTGACACCGTGATTAGCCCTTCGTTGAACCTGTGGCTAAACAAAGTGCTGGACCACATCAGCGGCAAGAGTCCACACATCGATCTGCCACTCGATATTCAGGCAACGGCGTTTCAGTGGCGCGTGTGGGAAGAGTTACAACGCATTCCCCTGGGCACGACGCGTTCTTACCAGGAGATAGCCTGTGCGATCGGCAAACCGAAAGCTGTGCGCGCTGTGGCCAACGCCTGCGCCGGCAACCACGTGGCGCTGGTAATTCCCTGCCATCGCGTCATTCGTGAGAACAAAGAGCTGGGCGGCTATCGCTGGGGGCTGGATCGAAAAAGAAAACTGCTGGAAGGTGAGCGACAGCGCAGAAAAACCGCCGCCGGATGATCTATTGCAATCGTTGCGCTGATTGAATTGTCCTTCAACTTGTCATAGCGGTGTTTAGAGTACCAACTTTAGTTGGGTCTTTTGTTAGCTGCGAAAGGCCCGACTGAAGTCGGTACTTTGAATGCCGCTACCGTGGCTCCGACTTGATCCAAACTGTTTTGATATTCACGAACTCGCGAATTCCGAAGTAACTCAGTTCGCGGCCGTAACCGGAATGCTTAACTCCTCCGAATGGCAGCCGCGGATCGGACGCAACCATCCCGTTGATAAAGACCGCGCCGGCCTGCAGTTCATCAATGAAGCGCTTGATCTCGCTCTCGTCGTTAGTCCAGCCAGCGGAACCCAGGCCAAAGGGCGTCGCATTTGCGAGTTCGATCGCTTCATCAATATTGCCGACCCGAAACAGCGAAGCGACTGGCCCAAAGATTTCATCCCGGTAGGCCGGTGAGTCTTTTGGAATGTCGACGAGGACCGTTGGTTCGTAGAAATGGCCCCGCGCTAAATCACCCGCTGCCTTAAACTTTTGGCCGCCGGTGAGAATTTTTGCGCCGGCGGCGACGCTCACCTGCACTTGCTCCTCAAGGTCCTTCAGAATCTGTTCAGTCGCCAATGGGCCGATGTCGGTCGATTCAATCATTGGATCGCCGACGCGCAACTTCTTCATCGCTTCAACAAAACGCTTTTCGAACTCATCATAGATTTGAGCGTGGACAATGAAGCGTTTTGCGGCGATGCAGGACTGGCCGTTGTTCATCGTGCGGGCCTTCACTGCAGTCGTGGCCGCCGCTTCCAGATCAGCCGAAGGCATCACGATGAATGGATCGCTGCCGCCGAGTTCAAGCACGGTTTTCTTGATCTGCTTTCCGGCAATGCTCGCTACGCTGCGACCGGCGGGTTCGCTACCAGTGAGGGTTGCCGCGGCCACTCGCGGATCTTCCAGCACACTCTGAACCAAATCCGATCCAATCAACAGCGTCTGAAATGCGCCTTCCGCAAAGCCTGCTCGGCGAAAGATGTCCTCGATCGCCAGCGCGCATTGCGGCACGTTTGAAGAATGCTTGAGCAATCCCACGTTGCCGGCCATCAAACCGGGCGCAGCAAAACGAAAGACTTGCCAGAACGGGAAATTCCAGGGCATTACCGCCAGCACAATACCGAGCGGCTGAAAATGGACATAGCTCTTCGTCGCGTCGGTTTCGACAATCTCATCGGCCAGATGTTTCTCAGCATTCTCGGCATAGTACCGGCACACCCACGCACATTTCTCTGCTTCCTGCACGGCCGCGTTGATGGGCTTGCCCATCTCGATAGTCATGAGCCGGGCGAAGTCCTTCTTTTCACTTTCCAGAATCTCCGCGGCGCGCAACATTAGCGGCGCGCGCTCAGCGAAGCTGGTCCGCCGATAGCTCAGAAATGTATCGCAGGCGCGTTGAAGCTTTTCGTCGAGCTGCGGTTGGCTGAGCGGCTCAAAAGTCTCTATGGTTTGACCAGTCGCTGGATTGATTGATGCTATGGACATGAAGGAATTATAGCGATCATGGTCAAGATTTCGGTATCAACTCGGGCTCTTCTTCGCTTATTGACACATTCTTTTGTCGCTTACGAAACACAATCAGTCCTAAACCTGAAATGATACAGGCGCCGCCAGCCAGCAAACGCCAGTTGAGTTTTTCGTGCAGCACGATCATGCCGAGAATTACCGCGACCGCAGGAGTTACCAACGCGATCAGCATGGTGTTGGTCACGTCCATGTGACGCACCAACCAGTAGTAAAGTGCGAACGCAACCACCGAACCGACCAGGACTAGATAGAGTAACGAAACTACAGCCATCGTGGTCCAGTGGAAATGCATTGGATTGCCTTCAGTGGGAATTCCGATCGTGAGCAGCGGCACGAACCCACAAACCATCTGGCCGGCTGCCAACATCTGCGGATCGATCCTGCCACCATAGGCTTTCACCAGGACGTTGCCGTAAGAACCAAAGAACGCACTCAGCACCAGCGCCATGCTGCCGAGCAAAGCCATTGACCCCGCAATGCTCAACTGATCTGAAAAAATTACAGCTACGCCGAACACGCCCAGCAGCACGCCCACTACTCTCCCTGGCGTCATCCGCTCTTGTGGCAAATAAAAATGCGCTATCACCAAACCAAAGGCCGGAAAAGTCGATTGCAGTACGGCCGCCAGACCGGAAGAAATGTGCTGCTCGCCCCAGAACACGAGTCCGTAGTTAAGCGTGAAGGTCAGGACCCCGGTAATCGCAATCAGCGCCCACTCTTTCCCGCTGCGCGGTAGTCGCACCCGACGGAGCAATACCAGCGAAGTTAAGACTAGAGAGGCGAGGACAAAGCGAATGCCCGCAAACGTAAGCGGAGGTAAATCAGCGAGACCGATCTTGATGAACAGCCAGGTCGATCCCCAGATACAACAGAGGATCAGCCAGACGACGCGCGCTTTCATTTAGTCATTTGTACGTGAGAGAGAGCAAGGACGTCAAAGCGTCCGCGAAGCGGGCAGTAGCCCGACCGTCAGGGAGGGCTTGGCAAAGCGGAGTAGAGCCCTCCCTGACGGTCGGGCTACTGCCCCGCTTTGCGGACTATTACTGCTGCTACTTCTTCTCGTCGGGCTGCGGCGTCAACTTGATGATCGAAAAAACCGCGCCCTGCGGATCACGGATGGTCGAGAAGCGGCCGACGTTTTCAATGTCCATCGGCGGTACAATCGCCTGCGCTCCCAATGACGTCGCTTTCTGGAACGTAGCATCGCAATCGTCCACTGCGAAATAAATTCCCCAGTGCGGCGGAACCGGTCCCATGTGCGGAGCGATTTGCATCATGCCGCCGGCGTGCTCAGCGCCATTCTTAAATTCCGTGTAAGCCATCGGCGCCCCGTGCGTGTTAGCTTCCCAACCGAACAACTTCGTGTAGAAATCAATCGCCCGGCCGGTGTCGGTCGTCAGCAGTTCATTCCAGGACACGCTATTCGGCTGGCCCTTGACGCCAAAGCCAGTGTGTTTGCCCGGTTGCCAAATGCAGAAAGCGGCGCCAGTCGGATCGATAATCACTGCCATGCGGCCCACGTCCATGACGTCGAAAGGTTCTTTGACGACGGTGCCACCGAGCGCTTTCGCCTTCGCGGCAATTTCGTCGGCGCTGGCTACACTGATGTACGAGGCCCAATGGGTGGGCACGTCTTTCATCATCTCGCCCTTCTGGTAAAGCGCGCCGGTGTCTTTGCCGTCAAGTTTCAGCATCGTGTAAACCATGTCCGGTCCGATGGGACTATCGTGCGCCTCCCAACCGAACAGTTCCGTATAAAACTTTTTGGCGCCCGGCCCGTCAGTTGTGGCCAGTTCAGCCCAGCAAAAACTACCAGGCGCATGTTCCATCTGTGTTTGCGCTCCCGTTTCGCTCATCTCGGTTTTCTCCTTATGTCGATTGAAGTTTTTAGTACCACCCGCCGGCGGTTAGTCATCGCGGGCAGCAGCCCGCCTCCAAACAAAGTTGATGATTGCAGACTAAGGGGCTGAAACTTTATCAGCGGGCGGTGAGAAAAGCCAGTTGGCGACGGGCGTTCAGAGTACCGATGTTAGTCGGGCACTATTTGCCACGAGAGAACCGAACTGAAGTTTGTACTCTAAACCAGAACTAAGAGCTCCCCAAAAGCGAAATTGCGCTGCTCTCAACCGAAGTCAAAAGCAACGCAATCTCTAATCTTATAAACCACCGAAGTGGCTTCTAAGATGGCAACCTGTGCTTGGCCAAGCACAAGCTGCCAATTTGTATTCCGACAAGCAATCGGCGGTCGACGCTTCCCGGTCGGCACACGATCTGTTTCCACTTACCTCACATCCCTTGCGGGACATGTGACTCGCTTTCACGAATCTCACGTTTCCTTGCGGAACGTGGTGCCTTTAGGTAGTTTTTTTGGTGGCTGTCCTCCACCGCCGGTTACGTTCCCGGCAACGAGGCTCAACTTTCGTTGAGCGACATTGCTCCCCTTCAGCGGGTCCTTCCCAAAGGGTGCTACCCGTTTTTATTCGGGCGCTCGGAAAAACCTTTCGGCCCTTCCTAGCAAGCCTTTCGGCTTCAGCAATGGGCGTCAATAGCAACCACAAACCGCTCTGCTGCTGCTCTCTCCCAGAATGTCACCACTCTGTTCGCCGATCCCTTCGCTGGTCTCAAAGACCGTAATCTTCGCGACGGGTGACTTATATCGAAAAGAATCATCACCGTCAATTTTTCGTGTGTTTTATCTTTCGAAAAGCGACCTATTTTTCTTTTCTCAAGAAAATCCTCAGCATTTCCGTTAGATATAAATTAGAAAGCGAAATCAAAAACTTCGGGAAAATGTTTTATTTGACGAGAGCATGCACCGCGCTGCGAATAGCAGACTGAACTGCATCAGCATCTTCCTCGCTTTGGTACGGAGAACGGGGCCAAAAGAAGCCTTTCAGGCCGTCTTTGCGACGTCGCGGCAAAATGTGGGTGTGAAGATGCGGCACACTCTGGCTGACGCGATTGTTCATCGCGACAAAGGTGCCGTGGGCTTCCATACCTGATTCAATCGCGCGGGCGAGGATCTGCGCGTTCTTGAAGAAAGGCCCGATCAGGTCCTCTGGTAAGTCGGTTAGAGTTTCGTAGTGCTCTTTTGGGATCAATAGACAATGGCCGGGAAAAACGGGCCGATGATCAAGAAAGGCGAGCGAGATCTCGTCTTCAAAAACCAGTCGGGCCGCCACTTGTCCGTGGACGACCTTGCAAAACAGACATGTGACGTTGCTTAGGGTTGGCATGTTTCTCAGAGAACGGGGCAATAGCCCGACCGTGAGGGAGGGCTCAATGAATCCGAGCCCTTGCTTACGCGCGGGCTACTGCCCCAGCTTGTTCGCGACTTGATTGTACCGAAAGCAGCTCGACTCATGATCGTTTACCATGCCGACGGCCTGCATGAATGAATAGCAGATCGTCGAACCTGCGAATTTGAAACCGCGGCGCATGAGGTCCCGGCTGAGCGCATCCGACTCCGAGGTTTGGGCCTGCGCCGCCGCACCGCGTTTGCGCTTGATAGTCCGTCCATTTACGAAGCGCCAGACATAATTATCGAAGCTGCCAAACTCCTTCTGAATATCAAGAAATGCTTTGGCGTTCCGAATGGCAGAATTGATCTTCAGTCGATTGCGGATGATGCCGGCGTCGCCGAGCAGTTTCTCAATCTTACGCTCATCAAATCTTGCGACCTTGCGCGGCTCGAAGTTAGTGAAGGCTGCTCGGTAGTTCTCCCGCTTCCGCAGGATAGTCTCCCAACTCAACCCGGCCTGGGCGCCTTCGAGAATCAGGAACTCGAACAGCGTGCGCTCGTCATGCGAGGGCACGCCCCACTCGCGATCGTGATAGGCGATGGACAATTCAGTATGCGCCCAATGGCAGCGGCGGGGCTCGGAAATCTTACTGGGTTTAGTCAATTTAGTGTCAAGTTAGTCGTATTCGAACGCTGGCGCCACAACATAGACCTCGTCACGCGAATGCGGCGTCTGCGGGTCATGGCCGCGTGGCGCGTACAGCTTCACGACCAGCGAACCATGCTCGAACACTCCCACCGAGCGTTCGCCCTGAGGACCAGGCAAACGATCCAGCGCTTCGCCCAGTCTGATCCTTTGACAGGAGTTGGGGGTTGTCATGGTGACTGTGCCAATAATACATTACAATGCCCATCACTAATGACGAGTTTGGGTTGATGCGGGTTACTTTTTTGCGACTGCCGGTCCGGTCGGGGCAGCGACTGAAAGCTTCCCGTTAGAAGGTCGAGAATCGCTATGCATAAGAATGAATTGAGGGAGCTTGTCCGAAGCGGCGATTTCATCCTGGGCATATACAACTATTGCGACCGTTGGTGCGAGCGCTGCCCGTTCACGGCGCGCTGTCTGGTGTATGCGACCGAGAAAGCTGACGACGCTTCTGCCGATCCGGAGGCCCACGACATCAACAGCGCGAAGTTTTGGAGCCGGCTGGAATCGATGTTCCAGGAGGCGCATGAAATGATCCTGGAATGGGCGGAAGAAGCCGGCGTTGATGTGGAGACGATTGAGGATGAAGCGGCCGGCCGCGAGCAACAAAGACTAGACGCCAAGCAGCACGATCTTTCACTTGCCGCGCGCCGCTATGCCGAGATGGTCCAGCGATGGTTCACCGAGGAATTCGCCGTCGAACACCAAGTGCACGACGACACTACCGGCAAGTCGAAGAACACGGAAGAAGACATCGACGTAAGCGACGCGATCGAGGTGATCCGCTGGTACCAGTTCTTTGTAGCGGCAAAAGTCTTCAGGGCCTTGATGGGCCTCGACGATGAGGCCGCAGACGACACCTTGACCGCGGATGAAATGTTTGCCGACACCGAAATCGACGATGGCGAAGAACTAATCGAGGCCGGCGGAGATGATTCGGACGGCTCAGCCAAGATTGCGCTGATCGCTGTCGATCGTTCATTGAGCGCCTGGCGCGTGATGCAGAGATCCCTCGCCGAGAAAGCTGATTCCATTAGGCCGATACTCATTGAACTCGAGCGATTAAGGCGCACGGCCGAACAAATCTTTCCACACGCGCGGGACTTTATCCGGCCCGGCTTTGACGAGGTGATTTCCGACTTTGTGAGTTAGAAAGAAAGATCATTTTCCATTTGTCATTTGCTGGATTTATTAGTGTTGCTTCGTGTCACTTCGTGGATCGTTCGCTTGGCTGAGAAATGAAGAACGATCCACGAAATCACACGAAGGAAAATCAATTGAAAAATGGAAAATGTTTCCGTGGTTCGATCTCAATTCCCTGATTAACCCATGAAAGGCAACATCCCCATCCCCGAGCTCCCATTCTCAGAAGAAGTGTGGCTGATGGTTGCGGTGACTTCCGTGCGCGAGCGCCGCACACAACAAGGCAAGCCGTTTCGTGATGCCAGCGCGCGCAACAACACCGGCAGTCTGGCGCTGAAGATTTGGGCCGAAGTTCTCGAAGGCCGCGAAGACCTGAGGCCCGGGTTGTGGGGCGTGACGGGAAAGCTGGAATCTTTTCAAGATCGTTCGCAGTTCGTTGTTTCCGAATACCGGCCCATCACAATCGAACAGTATCGGGAACACCAGAAAGCTGAGCCTGTCTTACCGCGCGCTTTCACTCTGGATATCGAGACGCTCGCGCTGCCCGGCTTTCGCGATCGCGTCGGGCCAAAACTGGAACGGGAGCTGCGCCTCGGCTACATGCGACTGGAACAGCAGCAGCGTTACCTGGAAGACATCGCGGCCGAGGAAGAGCGTGTCTATCAACTTGGTTCGCTGAACGCTACGTCCGGGCGCGTCCTGTCGATCGCCGTGCACATCGGGCCGATTCCGGGTTTTGAGATTGAAGGCTTGACGTCAAACCAGAGCGAGCACGCCTTTGGGATCGATGAAGCAGGCAACGAGCAGGAGGAAGCTCAGGCGTTACGCGATTTTCTCGCTCTGATCTCCGACTTTGATCTGGAGTGCGACGAGATCGTCGGCCACAACGTCATCGGCTTTGATCTGCCTTTCATCTTTCAGCGCTGCTTAGCGAATAACATCCCGGTTCGGCCTCCGATCAATCTGGGCGAATACAACGTGCGTGGGGTCTTTGACACCATGCGCGGCTGGTGGCTGGGCAGTCGTAACCGGGTGGGCCTCGACGACATTGCCTGGGCGCTGGGGCTGGAATCGAGCAAGACTGCCAACGTCGAGGGCAGCAAAGTGTTCGACCTCTATCAGGCGGGGCGGCTCGCCGAAATTCGCGAATACAACCTGAACGACGTGCGGGTGACGCGTAAAGTGTATGAGCGGCTGATCGCGTGCTTTGGCCGATGACAACCCGGTATGCAACGGCTCGTTTGGGCGCTCCGCAGAATGGGAGAATTGAGACAACGAGCGCCTTATGTCACTAATTGAGAAGCTTCACAATATCCTCGATGTCCCACAGCCGATCCGAGACGCCAGCAGCCATGGCGGGACTACATTTAAGGCTTTTGTGAATCCGGCAAAAGTTATAGTGCATATGGTGCAAGCTGATCGCATGGATATGGTTCTCAATCTTCTTCGAGTGAGCTTTCGTCAATCTGGTAAACCGTCCCATGCTCATGCGCGTTGTAAGGTTCTGGCGCTCAGCATGGGGCGTTGGAACTATTTCTTTGACCGGGGAACCGCTAGTCCACTTTTTCTCAGTGCCAAGATATTCAGCGGGGGAATAGCTGACTTCTTCTGCCGATCCCCCGTAGATTTTGCTCAACAAGGGATAGTCGATTTCTGAGCCAAATGCCCCTTCTACGGCATCGAGGTATGACTTGTGACCGTCTGTCGTAAGCTCTACGCGATTCGCCAAACGTGAAGCTAGGTCGTTAATGAATTCCATTGCTGATTGAGCGTCGCGGCGTCCAACATACCACGCCGGAACAAGCTTTGAATCCTCGTCGATTGCAACCCAAGTGTAAACGTCGCCAAAGCCGAATACGCCCTCATGTTCCGGTCTGACGTTCTTCTGCTTCGGAAGGCAGAACGACCAAATCTCGTTGCACTCAATCCGCGTCGATTTCAGATTGCGGAACGTATTGTCCTGATAGACTGCACAAGCGTCACCAACACCTGCCAGAAGTTTCAAGACCGTGTGGTTGCTCACGCCTACCAAGCGAGCAATCGAATTGATTCCGACGCCTTCTACCAAGCCCGCAAGAACTTGGGCGCGCCTAAACGTTGAAATCTTGTTCATAATGAAAGTGAGCATATGCTTGCTCGGGAAAGAGGTCAAGAGCTAACAATGAGTAAATTATTCCCCGATTTGCTTGAAGGGGTGTATCATTAGCGACTCTTGTGTTGAGTTAACACCGATTAGTAGCTTGTAGTACCTTTGGCGAACGGGAGGTCAGCGAGGTGGGGTTTCAGGACAACACTCAAAGGCGCGAGAACTTGAGGCTTGGTTTCAGTCCAGGCGTTCCCGTTGACCGCTAT
>JBGPWS010000145.1:0-10459 GCA_041492345.1 Pyrinomonadaceae bacterium | reverse complement strand
TTGTTGGCGATCATCATCGCTTTTGCGGCGATTACTTTTTTGCACATTGTGCTGGGCGAGTTGATGCCGAAGATGTTCGCGCTGGAGCGCGCCGAAGGTCTGGCGTTGTTTGCGGCGCGACCTCTGGAGGTGTTCGCCAAAGTCTTTCAATGGCCGCTCTGGATCTTCAATCGGACCGGAGCTGCTCTGGGCCGCCTGATCGGACTGAAGTCGTCGCTGCAACACGCGGCGGTGTACAGCGAGGTCGAGCTGCGACAGTTAGTGGATATCTCTCGCGAGAGCGGCCACCTGCGCGCTGAAGAGCGCCGCCTGATTCATCGGGTCTTTGAATTCTCTGACACTCTGGTGCGGGAGGCGATGGTGCCCCGCCCGGCGATCGCCGCGATCTCGGCTGACTGCTCGCTGGCGGAGATCACCCAGGCGTTCCAGCAGCATCGTTATTCACGCCTGCCGGTGTACCAGGGATCGCTGGATAACGTCGTTGGGTTCATTCATAGTAAGGACCTAACACCTTATCTTCTGCGACCCCAGGACTTCAGGCTTGAATACGTGCTGCAACCACCCATGTACGTGGTCGACACGGCGCGCCTGGAAGACGTGCTGCGTCAAATGCAGAAAGCAAAAACTCATTTTGGATTTGTAGTTGACGAGCACGGCGGCGTCGAAGGAATTATTACACTCGAAGATTTGCTTGAAGAGATTGTGGGAGACATCTCAGACGAACATGATGAAGAAGTAAACGAGCAGATTAATCCGGTGACCGAGCTCACCTATTTGCTGGATGGCTCACTGGCGGTGCGCGATCTAAATCGTCGCCTGAAAACTTCAATTACCGAATCTGAAGCCTACACTACTATCGGTGGATTTCTGATGACGGTGGCCGGCCACGTCCTCCAACCGGGCGAAGTCATTGAACATGATGGACTGCGCTTTCACATCGAGAAAGTTGAGCGCCGGCGCTTGCTGCAGGTGCGGCTGGAATTACCGGAAAAGAAAGCGGCAGACACATCACAAACCGTAACCGGCGCCGCTAACGCTTCGCGTTAACTGCTCAGGAATCCGAGGCGCGGAAAAGATTGCTGCTGAAGCGTTGCCGCGCGTCCAGCCACGTTCGCTCCAGCCGAAATCCACTCTGTAAACCAAGTGCTGAGAGCCCGGCGGTATCATATTTGTGGGACTGCTCCATCTGAATCCGTTCGCCGGCCTCCAAATTAACCGGCCTCTCCATACCACGAATGGTGACCGTTTGCGACCGTAAGCTTTCGAGATAGACTTCGACGCGTCCGGCGTCTTCGTTGTAGACCGATCTCAATTCAAAGGCCCGCAAGTCGAAATTCCCATCCAGCTCGCGATTTATCCGCGCCAGTTCATTCAGGATAAACGCTCGCGTCACGCCCAGCGAGTCGTTGTAAGCAGCCTCCAAAGTCACCCGATCTTTCTTCAGGTCCGCGCCCAACAACAAAGCATCTTCTTTGCGCAGCACGCGGCGGATCGCCTGCAGAAAAGTCAGGGCTTCATCTCTTTCAAAGTTCCCGATGTTCGAACCGAGAAACAGCACCAGCGCAGGATCCGGACCCAGCGGCGGCAAGGCGGACAGGGCTGCGAAATAATCAGCCGCGTAGGCCTTGATGGTGAGGGTTGGATATGACTCCAACAGCAAACGTGAACTCTCTTCCAGCGCGGACGCTGAGATGTCCACGGGAATGAAAAGCAACTCGCGCTGGTCGCGAGTTAGCGCTTCGATAATCTTGCGCGTCTTTTCGGCGCTGCCGCTGCCGAGTTCGATCAGGGTCCGGCAATTGGGAATGGCCGCCACGATCTCGTCCCCGTGCCGCGTGAGAATCTCGTCCTCTGCGCGCGTCAAATAATACTCATCAACGTGACAGATGGCCTGGAATAGCCGAGAACCGAGCGCATCGTAAAGGTACTTGGGGAACAGGTGCTTCGGATTGGACGAGAGTCCGCGGCGAACGTCAGCCGCAAATTCATTGTGTCCATTCCGGTGCGCCAGATCATGAATGACTAATCGCGCGAGCGGCTCTGTGGTTTCTGTTTGCGCCACCACGTCTTCCTTTACAGTTCGGCCTTTTACGGGAGCAAAGAACATAAATTGATGTTGAGTTAACCAGGTGGCGCATTATACGCGGGCGCAACCGGGAACAGAAAGGGCAGTCGAGCGTTAACTCGACTGCCCAGGTTCGCGGCTGCTCTTTCGGCGCGCTGATCGCACCAGAAAGTCAGATGATAATCACCCGTGCTCCGGTGCGCGCGCGCGGTGTCCTGCTGGGCACGTTCACCTCGATCTTCGGAGTTGCCGGAACTACAATCCGTGGAATCTGAATGTTCATTTCCGGTATCGCCGGCACCTGGATTGAAGGAATGACGATGCGTCGCGTTCCAATGGTTCCGGGACGCACGACCATCGGCTGCGGGTTTTTTTCAGGAGTCAGGGTAACTGTTCGGGTATTACGATCGCGAAGGATCGTGAGCGATACGTCGCCGTCCTGTTTCTTGTTGATGGCGCGTGAGACGTCGCCCGGCGAGGTGACCTTTTCACCATCCACCGCGGTGATCACGTCGCCGGCTTTCAGTCCAGCCTTGGTGGCGGGACTGTTGTCGTTCACGGACGTTATCAGCAGGCCGCCGTCTTTCGCTCCAAAGTAATCCGCGAGCTGTTTGGTCAACGGCTGCGTGCTAATCCCGATGCGCCGGTTGCCGCCGAACGAGAAGAAAAAGTCTCCATCACCATTCATCGGCGGAAAGTCTCTCATTTGGGGCAGCTCTTTTTGCAGATTCCGGAACACCTCGTCGCGAATACCCGCGCCCAAAAGGGGCGACAGGTTGTGCTTTGAAAGTGTGGCGCTGACTTCCTGCTCAGCTCCGCCCCGGCTAATCGTAATTCGGACTGTTTGATCGGCAGACGATTCACCGACCAACCGGCTTAGCTTGCGGACGCTGGTTACCGATTCTCCGTCGAAACGAAGAATGACGTCGTCTTTCTTCAAGCCGGCTTTTTCGGCCGGGCTGTCTTTGACGACCTGAGTCACGCCGACGCCGCGAACTTCGCGCATGCCATAGCGGCCCATGTTCTCTTTAGTGATATCTTCAGTACCCACTCCCAGAAAGGCCCCGCCGTCGACAAAGAGCGAAAACGATCGGTCGGTGGTTGCGGGTTCCTGAGCCTCAACGGCCAGGGGGGCAGTTGACTCCTGGGCATACACAATTCCGCCGGCAATCACACCGACGCCAAGAATCAAAACTATAACTAAGGCCAGTTTGTTACGGGTCATATCCAAATCCTCCGGAAAGATTTTAATGTTTCCACGCCTGCGGGATTCGGCGGTTCCAAATTCTCACACTGCAAGGTCGGTTTAGCTGGGGCGGGCCGTAGATACGTTAGCGGCGGGAGTCCTCGGAGGCGAGGTCAGTACCGGGAGCGGTAGCGACCGGGTGTCCCAACGCTCCACACGACTCGGGATCGCGAGGAGGAAACACCCGGTCGCTACCGCTCCCGGTACTGACCTTATCGCCTGGTCGTTTACACGAAGCCTCTGACAAGTCCCGCGCCTAAACGACTCAAGGGGATGGGGCTGACGAAACCTGGGAATGGGGCTTACTCGGAAAGCCGTCGATACACTTCGCGTCCGTCGCTGATTTCCACCGCCAGCTTTCCTTCAGCCTGAGCGTAGTCAAGGTGCGCGACAGATTCGGATACGCCGAGAAAGCGATGGACATCGTCGGTGCCGGGAAACATCGCGCGCGATACTTCCCAGGCGCTGGCGCCGCCAGCGGGAACCAGTTGAATGATTTGCTCCTGGCGTTCGCGAATTGCGCGCAAGTAGCGGTTAAAGAGTTCTTCGTAATCATGCACCGGGTCGCCATGACCACCCAGCACCAGCGTCGGCGCCAGACTGCGCACGCGTGCCAGGCTGACGAGATACTCCTCGAGCGAGCGAAAGCGGCGCGACCGATCCACCGGGTCGGGGGAGAGAATCGGATTTGGAGTAATTCGCTTCAGCACACAGTCGCCGGCGATCACAGTACGATCGGCCTGGCGCACAAACGAGCACGAACCCGGCGTGTGCCCGGGCGTGTGCACGACCTGCAACGCGCCTGATTCAAACTCGAGCTCGGCCTCGTCCGTCAGCTCGCCGCAGTGATCGTCATCGAGCGAATCAGCGTACTGCCGCACTCCTTCGTACATCCTGCGCATGACTTCCACTTCGTCGCGGGGCACGCCCGCGCGCACCAGAAGTTGGCGGGTCTCTTCGTACTCGAGCCGACCGGCGCGGTGACCCGTTTCCCATCCGTGTACCAGAACTTCGGCATCCTTCGCTTCATCACGCAGCGCGCGCGCCAGCCCACAGTGATCTTCGTGCGCGTGCGTGAGCACGATGCGACGAATATCAGAGACGGCCAGGCCTTCTTTTCGCAAAGCAGCGCGCAGAGTATCGACCGCTTCTTTGGTCTTGGGCCCGGTGTCAATCAATGTGATGGGATCTTCCGGGATCAAATAGACATTGACCGGCCCGATGTAGAAAGGGGTTGGCAGCGAGATGGGGACGATCTTCATAGTGTCATTGCCGATTTTCGATTGCCAGTTGCCGATTCAAACCTGAGTGCCGGCGCTTCTTCTTTGGTGCCGAAAGGTCGTGAGCTGCTATTAGAAAGAGAGAACCAGGATCGCAAAGACCACAGCTCTCTCTTCTAATTGGAAATCGGCAATCGCCAATCGGCAATGCTCTAATAAACGTACCGGCTCGCTTCAATCATCGCATTTGCGACTCTTTGACGCGCAGCCACGGTGTTCATGGGTGTCATCTTTGTAAAGCGACGTAGCGCCGCCAGCAACGTGCGTAGCTCATCGCCTTCAGCCATCGCCGCCAGCGTATTCTTCGCGTGGGCTTCGATCCGCTCGACCGCGTCATTACAAAAGACGCGCGTCATGTCGACGTAATGCGCCACCGCCTCCTCGCCTTGCGCCGCCGCCATTTTCTTCGTGCGCAAGATAGCTGATTCCATGGCGTAAGTATCCATGATGATGTCGGCCACGCTCATCAGGATTTCCTGCTGATCGGAAAGGCCCATCATGTACTTCTGCGCCGCCGTCCCGAGCGTCATCAACGCGACTTTCTTTGCGTTCTGCGCCAGCTTTTGCTCGGTAGCCAGCAGGCTGTCGTCCAGATCGAAACTGGCCATCGAGGGCGAAAGGATTTCGTCCATCAACGCCTGAGCCGCGGGCAGCAGAGCCAGACGCCCGCTCAGCGCAGCCTTCATCAGGCGGCCGGGAATCAGCATGCGATTGATTTCATTCGTGCCTTCGAAGATCCGGTTGATGCGCGTATCGCGATACGCGCGTTCCGCCGGATAGTCGGCTGAGTAGCCATAGCCGCCATAAATCTGCACCATCTCATCGGTGACGTAGTCGCAGTATTCGGACAGCGCGACCTTGATGATCGAGCACTCGGCTGCGTACTCTTCGATCGCCTTCAAGCGCGCGTCCATGTCTTTGGAATCTGCGACAGCGGCGAGACCCTCTTCGATCATTCCCAGCGTCCGGTAGATCATAGCTTCGCCGACCCAGGTGCGAATGGCCATTTCGCCCAGCTTCGATTTGATCGCCCCGAATGACGAGATCGATTTGCCGAACTGCTGCCGCTCGTTCGCGTAGCGCACGGATTCATGTATCGCGAGCTTCATTCCTCCCAAACACATCGCTCCCAGCTTAAAGCGGCCGATGTTGAGAATGTTGAAAGCGATCTTGTGGCCTTTGCCGATTTCGCCGAGCAGGTTCTCGACCGGCGTTTTCGCGTCGGCCAGAATCAGCGGCGTGGTGCTCGACCCTTTGATGCCCATCTTGTGCTCTTCCGCGCCGCTCTTGCAGCCTTCCTGGCGGTCGACGATAAAGGCGGAGAACTTATCGCCATCGACCTTCGCAAATACGATGAAGATGTCGGCAAAGCCGCCGTTGGTGATGAACATCTTCTCGCCGTTGAGAATATAGTCCTTGCCGTCATCGCTCAGCTTGGCCGTCGCCTTCGCGGCCATCGCGTCTGAGCCCGAGCTCGCTTCAGTCAAAGCGTAGGCCGTGATCAAATCGCCGGCGGCAATCGGCGGCAGATACTTTTGCTTCGCGGCTTCCGTGCCGAAATAAATGATCGGAAGCAAGCCGATACCGCTCTGCGCGCCGAGCGTGGCGGCAAACGAAGCCGACCGTCCAAGGTTCTCAGCGATGATCGCGCCGCTGGTCTGATCCAGTCCCAGACCTCCGTACTCTTCCGGAATGTTTGCGCCCACCAACCCCAGCTCCGCGGCGTTCTTGACCAATTGACGCGCCAGTTTCCAGTCTTTGTTTTCCAATTCACCGATGCGCGGTTGCACCTCCCCGTCCATGAATTGCCGCGTGGTGTCGGCAATCATGCGATGCTCTTCGTTGAAATCACCGGGGGTGAAGATGCTTTCGGGCGTCTGCTCTTCAATCAGAAAACTTCCACCCTTGACGATCTGTTTTGCTTCGACTACGGCTGCCATAATATTTATTCCTTTCATTCAATTCAATAGGTCCTACAGGGCCTATCGGACCTATTGAACAACCAATGAGTCTCACATTCTTTCAAAAATTCCCGCGGCGCCCATGCCGCCGCCCACGCACATTGTCACCATTCCATAGCGACCGTTGCGCCGCTCCAACTCCCGCAGAATCGAGGCAGTCAGTTTCGCTCCGGTGCAGCCCAGCGGATGACCCAGGGCGATTGCGCCGCCGTTAACATTGACTTTGTCCATATCGAGCCCGAGAGTTTTGATTACCGCTAACGACTGCGCGGCAAAAGCTTCGTTCAGTTCAATCACATCAATTTGATCCAGAGTGAGCCCGGCGAGTTTCAGAACTTTCGGAATCGCGAAGACCGGACCAATGCCCATCTCTTCCGGCGGACAACCCGCGGTCGCGTAAGCAACGAACCGCGCCAGAGGCTTGGCCCCCAGTTCCTTTGCGCGGTCCTCTGACATCACGACCGCGACGGCCGCGCCGTCCGACATCTGCGAAGAATTGCCCGCCGTGATTGTCCCTTTTACGTGAAATGCTGGCTTCAGTTTTCCCAGGGCTTCGGCCGACGTGTCACGCCGCGGACCTTCGTCTTTGTCGAACACCACTTCGCGATGCTGCTTCTTGCCTTTGCCATCCAACTCTTCGACGGTGACAGTCAGCGGCACAGTTTCATCCGTGAACTTGTCTGCATCCAGCGCCGCCGCCGCCCGGTTGTGCGAGCGCAGCGCGAACTCATCCTGCTCTTCACGGGACACTTCGTATTTCCAGGCGACGTTCTCGGTCGCAAGTCCCATATTCAAATAAAAGTCTGGATAGTGTTCGACCAGGTAAGGATTGGGACGAATGATGTGGCCGCCCATGGGAATCATGGACATGGATTCCAGACCACCGGCGAGCACGACCTGGGCGCTTCCGGTGCGAATTCGATCAGCCGCGATGGCAATCGATTGCAGCCCTGAAGAGCAAAAACGATTGATGGTCATGGCGCTGGTTTCCACCGGCAAACCTGCGCGAATCGCGGCCGCGCGGGCTATGTTCATGCCTTGCTCGGCTTCGGGCATCGCGCAGCCCATGATCACGTCTTCGATCTCGGCAGCTTCCAGACCCGGCACACGCGCCATGGCTTCTTTGATTACTGCTGCGCCCATTTCATCAGGCCGCGTATCACGCAAAGTGCCTTTGGGCGCTTTGCCAACCGCCGTGCGAACTGCGGACACGATTACTGCGTCTTTCATGAAATTCCTCCGCGGCTGGGCCGCCTGATGTGCGGAAAGGCTGTGCCTTTCCGGCATCGCTGCTATTTTGTTCTCGGAGGCTGTGCCTCCGATTTTGCACTCGCGAGGCGTAGCCTCCCGAGAAACGGTAACTACGTTTTGGAAAGGCGAAGCCTTTCCGCACATCGGGCGGCAGAGCCGCGGACGAAGTCGTTCAGTCCTAATTCCTCAACGGCTTCCCGGTCTTCAACATGTGCGCAATCCGATCCTGCGTCTTGCGCGTGCCGATCAGTGATAGAAAAGCTTCGCGCTCGAGATCGAGCAAGTACTGCTCAGATACCCGTGTCGCGTGGTTAAGGTCGCCGCCGGTTAAAACCCGAGCGAGCTTTTCACCAATCAATGCGTCGTGATCTGAAATGTAACCGGCGCGCTTCATCATGTGGACGCCCAACTTCAAAGTTGCCAGCGACGGCATCCCCAGCGCGAGAATGTCCGTGCGCTGCTGTGGCTGCTGGTACCCGCTCGCGGCCAACGCCAGCACTTCCTGCTTCGCGTCGGCGATCAAACGATCGCGATTCATCGAAACTGAATCGTCCTGGCTGAGGAAGCCGAAACCGCGGGCTTCTTCGGCTGACGTGGCGACCTTCGCCAGCGCGATCGTTTCGAAGGCGCGTTTGACGAACGGAAGCGCGTCCGCGTCTTTCATGTCTTTCGGAATCGAGTCGAGCGCGCGCACCAACATCTCTTTCGTACCGCAGCCGCCGGGAATTATTCCCACGCCGACTTCCACCAGACCGATATAAGTTTCCGCTGAAGCGCGCACGCGGTCTGCGTGCAGGACCATTTCACAGCCGCCGCCAAAAACCATCTGGAATGGAGCGACCACGACCGGCTTCGGCGAATAGCGCAAACTCATTACGGATTGCTGAAAGAAACGGCCGATCATGTCCAGCTCTTCCCAGTTTTCGTCCTGCGCTTCCATTAACATCAGCATCAGATTCGCGCCTACGGAAAAGTTCTGACCCTGATTGCCCACGACCAGTCCCAGGAAGTTCTTTTCGACTTCGGTCAGCGCAATTTTCAACATCTCGAGCGTGTCGCCGCCAATCGAGTTCATCTTCGAATGAAACTCGAGGCAGGCGACGCCGTCGCCAAGGTCAATCAGCGATGCACCTGAGTTTTTCTTGATGACTCCGGTGCGATCCTTAAGCGATTTGAGAATAATCGTACCCGGCGGATCTGAAAGCGGCAGATATTCCTCGGAATCAAAATCGTAATAGAACTGCTGGCTATCCTTCTTTTTGTAGAAAGACTTCGCGCCGGCATCGAGCATGCTCTGCACATTTGCCGGAACGCTCTTGCCTTCTTCCTTCAATCGCGCGACCGACTTTTCGATACCGATCGCGTCCCAGGCCTGGAATGGCCCCAACTCCCAATTGAAGCCCCACTGCATTGCGCGATCGACTTCAACTACAGAGTCGGCAATCTCCGGAATGCGATCGGCGGCGTAACAAAGCGTTCGCGAAAATGTCTTCCACAGAAATGCGCCGGCGCGATCTTTCGACCAAACGAGCGTCTTGATTCGTTCCGCCGTGTCTTCAATATTCTTCGCCATCTCGAGCGACGGCAGTTTTACTTTCTGTGCCGGCCGGTAGTCGAGCGTCGCCACATCCAGCGTCCAGATTTCCCGCTTATCGCCTTCGCCCTTTTGTTTCTTGTAGAAGCCGGCCTTCGTCTTGTTGCCGAGCAATCCACGCTCGATCATCTTGGCGACGAACTCAGGTATGACGAACATTTCGTGCTCGGGGTCTTCGGGGAGGTTCTCGTTCAGGTTCTTTACCACATGCGCCAGGACGTCGAGACCTACGAGATCGAACGTGCGAAATGTCGCGGTCTTCGGGCGGCCGACGGCGGGCCCGGTGATCTTGTCGACTTCCTCGATTGAATAACCGTCGTCGAGCATCGTATGAATCGTTACCAAGGCGCCGAAGGTGCCGATGCGGTTGGCAATAAAGTTTGGCCGGTCCTTCGCGACCACGACGCCCTTGCCCAGACGCTCGTCGAGAAAGCCAAACATCGAACAGGAGACTTCCGGTTTGGTCCACTCAGTGCGAATTAACTCGACCAGGTGCATGTAACGGGGCGGATTAAAGAAGTGCATGCCGAGGAAGTGCGCGCGAAAATCTTCCGAGCGTCCTGCGGCAAGTTGTTGAAGTGGAATGCCGCTGGTGTTTGAAGCAACGACGCTACCGGGCCGGCGATGTTGCTCGACCTTCTCGTACAGGCCTTGTTTGATCTGGAGATTTTCAACGACCGCTTCGATGATCAGGTCACAGTCTTTCAGCTTCGCTAGATCGTCATCGAAGTTTCCGATGCTCACCAGTGAAGCGAGATCTGAGGTGAAGAATGCGGCAGGCCTGGCTTTCTTCGCGGCTTCCAGTCCGGCGCGGGCGATGCGGTTGCGAACGGCTTCCAGCGTCAGTCCTTTGGCCTGCTCATCGGCCGTCAGTTCGCGCGGAACGATGTCGAGTAAGAGAGTTGGAATACCAGCGTTCGCGAGGTGCGCAGCGATTTGCGCTCCCATCGTTCCCGCACCGAGAACGGCAGCCTTATTCACTCTAATCATAGCGGGCCAATGATACTGAATGAATGCTCATTCAGCAAGCGAATTTGGTCGTGGCCTGCCGAAAACAAGCCT
>JBGPWS010000287.1:0-5942 GCA_041492345.1 Pyrinomonadaceae bacterium | reverse complement strand
GTGAAGTCGAAGAACATCGACGCGTACAAGGGCATCGACGTCAAGGACAAGATCGTCGTGGTCTTTGGCGAGGGCCTGCCGCAAGGCGTTACCCGCGCGGACCTGACCGGCAAGATGGGCGAAGACTGGATCAGCCCGGCGCTTTACGCGCAGCAACACGGCGCCAGGGGCGTCCTGGCGATTGCGGACTATGGAATGCTTCTGCGCTGGGACCAGACACGGCAGCGTCTGAGTGGCGGCCCGCCGCCCAGACCGCAAGTCGAAAAGTTCATGACACAGGGCACCCTGGCAGTGCCTGTAATCTGGCTGTCGCCCAGGATGGCGACCGCTTTGTTGCAGGGAGAAAAATATTCCGCGGCGGCTTTGATGGCTTACGGATCCGGCGTCTTACCAACGTCAGTCTCGCCGCCGAACTCACCGCCGAACGCTCCGGCTGTCATGGTCACCCTGCCCTTTGAGTTGAACCCCAGCAAGAACGTCACTCTCACGATCACCGCGAAGAGTGAAAAGCCCATGACACAGAATGTGGTGGCCGTCTGGGAAGGCGGCGATCCGGTCTTGAAGAGCGAATACGTTGCGGTGGGCGCGCACTATGATCACATCGGCATTTGCGCGCCGGGCACGGCCGATCCAATTTGCAACGGCGCGGATGATGACGGCTCGGGGACGACGGCGCTACTCGGAATGGCGGAAGCGATCTCGCATGCGAAGCAGCGGCCCAAACGTTCAGTTCTGTTTGTCTGGCACTGCGGCGAAGAGAAAGGATTGTGGGGCTCGCGCTATTTCACCGACTATCCGACGATTCCGCTCGATCACATCGTCACGCAACTCAACATCGACATGATCGGCCGCAGCAAGAAAGACGGCGACACGAATCCGCGCAATGCAAATCTTTCGGGGCCAAATCAGATTTACGTGATTGGCTCAACCATGATGAGCACGGAGTTGGGCAAGCTCAGTGAGACGGTGAACAAATCATACCTGAATCTGCAATACGATCTTCGGTACGACGATCCCAACGATACGAATCGTTTCTTTTTCCGCAGCGATCACTACAACTATGCGCGCAAAGGCATTCCCATCATTTTCTTTTTTGACGGCGTGCACGAAGACTATCACCGCCCGGGAGATGAGCCGCAGAAGATCGATTACGAGAAGATGGAGAAGGTTGCACGCACCATCTACATGACTTTGTGGGAAGTCGCCAATCTGCCCGTTCGTCCGAAGGTTGATAAGCAGTTGCCGGCGCAATTCCAGCAGCGGGCGGGGTAACTTCGACACTCGGGTGGCGCATCCTTCAACTTCGACTGTTAGGGTGCGAAACAGGCATTCAACTGTTCCATGCCGCCAAACGCAGCGAACGCCGCGGCGCCTCCGCTGTTTATTTCCTCGAGAGATCTCGGCTTCCCATTTCCCGAGCCGGGAAAGACTACATAAATCAGATCGACGACAGGGCCGCCCGTCTTCGGATTCTTTTTGACCTCCAAAGCCTTAGCCAGCGCGATCGAACCCTCTCCAAGCTTCGTTTTGGGTCCTATGTCCGCAACGATAGCAAACGATGATTTGCCCTTCTTTCGATTGATGACCACCGCCAGGTCCCCGAGTTTCGCCCTACCGCTTCCTATTAGCCCCGGAGGAAGCACAACATAAGGAATCTCTTCCGAATTAACATAGCGTCGAGGATCAGTCACCGCTTTGGTCTTGTCTTCCAGCGACGTAGTCGAAACAAAGAAGCCCGGGGCAGGATCGCCTGGGCCTTGAAGATGAGGTCTCCCACTCACGTGAACCATCGCAAAAGGAAAACCGTTGGCCTTGAAATCAAGAGCGATTCTGTCGTTGGTAGGATGGTAGGCTCGGGGAGATCCATCAGCATCAACCGCCAAATCCGCTTTGAAGAAAAGCGCGGTCTTGTCTTTCAATTTGAAAACGGGCAGCGAACCACCCACCTTCGACACTGTCACCTTATCGCAATCCATCACCAGGCTCCTTTCTTTGAGCACGCAAGGAACGTCGGAACTCCTTGCCTTAAAAGCGTGAGCGCTTATCGCTTTCTAAGAAAACTTCTTCGCTTCATTCCAGACAGCATCGAAGCTGTTACTAGACCGGCCGGCCAATTGAGAGCGCGCGATAAGACATGGGATCACACCTTGCTTCACAGTTGCGCCGCGAGCCGCGACGCGATTGTCTGTTTGGGGACGGCGCCGACGATTTGATCGACCACCTGACCGTTCTTGAAAATCAACATCGTGGGGATGCTGCGGATCTGGAATTGCGCTGAGGTCCGCGGGTTCTCGTCCACGTTGAGCTTGGCGATCTTGTAGCGCCCCTGCGATTCTGCGGCAAGCTGATCCAGCACCGGCAGAGAAGCTGAAGCGCCCACGACGTCGCTCGCGAAGGTCGCATCGGTCACAACCTGAGGCTTGCCGTTAGATGTGCCGGGCGCGGCCGCCGCGCCGTCGGGCAACTTCTCTCCACATTTGCCGCAAACGGGTTGACTAACGGTCGCTGCATTTTCGTCCACACGGTTCTTCGCGCCGCACTTTGGACAGGCTTGAATTGCCATCGTCTCCTCTGCTCGATCTTGGGTCGCAAGTCGTCGCTACGAGCCCTCCCTTACGGTCGGGCTACTGCCCCGCCTGACCCGCCCGCTTTGCGCTACTTCCCCAGATATTTTCTGAAATGCTCCAGTACTCTTCGCCACGCATCGGCCGCAGCTTGCGCGTTGTAAACCTGAGGACGCGTGTCGTTGAAGAAAGCATGATCGGCGTCATAGCTGACCACTTCAACCGGCAAGTTGTATTTGGCCGCGACTTCTTTCAGCGTGTTTACCTTCTCAGGATTAATCCACGCGTCGCGCTTGCCGGCAATGAAGAGCGTCGGCGCTCTTAGTTTTGCCAAAACACTCTCTTCGGGAATATCGCCATAGAAAGGCGCGGCGGCTTTGAGTTCGGGGATTTCGCACGCGGCGCGCAGAGCGAATGTTCCGCCCATGCAATAACCGGTAATCGCGAACCGTTTGACCTGGTAGGTCTCTTGGCCTGCGGCCATCGCTTTACGAATCGTCTCGAGGCCGTCGTCGATTTCCAGCGCCTGCATCAGGGCCGAAGCCTCCTCAGTGTCAGCCGCGACTCGCCCACGATAAAGATCCGGCGCGACGCACAGGTAGCCCTCTTTGGCATAACGGCCCGCGAGGTCGCGAATGTGATCGTTGATGCCCCACCACTCATGGATCAAAATTACGCCGGCATCGATTTCCGTTTGCGCCCCAGTCTGTGGTCGCGCAACATACGCGGTTGACGCGCCGCGAGATGTAGAAAGATTCAGAGATTCAACGGTCATAGACTTCTCCATTCAAACGTCAGTAAGATGCGAGTTAACAACTTACGCTACGAACTGAAATACGACGGCTCGTTTCCACTGCGGTGAGGAAAGTAGCAGCAGAGATCGTGAGAACACAAGCGAAGGCTTGACCCCGAAACTCGTTTGCAGGGAATGCTGGCAGATCTGCACAAGCAGGCAGGGCGAACAGAAGATATCAGTCTGAATTTTAAACTGAACAGGAATTCGCACTGCAAAGCGTTACTAAGCAAACTGCTCACTATGATATAAGTCAGTCCGGCTAATTAACACCGACCATCCAAAGAGGAAGACAATGAAAGTACTTTCTATCCTGCTCAGCATTTTGCTCTTCAACTTCGTGCCGGCCGGCACCAAAGTCGAACCCGCGGACCTGGTCTTTATCAATGCCAACGTCTACACCGCGAATGACAAGCAACCCCACGCGGAAGCCATCGCCGTGAAAGGCGATCGAATTGTCTTCGTCGGCTCGAACGCCGAGGCGAAGAAGTATCAGGGCGCGAACACACGGGTTGTGGATCTGCATGGGGCGACAGTTCTTCCCGGGATGACCGACGCGCATCAACATCTTGAGGGTGTTGGCTTTCGCGAGATGACGCTGAACCTGGAAGGCATCACCAACCTCCAGGATTTTCTCGCGAAGGTAAAGGCCCGAGTCGATCAGGCAAAGCCCGGCGAATGGGTCACCGGGCGCGGCTGGATTGAAACTTTCTGGACACCGCCCGTGTTCCCCACGCGCTGGGATCTCGACAAAGTCTCGCCAAACAATCCCGTGATTCTGCAACGGGCAGACGGACACGGCACGGTGGTGAACAGCGCTGCGTTGAAGATCGCGGGTATTACGAAGGACACGCCGAGTCCCTTTGGCGGTGAGATATCAAAAGACAAACAGAGCGGCGAGCCAAATGGCATGTTACTCGACGCAGCCCAGGGACTCGTGCGCCGCCACGTTCCGCCCACCTCGGCAGCGGATGCGGAACGCGCCGTCGTTTTGGGAGTGCAGCGAGACATCGGCCTGGGCTGGACGCAGGTCCAGGATCCGGGTGGAAGTTACGAAGACATCGCCATCTACCGAAAGCTGTATGGCGACGGAAAGATCAAGCTGCGCATTTACAAAGTTCTCTCCGCGCCCGGAAAGGAAGCTCAGCGGCTCTTAACAGAGGGACCAATCATCGGCGCATACGGCAATCGGCTTACCGTCCGCGCGCTCAAGTTTTATGCCGATGGCTCACTTGGTTCGCGCAGCGCGGCATTGCTCGAGCCCTATTCAGATGCTCCCGAGACTTCCGGCTTCTTAACCGTCAAGGAAGAGAATCTGCTGCCCATGCTGGAAGAAGCTTTGCGCAAAGGCATTCAATGTGAGACGCATGCCATCGGCGATCGTGGTAATCGCTTTATTCTCGACGAGTACGAGAAAGCCCTGAAAGCTGTGCCCGCGAATCAGCGAAAGATCGCCGATCCGCGCTGGCGCGTCGAGCACTCGCAGATTGTGAATCCGCTCGATATTCCGCGCTTCAAAAAACTGGGTATCATCCCTTCGATGCAGCCGTCGCATGCTATCGGTGATTTGCATTTCGCGCCCGCGCGCCTGGGAATCAAGCGCCTGGAAGGCGCCTATGCCTGGAACAGTTTCATCAAGTCAGGCGTAATTGTTCCCGGAGGATCGGACGCGCCCGTCGAACGCGGCGAACCGATGATTGAGTTCTACGCGGCCGTCGCGCGCAAGGACATCAAGGGATTTTCCGGCGCAGGCTGGCATCCCGAGGAAGCCGTGTCACGAGAGCAGGCGTTGAAGATGTTGACGATCTGGCCCGCGTACGCCGCGTTTGAAGAAAACGTGCGCGGCAGTATTGAAGTAGGAAAACTTGCCGACTTGACAGTGCTGTCCGCCGACATCATGAAAATTCCAGAGATGGATATTTTGAAGACGCATTGCGTGATGACCGTGATCGGAGGCGAGATTGTTTACGAGAGCAAGTAAAGGCGCGATCATTCGTCAGGGCATTCGTCAGGGCACCGGCGATGGAGGTTGTTATGAAACTCAGTAGGTTGTTTCTTGGCGCATCTCTTGCCGTGCTTCTTTGCCCGTTTACGCCGAGAGCGCAAGAGACACATCAGCATGAACCTGACATGGGAGAAAAACTCGGCGTCGTCAACTTTACTGTGTCTTGCAATAGCGCGGCGCAGCAGCAATTCAATCGCGCGGTCGCACTCTTACATTCCTTCTGGTACGAAGAAGCCGAGAAAGCCTTTGTCGAAGTAACGAAGACTGATCCGAAATGTGGCATGGCCTACTGGGGAATCGCGATGAGTTCTTATCACCCCGTATGGTCGCCGCCGGTCGCCGCCGAGTTACGGAACGGATCGGCCGCCGTACAGGAAGCAAAGGTGGTTGGCGCTCGGACGCAAAGAGAGAGGGATTACATCGCGGCGATCGGAGCTTTCTACAAGGATGCGGACAAGTTCGATCACCGGACCCGCGCCCTCGCTTATGAGAAAGCCATGGAGCAACTTCACCTCCGTTACCCAAAGGATGACGAGGCCGCCGTCTTCTATGCGCTCGCGCTGCTGGGAACTGCACTCCC
>JBGPWS010000042.1:0-18275 GCA_041492345.1 Pyrinomonadaceae bacterium | reverse complement strand
CAGGACGCGCAGCATAAGCTGGGCCAACTGGTGCAGGCCGGCGTGTTCGGTACTCGGGCTGAAGCGGCGGCATTTCTGATCGATGAAGGCATCAAAACTCAGGGGCCGTTGTTCGAGCGTGTCGAACAAAAACTGGCTGAGATCGAACGTCTCCGCGCTGAATTACGCGGCCTGGTTGAGAAAAAAGACTAAGGCGGCGGCGGCCGGGCCCTTCTTTTCGATTCGGCTTTCGGACAATTCGCTCCATTCTGCATTCCACAGAAATGCAGAGTGGAGCGTCTTTGTTAATCAGGGGCCTGACGCGGTAAACTCTAATCTGTAAGCTCTACAAATCATGTTCAAGTCAACCGCGTCGCGCGGCTTGGATCGAGCTGTCACGTGCAGAAAACTTTTCAGGTTCCACACACCCCCATCGAACAATTTAGTCTAGGTAACGGCCTGCGCGTGGTTTTGAACGAAGACCACTCAGTACCGGTCGTTTCGGTGGCGGTCTATTACGACGTGGGCTCGCGCAACGAGCGCGAGGGCCGCACGGGTTTCGCTCATCTTTTCGAGCACATGATGTTCCAGGGTTCAGAAAACGTACCCAAGGCCGCCCACTTTCAGTACATTTCAAACGCGGGCGGCACGATGAACGGAACCACTTCGAGTGAGCGCACTAACTATTTCGAGACCCTACCTGCCAGTCAGTTACCGCTGGCGCTCTGGCTGGAAAGTGATCGCATGCGCTCACTGAATGTGACGCAGGAAAATCTCGATAATCAGCGCTCGGCCGTGCAGGAAGAAAAACGTCTCCGTTATGACAATCAGCCGTACGTGAACGGGTTTCTGCGCCTGTTCGAAATGTGTTTCCGTAACCACGCGAATGCGCATTCGACTATCGGATCGATGGAGGATCTGGACGCGGCTACAGTCGAAGACGTACGCGAGTTCTTTCGTATTTATTACGCGCCCGACAACGCCGTGCTTTCGATTGCCGGAGATTTTGATGTGGCAGACACGCGAGCACTGGTCGAAAAGTATTTCGCCACCATCCCCAGCCAGCCGGAACCACCCCCGGTCGATGTGAGCGAACCTACCGAAGTCGCCCAACACCGGGATACTTTTCTCGACAAGCTGGCGCCGGTCCCGGCTTTCGCGCTGGGCTGGAAGATTCCAGAGCGCCGCAGCCCGGACTTTTATTCGCTCTCTCTCGCCAGCCACCTGCTGTTCGAAGGCGAAAGCGCGCGGCTGTATCAGAAGCTGGTCAAAGGCGAAGAATCGGTCGTGCAAATACAGGGCGGAATTGATGAGCGCCGCGGGCCTTCAGGTTTGTTCATCGTGGTGATTCCGAAACCTGATAGCGAGGGGGGGCAAATTCGCGAAACTATTCTGGCGGAAATCAGGAACCTCGCCACGCGAGGGCCCAGCGACGAAGAAATGGAGAAGTTGCGCAACAACCTCTTCAACAGTGCCGTGCGCAGCCGCCAGTCTTCGTTGTATCGCGCGCAGCAACTCGCCGAATTCGCTCTGTATGACGATGACCCGGAACTCTTCAATACCGATCTGGACAACTACCTGAAAATCACGGCCGCCGAGATTCGCGATGCGGTCGCGAACTATCTCGATACTAACAATCGTGTTTTGCTGGAAATTGTGCCGGCGCCGCAGGAAGCCGCGACCGGCGCGCCCCTGGAGCCCGGCGAGCCCAAACAGCCGACTGCAACCCCGCCGCAAGTGCCGGCCGCCCCTGACGATCCTGGGACGGGCGCGCCAATCCCCGCGCAGCAGCAGGCCGAAGCTGCAATTGAATCAACTGATCTGTAACTAATCTCTAGTAACTCAAACGAGAGAACGGGCCCTTACATGACTGAGACCGAAGCCTTTCGCCGCCAGATGCCGCCGCCGCTAGCGCCCCGGCCATTGAATCTTCCTGAGCATCTCGAGACTACGCTTTCGAATGGATTAGGTCTGGTGGTGGTTGAAGACAAACGCCTGCCGTTGATCAGCTTTCGTTTGGCCTTTCGCTGCGGTGATGCGAACGATCCTGCAGACCAGCCGGGTTTGAGCGATATGATGTCCAGTCTGCTGACCGAAGGCACCACAACCCGAACCAGCCGTCAGATTGCCGAAGAGGTCGAACGCTTCGGGGCGACCCTGGCAGTAGGCTCAAGCTCCGATTTCACCACTGTGGCGGCTTCGTCACTTTCTATCTATGCTGACGAGATTCTGGATTTGATTGCCGACGTCGCTTTGAACCCGTCGTTTCCGCAGAACGAAGTCGACCTGGCCCGTGAGAACACCAAGCAACTTCTCATTCAGCAACGCGCTCAACCCACGTTTCTGGCCTCTGAACGCCTGTCTCAGGTCATGTTCGGCAAGCATCCCTATTCGCGTCTGGCGCCCACACCGGAAATGCTGGACGCCATGACGCGCGACGACCTGGTGAGATTTCGCGAGTCTACTTACATTCCCAATAACGCGGTCTTTATGGTTGTCGGCGAAGTCGACCGCGACGCGATCATCGCACGCATTGAGCAACTGTTTGCCGATTGGAAACCCGGCACTTTGCCTGATCTGGATCTTCCCCCGCTGCCAAAACGGTCCGCGCGCTCAATTCATGTGGTCGATCGTCCAGGCTCAGCCCAGTCGAACATCGTGATTGCGAATGAGGGAATCACTCGCACCAGCCCCGATTACTTTCCGATGCTCTTGATGCACACGATCCTGGGAGCAAACGCTTCGTCACGCCTGTTCATGAATCTGCGCGAGGAAAAGGGCTACACTTATGGCGCGTATTCAAATCTCGATGCGCGGCGCCTGGCCGGCACGTTCCGGGCCACAGCGGAAGTGCGGACTCCGGTAACCGGCGCTTCCATGCATGAATTCTTCTACGAGCTGGGGCGGATTCGCAACGAAGCCGTGTCTGCTGAAGAACTCAAGAACGCCAAGTCTTACCTGGCCGGCGTCTTTCCGATCCGCATTGAAACTCAGGACGGATTGATCGATCAGCTGGTCAGCATCAGGATGTACGATCTTCCGTCCGACTATCTGGAGACTTACCGCGAGCAGGTCAATGCGGTTACTGCGCATGACATTCAGCGGGTGGCACAAAATCACGTGACGCCTGATCGCGCGGCGGTGGTAATCGTGGGTGACGCCGCCGAGATCAGCGAACAGGTGAAGCCGTATGCGGACACGATCGAGCTTTACGATACGGATGGAAAACCGAAGAAATAGGCTGTGGGGCAATAATAGGTCATATAGGACTTAGAGGACCTATTTGCCTACTGCTTACTGTTCTCACGCCGCGCCCTGCAGGCGTTCAACGTCCAGCACGCCAGAGACGTTCTTGATCGAACTCATCACTTTGTCCAGATGCTTTACGTCAAACACTTCTACGGTAACTTCGATGCGGCCCTTTTGGTCGGGGCCAATTGAAGCCCGGGCGTCGCGAATCCCGGTCTTCATGTCAGAGATCGCCCCGGTGATGCCCGCGATCATTCCGGTGCGGTTCTCAGTAACCGCCAAAAGCTTCACTGCATAGGCAGTCTTCTCAGGCTTGGAAGCCCACTCGACGGTCACGATTCGTTCGGGATTGATCATTAACTGTTTCACGTTTTTGCAGCGCGCGGTGTGCACCGCGACACCCTTGCCACGGGTGATGTAGCCGATGATCTGTTCACCGTGTAGAGGATTGCAGCACCGGGCGCGATTCACCATCAGGTCTTCTACGCCCCGAACTACAATGGCATCGTCGCCGGTGATCAGGCGCTTCACCGCGCGCACGCCGGTGCGCAGGCGGGATTCTTTCTGCTTGTCCAGCGCTTCGAACTTCTCCGGGCCCAGATACTTCGCGATTACGTTCCGCGGCACAATCTTGCCGTAGCCCATTGCCGCCAGGAGATCGTCAGTCCGTCCATAGCCGTATTCGCCCGCGATACGCTTAAGATCGCCGTTGCTGTCGCCCAGCATCTTCTTGACCGAAAGCTGAAAACGACCGGCTTCCTTCTCGAAAAGCTTGCGCCCGATTTCGATAGACTCCGCGCGTTGCTGGTCGGCAACCCAGTGGCGCACGCGATTGCGCGCGCGCGACGTCGCCACGAAGTTCAGCCAGTCACGCGATGGGTGACCATTGGTGCTCCGGATGATCTCGACCACATCCCCGTTTTGAATCAACGTTCGCAGCGGCACCATCCGGCCGTTGACGCGCGCTCCGGTGCAGGTGTTGCCAACTTCGGAGTGAATCATGTAAGCGAAATCGACCGGAGTGGCGCCTTTCGGCAACTGAATGACTTTGCCCATCGGCGTAAAGGCGTAAACGTCCTTCGGGTAGAGATCGAGCTTCAGGGCATCGATGAATTCACGGGAATCCTTCACATCCTGCGTCCATTCAACCAGCGAACGCAGGACCTTCAACGCTTCGTCGTCGTCGCGGGGGCCGCGTTTCCCTTCTTTGTACTTCCAGTGCGCGGCCACGCCCTCCTCAGCGATCATATGCATTTGCTCCGTGCGGATTTGCACTTCGAAGGGTTGACCTTTCGATCCGATGACCGAGGTATGCAGTGACTGATAAAGATTGTCGCGCGGGGTTGCAATCCAGTCCTTGAAGCGGCCAGGTACCGGTTTCCACGTAGTGTGTATTACTCCCAGCGCCCCGTAGCAATGGCGAATCTCATCAGGTGTGACGACACGGGCAGCTACGAGATCATAAACCTGATCCAGATCGATTTCCTGCAGGCCCAGCTTCTTCCAGATCGAGTAAAGACGCTTGACGCGGCCTTCGATGCGCACGAATGGAACGCCGGCTTCTTCCATCTTCTGCTGAATGGTGGCCGTAACATCATTTAGAAAGGCTTCGTTCGCGGCCCGGCGCTTTTCCATTTGCGCGGTGAGATCGCGGTAATCCTCCGGATGAAGATTTTTGAAAGCCAGGTCTTCCAGCTCGCCGCGCAGTTTCCCCATTCCCAGGCGGTGGGCGATGGGCGCATAGATGTCCATCGTTTCCTGTGCGATCCGGCGGCGTCTTTCGGGACTGAGATACTCCAACGTGCGCATGTTGTGCAGGCGGTCCGCCAGTTTCACCAGCACGACGCGTACGTCGTCAACCATCGCCAGCAACATCTTGCGAACATTTTCAGCCTGTTGATCCTCGCGCGAGACACTACTGATGTGCGCAATCTTCGTGAGGCCCTCGACCAGGTGCGCTACTTCTTCGCCGAAGTATTCGCGAATCGTAGCGGTATCGACGAGCGTGTCTTCGACCACATCATGGAGCAAGCCGGTTGAAACCGAGACCACGTCGAGCCGCATATCGGCCAGGATGTTTGCGACTTCCAGGGGATGCACCAGGTAAGATTCGCCTGAGGCGCGCTTTTGACCCTTGTGCTCGCGGGCAGAAAAAAGGTAAGCGCGCCGCAGCAGATTGAGGTCTGCCTGCGGATGATTGCGGCGGACTTTTTCGCAGATTTCTTCGATTCGAACCATAAAAGGAGTAGTCAGTTGTTGGTGGTCAGTTGTCAGTCGTCAATGGGAACACCCAGTCAAATGACCACTGACAACTAACCACGGACTACTGACTACTGCAAGTATAACAAAATAGGTGACGCACGACCCGAAGGCCCGCGTCACCTATTTGGTGTTTACAGTCTGTCCAGCGCCAGGGCGCTGCCGTGCTCTCGTCAGGGAGTAGGCGAAGCTGCTGGCTCGGCGGCCTCCTCTTTCTTACGCCGTTCCTCCGCCAAAGCTGCAGCTTTCTTGCCGGCAACTTCAGCCTGCTTCTGATACTGAGCTTTAAGGTCGGCTTTGCCTTCCATCTCAGCTTGTTTGGCTGCCTCAAGCAACAGGTTCGTCTTGTAGGACCAGGCTGATTCGCTGTTAGGATCGAACTTGATCGCAGTTTCGCCTTCTTCGAGTCCGCGCACTACGCACTTCTGCGCGGTATCAAAATCCTTCTGGTCTTTAGGCTTCTTGTAAACGACGCTCGGCCTTCCGCCCTCGATCGTGGTGACTTTCACATCGGGAAGTTCGGTTATTTTGTAGGAACAATCCCAGTCTTTGCCGGCCAGAATTGCGTAAGCTTCGGCGCGCTTCTCGTTCGACATGTTGGAGTCGCTGGCCCGCTTCAGTATCCACTCGCGCAGTTTCGCATCGTCCTTAGTGGCGGCATAGAGCACCGAGATGGCCTTGTAAGCCTCATCGTCGTTCGGTTCCTTTTCCAGAATGCGTTTGTAGGCTTCAATCGCCTCGTGCGCTCTCGCGATGTTGTCCGGGTTGTCAACGCCGGGCTTGTACTGCTGGTGAATGATACGTGCGATAAAAATGGCCGCGGTCTTGTTGTCTGGATCATAGGACAGCGCGAGCTTGGCGTGCCGTTCCGCTTCCTCGAAGTGTCCTTCCTTGTAGACGCGCGCCGCTTCGTTCAGCTCGTTCTTGGCCCTGATCTTGTTGACGAGACTACAGCCGGCGCCGCCGGCGACAAACAAAGCCAGGATCGCTGTCGCGCCGATCCTGGACCAAGAGAATCTCATTCTATTAGCTCCGTTTTTAATGAAAGATGCCGCCGTGCTTTCCGGTAAGCAAGAAAGCCTTCCTGGCGGAAGAAATGCCGGCGAATATCGTCACAGGTTTTACTACGGCAGATCGTCAACCTGCAAGCCGACAGGATTCGCACCGGCTCCTTTAATTGCGTCTATCACCTTTACGACATCGCCGTAGTGCAGGGCGCGTGGCGCCTTTACGAACACGGTCTTTTCAATCCGCTGATCTTCCGGGATATTCGTCGCCGTTTCCATACCGACCTTATAGGCGCGCTGTTCCTTCCGCTGTTGGAACGTCTGTTGCAGTTTAGCAGCCAGCAAGCTGGTATCGTTAACTGAGCCCATCGGATCCTGGTTGAGCTTTATTTGCAGGTCCGGCGCGATCGATACCACGAGCGTGAGCGGATTAGGCTTCAGGTTCTGGATGTTTTCGTTCGGATCGCGCTGGGTCGGAATATCAGCTTTGAAGCGACTGGGCTTCAACGGCGTGACCACCATGAAAATGATTATCACGACCAGAAGCACGTCGATCAGCGGCGTGACGTTGATGTAGGGGACAGCACGGTTGTTACTACCCCCAGTAGCCATTGCCATAAACTCACCCTCTGTTCGGACCAGCGAGCACCAGGACTTTGCGATCGCCGCTCCGAAATTTGACCCAGCTTAGGTTGCCGGGGCCGCCGCAGCCGCCCCAGCCTTCTTCTTCTTATCAGCAACCAGTCCTATCTTATCAACACCTTTTTCGCGGACGGCGTTAATGACTTTAACAACTTCGCCGTAACTGACTTCGACCCCACTCCTGATGTAGACAATCTTGTCTTCTTCCTTCTTGTTCGCCAGCGCCTTCTCAACCGAGCTCTTGAGGTCGTCCAGATTGACTTTCTTCTTGCCGAAGTAATAGTCGCCATCTTTCGGGATCGAAATGATCACAGAAGACTCTTTATTGATGGCCTGATCTTCATCAGGGTTTCTTAATTCGCGCGGAAGAGCGACCGCAATGCCCTGCTGCAGGAACGGCGTGACTACCATGAAGATGATCAGCAGCACCAGCATAACGTCTACCATCGGCGTGACATTAATCTCCGACTGCAATCCGCCGCCACCGCCGCCTGCCTGCATTCCCATGAATCAATCTCCTTTGGCCACTGAGCGTGACGAACGAGGCCTCGGGGCCACGGATTGATCCGCGCCTCGATATCACCCGTCAAACTCGCGCTACGGATTCAGTTGCTTGGTGCGATTCTTGATGAAATAGTCAACCAACTCCGAAGCCGAGTTGTCCATTTCTACGATGAAGCCATCAACCTTGCTGGTAAAGTAGTTGAAGAGCCAGACCGCCGGCACTGCCACTACCAGACCGAGTGCCGTCGTAAACAGCGCTTCCGAAATACCGCCCGCGACGGCTGCGATACCGGCGGTCTCAGCGTTCTTCATTCCACGGAACGCATTGATAATGCCGAACACGGTACCGAACAGACCCACGAACGGCGCCGTCGAGCCGATCGTGGCGAGGCCGGAAAGCCCACGGCGAAACTCGGCTGTCTTGATGGCGATAGCCCTCTGCAGCGCGCGCTTGGACGCCTCGATCTCATTGCCCGAAATCTCGTTTGATTGTTCGTGCGCGCGAAATTCCTGCAACCCGCTATTAACAACCATCGCGAGGTGCGACTTGCGATGCTTGTCGCTGATATTAATGGCCTCTTCGATACGGTTGTTCTTGAGCGCCTGGGCCACCCGCGGGGCAAACTCGCGGGATTGTTTCTTAGCCGCCGTATAGGTCAGGTAACGTTCGACCATGATGGCTATAGAGTACACGGACATAATCAACAGAATGATCACGACCGTGATGGCCACGGGGCCCATGTTCCTGACCATCTCGGTGATGGTGAATTCGTTGGTACCGGCAGCAGGACTGGCCGCCGGGCTGGCTGTTTGCCAGAGAACGAAAAGCAAGCCAAACGCTTTCGTTCCGAGGATGCTTGTCAGAATTGTCACGATAACTCCTCCAAAAAGGTTTTGATTACATTGATTCCTTACCGGCAATTAAAACCGAGTGCTGGCAGCTCTCGGCTTTTCTGGAGCGAACCAGCGCGCCGGAATTATTTTACTGCGCTACAAAGTTGTAGATGATAACGCCGTTGACCTTCACCGGCTGTCCGGAAAGCTTCGTCGGCGTAAACTTCGATGAACGCGCTGCGTTGACAGCGGCTGCTTGCAGCAGCGGATGGCCGGAAGTTGCATGCGCCGCAACCACGTTGCCGTTCTCGTCTATCAACACCTGCACCACCACCTGACCTGAAGCATGCGCACTCCGAGCAATCGGAGGATAAGGCGGTTGCACGAGGTGAACAGCCTTGCCGTTGAGCACGCCTCCGGAGATCGGCGCATGCGGCGTCGGTTTCGGCGGCGGCGGTGGCGGCGCGTCCGTAATCTCCACCTTCGCAGGGCCGGAAATGATCTGGCCAGTACCAGATCCCGGCGCGATCGGCGCAACAGCATTCGAGTTGCCGCTGCCGATCATCGTCACCACGTTGTTGCGTACAGGTGGAATCTCGCTGGCCTTCTTGCCTATCTCCTTCGGCACCAGGTCCGGGCGGTCTACGGCAGCAATCAACTCTTTGCGCACGTCTACGTTCTTGTTGATTTCGACCTTCTCAGGTTTCGCTTCCTCTTTTTTCACTTGCTGCTGCGGAACCGGGACCGGAGCGATCAAGGCGACCAGGTCGAGAGTTTGCTGATCGATGTATGCCGGCGCCATCAGGATTCCGGCAATAAGAACTGCCACGATCAAGACGGCGTACACACCCAAAGTGACGAGTAGAAAAGAGCCTTTTCGCCTTACGTCTGCCGAGTGCGAACCAGACTCAACCAGGTTATCGAACATCTTTCTGTCCTCCCAAATCGGTGCCAAATGGGTCAGGGATTTCAATAATCAATCAAAATTGCGACCATTAACCCATCGCTCGAAACCCGCTTGATGACAACTAGAAGAGGAGTTACAGCGGAAAGGCCTGGCGCATTCACCGCGCATCACGTTGAGCCCATCCACTATGTGAGACACAAAGAAACTGGCCTCTCAACGTACAAACCACCGTGCATCCTACCCTCTGAAACCAGGGCACGATAACGAGCGTATTTAATTGGCCAGCAACGTTTGCAGTCTATGCCGCAATTGCTCGCAAAGTCAAGGACAAATCCAAGTGCGAAAATAGTCTCTTTGCGCTTCTTGACTGCGCACGTTGCCAGAAAACAAACACGGCAAGTTAGACACCCCGGATCAATTTTTAGTTCCCACTCAAGCCGCTTGCGATGGCTTCCCCACCCCGTCACGCGTGCGCTCGCCGCGAGCGGCGCCGCGACCCGACTTGAGGCTGTTTTCGCGGACATTAGGAGCGGGCACTTTGTTTGCTGCCGCGATCCTCTTTTCCCACCAGACCATGATCGGACCGGCAACCGCAATCGTGTCGTACGTGCCAAAGATAATGCCCATTAATAAAGCCAGCGAGAACGGCCTCAGCGTTTCGCCACCCAGCAGCACCAGCGCCACCACGGAAAGAAACACGAGACCTGACGTAATTACCGTGCGCGAAAGCGTCTGGTTGATTGACAGATTCGTGACATCATAGAGATTCATCCGGCGATACAACTTTCGATTTTCGCGAATCCGATCGAAAATAACGATCGAATCGTTTACGTCGAAACCGACCAGCGTCAAGAGCGCGGCAATAACCGTTAGATTGATTTCAATCTGAAATATGGAAAACAGCCCGAGCGTGACCAGCACCGTGTGGAAGACCGCAATGACCGCCGCAGCGCCATAAGTCCATTCGAATCGAAAGGCAATGAAGAGCAGCATACCGATGAGGGCCGCAATCGTTACGGCTATCGCCTGATTGCGCAATTGCTTGCTCGCGACCTTGCCAACCGCTTCGGTGCCGATTATTTCCGGGTTCCCTTCGCCGAAGCTTCTGACCGCCTGCCCAACTTTTGAGCGCGCGGCGTCTACGCCGGCCTGGGTTTCTGGTGTGTCCGATTCTCCGGCGCCCTGCTGCGGGACTTTGATCAGAAACTCGCCCTGTTTATCGAGGACCGGTTGAATCGTCGCGTCGGCGATGCCTGCCTGGTGTATCGCAGCGCGTAGCGCCTCGGTTGACGGTGGTTGCTTAAACTTCACCGTAACCACAGTCCCGCCCTTGAAGTCAACGCCCAAGTTGAACGCTTCCGTGCCGTTCGGATGGAACTTGTGGCGGTAAAAGGCGGTACCCATACCAGCCAGCATTAGAACGATCGAGATGCCGATAAAGAAACGGCGCTTACCCAGCCAATCAATTCTTATGTCTTTGAATAGTTGAAACATGAACTCGTAAATCGTGACCCCTATATTATCAAGTGGCCGGCGCGGGCGGCCTCCAGCGATTCAGGGCCCTCAAATGCTGATTGACTCGACTCGTCTTCCCTTACGACTGAGGAGCCACATAAAGATGGTCCGCGAAACATAAACCGCCGAGAATAGATTAACCAGCAATCCCAGCACGAGCGTTACCGCGAAGCCGCGGATCGGTCCAGCGCCGAACGCGTAAAGAAATAGCGATGAAACAATCGTCGTTACGTGCGTGTCGATAATTGTCACGAACGCGCGCGCAAAACCCTGGTCGATTGCCGAGGGTATGGTCTTACCTGAACGTAACTCTTCACGGATGCGCTCAAAAATAAGCACATTCGAATCCACGGCCATGCCGATCGTCAGGATCATGCCGGCGATACCAGGCAATGTAAGAGTGGCGCCAAAGATGATCAGTCCCGCCATCATCAGGACCATGTTCAGCAACAAAGCGATGACTGCATTGATCCCTGAGCCGCGATAGTAGATCAGCATGAAGAGCACAACCAGGGCCAGGCCGAGCACTGAAGCACGTACGCCGGAGCGGATCGAGTCAGCACCCAGGCTTGGTCCCACGGTGCGCTCTTCCTGGTATTCAATTGGCGCCGGCAGCGCGCCTGAGCGCAGGGTAAGCGCAAGATCATCAGCAGATTGTTTTGAAAATCTTCCTGTAATTTGTCCGGTGTCGAAAATCTGCCCCTTAATGAACGCGATCGACTTCACCTGCTCGTCCAGCACAACGCCCATGTATTCGTTTATGTTCGCCCCTGTCCATTCCCCAAACTTCTGGGCGCCGACTTGCTTCAACGAAAAATCGATCTCGTATTCGTCGGCGCCCGCCCGTGATTGATTCGCGGTTGCGCTCCGCAGTTGGGCGCCGTCGATAATTGCCGGAGACTCTATTACTGCCCATTTCTTTGGCGCCTGCGCGTTCGTGTTGGCTTCCTGGCCCGCCAGTTCGGGGCGCTCGACGTAGGGAAGCACGCGGCGATTCGCAGGAACTTTGCCGCCGCTGTTGAGAGAAGAAACCGCTTCTGCTTCAGTCGCATAAGTCTGAACCGATCCCTGAGTGGCGGGTGGACTGATCACGTGGACGAGCTCAAGATGCGACTGACCCTTTAGCAACTGCTTTACGTGCTCGGGATCCTGGATGCCGGGCATCTGCAATAAGATCTCATGAGAGTTCTGACCTCCATGACGTGCCAGCGTCGGCTCGGTAACACCGACGGCGTTGATGCGAGTATCGATGATCTTCATCGCCTGGTCCGTCGCAGATTCCGCCAGGGTGCGCTGCGCCGTTCCGGTCAATGTCCAGATCAGAGTGTTTCCTGAAGATGAAAAGGACCAACCCGCTCGATCGCTCAGATCGGCTTTTTTCTCGACCGCGTCGCGAAGCTCCTGGAGCTTGGAGGCATCAGCCACCTGCAGGACGACTCGATAGTTTCCGCCAGCAGTTTCAGCGTGCGCTTCCTTAACGTCGAAGCCCGCGTCTTTAGCAGCATTTTGCGCGGCGATCGCACTCTCTTCGGTAAGCTTCTTGAAAAACTCCTCGACCTTTACCCGCATGACGAGGTGCGATCCGCCTTTGAGATCCAACCCGAGATGTATGTTCTGTGCGAGATTCGCTTTAAGACCCGAAGGGGTAAAGTCCTGGGCGTGAGGTCGGCGCCCGTGAGGCCCGATCACTATGTAGAAACCAACAAGGGTAACTATCCCGATAATAATCGATCGCTGGAGTAAGTTCTTTTTCTTCATGAACCCTGGTGGCACAGACTTGCGGCCTGTGGTCGTTCTAATTTTAGTATCGTCACAGACTAAAAGTCTGTGCCACTACTTCTTCTCTGCTTCGTCCGCGTCAACTCCAGCCACGGCCGAGCGCGCAATCTCGAGGATCGTTTTGTCGGCGCTCCGGATCAGGAAACTCGTGTCGCGCACGGCAGTGATCACGCCGATGACTCCACCCGTGGTAACCACTTTGTCGCCGGATTTCAGTTGCGCGATCGTCGCCTGCAGCGCTCTCTGCTTCTTCTGCTGAGGTCTGATCAGTAGCAGGTAAAAAACGCCGAAAACCAGCAACATCGGAACCAGAAATCCGAAGCCACCGGCACCCTGAAGAAGAAATAAGGACATAAAATGAATGTTTTTATCAGCGCCGCCGGCAGTATCAGGCAAGTAGCGTGCTCGGTTTCTCGGCCCGCGCTCATCCCAATCCGGAGCCTAGTTGCTCAGTGTACTCTCGCCGAAAATTCGCGAATTGGCCAGAACGGATAGCTTGCCTGACACGTCGCATAGTGTCAAGGAAGAACGCCAGATTGTGGTGCGTCAAAAGGATGCTGGCGAGCATTTCGCCGCATTGATAGAGATGCCTGAGAAACGCGCGCGTATGTCGACGGCAAACTGAACACTTGCATGCTTCGTCCAAAGGCTGCTGGTCATCGGCATACCGCGCGTTTTTTATGTTCAGCCGGCCGCGTGAAGTGAATGCCTGTCCGTTGCGGCCGTTGCGCGTCGGCAACACACAGTCGAACATATCGATGCCACGCGCGATGGCTTCGATCAAATCTTCCGGCGTGCCGACTCCCATCAGGTAACGCGGTTTGTCTCCCGGCATGCGCGGCGCGATCTCCTCGATCACTTCCAGCATTACAGGCTTCTCTTCACCGACACTGAGCCCGCCGATTGCATACCCATCAAAGCCGATCTCTACTGTGCGTTCCAGGCTTTCGCGCCGGAGATCGAGATGCGCTGCGCCCTGAACGATACCAAACAGCGCCTGTCTGTAGCGCAAGTTGTTAACTTGCGCGGCGGGACCAGACCGCAAGTTATCAACTTGCGCTACACGCTCGAACGCCTCCCGCGATCGTTTCGCCCAGCGCAGCGTCAGTTCCATACTGCGTCGCGCTTCTTCATACGTTGCTTCGCCGGGCGCGCACTCATCAAAAGCCATCGCGATTTCGGCGCCCAGTGCCGCTTGCACCTCCATCGAAATCTCGGGAGAAAAAAAACAGTGCGCGCCATCGATATGCGAGCGAAACTCAGTTCCCTCCTCGGTGATCTTTCGCAGCGCACCGAGACTCCAGACCTGAAAGCCGCCGGAATCAGTCAACATCGCGCGTTCCCACCCGATGAATTTGTGCAGCCCGCCGCACGCCCTGATCGTTTCGATTCCCGGTCGCAACCAGAGATGATAGGTATTGCCCAAAATGATCCGCGCATCGAGTTCCGGCGACTCGAGCTCTTCGAAACGAATTCCCTTCACCGTGCCCGCGGTCCCTACCGGCATGAAGACCGGCGTTTCGATGGGACCGCGACGGGTCGTGAGCAGACCGGCCCGCGCTTCGCCTTCACGCGCTTGAACTTCGAAATCAATGGATTGCTCAGTCATTAGTCAGGAGGACAATACGGGTAAGACGTTAAGCCAGGTACCGCTGAAAAAGCACTTTTGATGTGTTCGGTAAAGACTGCTAGATGGACGCGGAGGTAAGACGATCCACTAATCACACAAAACACCGCGAAACACGGCTTTGCTTCGAGTTATTTCGTGTGAGTTCGTGGATCGTCTTTCTGCTTCCATCCAGGTCATCAGCAATCTCGTTTGTTGAACCCCTTCTTCAGCAGCCCGCTAATTATCCATCCGGAACGATTTCGCCGCACGCTCGAAGACGCCATCAAAAGTGTCCTTATCTCTTAGCAATTCCAATTCAACGCCGGCGTTTCGACTTATGCCGTTCGACAAATCTGATCGGCGTGGCAAAGAAACCAAATTCCTCGCGCATGCGATTCTCGAGATGACGCACGAAAGAGAAATGCAGGCCTGCTTTTCCACCCGCAGTGAAAACGACGAACGTCGGCGGACGAATGCCAATCTGTGTGATGTACTGCACATGCAGGCGCGAGCCACCATGCGGCCTCGCCGGCAAGATGCCTGAGCCTTGAGTAATCGCCCTTTCGAAGAATTCGTTCAAACGCGAAGTTGAAATGCGAACGTTGCGAGCTTTGTTGGCCTCGACGGCGAGCGGCAGAAGCTTTGGCACGCGTTGTCCCGTTAAGGCGGAAATGGTAACCACCGACGCCCAACTAAGAAACTTCATATGCTCGCGCACCTTGCGCTCAAAGGCCGCTCCTGTATGCGTGTCTTTGTTCTCGATCGTGTCCCACTTGTTCAGCACCAGGATAATCGAACATCCAGCCTCGACCGCGTAGCCGGCGATCGCTGCGTCCAACGCCGCGATTCCCTGCTCGGCGTCAAGCACCACGATCGCCACATCAGCGCGCTCCAGACTTTTGCGCGCCATCACGACCGAAAGTTTTTCCGCCATCGCCTGGGTCTTCCCTTTGCGGCGAATCCCGGCCGTGTCAATGATGCGAAAGGCCTGACTTTCGGTTTCAAGCAGGGTATCAACCGCATCGCGGGTCGTTCCGGCCTGAGGCGAGACGATCGCGCGCTCTTCACCCAACAAACGGTTAAGCAGAGAAGATTTGCCAACGTTGGGCCGCCCCACGATCGCCAGCCGCAGCTCACGCGGAGCTTCCGCGCGCGCCCGATTCGGTTCGTCGGCCCACTCGCTTGTGCCAGGGGCCCATTCATCAAGCCCGGTCACCAGCGTGTCGAGCAAATCTCCAAGGCCATTTCCGTGTTCGGCGGAAATCGGAAACACTTCGGCGAACCCAAAGCTGTGAAATTCTCCAGCATCGCTTTCCAAATCGGTGGCGTCTGCCTTGTTCGCTGCCACCAGCACCCGCTTTCCGGTTGTACGCAGCAGGCGCGCCAGTTCCTGATCCAGAGGCGTGATGCCTTTGCGCGCATCGACGACCCAGATGAGCGCTTCCGCTTCGTCGATCGCGAAGCCGGCCTGCTTCAAAATGTTTGCCGGAATCACCGCGTCATCGTCAGGCACGATGCCACCCGTGTCGACGAGGGCAAATCGCCTTGTGCGCCAGTCGGCTTCCCCGTAGATGCGGTCGCGTGTGATGCCCGACTCGTCGCCGACAATCGACCGCCGCTCGCCGATCAGACGATTGAACAGCGTCGACTTGCCCACGTTGGGTCGGCCGACGATAGCGATTAGTGGCAGTGCCTTGCCCACCGCGCTTTTCTCTGGTTGAGATTTCATAGTCGTCAACATCGATCAGCTCTGATGATATCGCAAACGGTTGCGAGTCGTTACTTCTGTAAGTCATAATCACGTGCTCTTAACTAAAAGGCTTTGACGATCGAAGCCGCACGATAGGCAAAGGTGACTTTTGATGACTGAAGAAAACATCGACGTATCTTATGAAATCCGCGTGGCCCCGGGCGCCGCGGGCACTGATCCCGAAGCGCCGGATTGGCAAGTATGCGAACTGGAAGATGGCGTCCTTAAGAATGACGCGGACATCTATGACAATCTGACGCTGGCCGAAGCCGAGCACATCGCCGGCATGTGGACCAAGAAGAAAGAAGAAGCAGAAGTAATTGAGACTGGTTCCGAACTCTCGTCTTGACGAAACTATCCAACTCGGGCTATTCACGGGCTAGACATTTCGTGTAAGGGCTGCATGGTCGCAAAGATTCAAAAGTGGGGAAACAGCCAGGGTCTTAGACTTCCCAAGCACGTCCTGGAAAGTGCGAGGATGACTGTGGGTGACGACGTCGAGATACTTGCCGATGAAGAAGAGATCTTGATCAAGAAGAAGTCAAAGCCCAGGTTCGACCTGGCCGGAATGATCTCCCGAATGCCGCGTGATTACCAAGTCCGCGAAGAGTCGTTTGGCAAACCGGTAGGCAAAGAGGAGTGGTAATCGCTGTTTTGGATGTGTGTGTGAAATGACAGACTCACGTATGCTAATCAAGAAGGACGCCGACCCTAATCCCATCAAGCAATTCGCAAGCTGGTACGACGAAGTACTCGCTGCCGGAATTTCGGACGCTGACGCGATGACGCTGGCAACTGCGACCAAAGACGCCCGGCCGTCGGCGCGAGTGGTGTTGCTGAAAAGTTTTGACGATAGCGGTTTTGTCTTCTACACGAATTACCTCAGTTGCAAAGCAAAAGAGCTGGACGAAAACCCGCAGGCCTGTCTGCTTTTCTACTGGTCCAGGTTTTGGCGACAGGTGCGGATTGAAGGCGCGGTCGAGAAAGTTTCCGCTAAAGAGTCTGAAGAGTATTTCCAGAGCCGGCCGCTGGGAAGCAAGCTGGGCGCCTGGGCTTCAAACCAGAGCGAAGTCATCGACAGCCGCGACGCTCTGGAAGCGCACTTTGCCGAACTTCAAAAACGTTTTGGCGAGAACGTGCCCAGACCTCCGCATTGGGGCGGCTATCGCGTGAAACCAAACGCGATCGAGTTCTGGCAAGGCCGCGACAATCGACTGCACGATCGTCTGCGCTATCGTTTACAGGATGGCGGGTGGGTGATCGAGAGACTGGCGCCTTAAGGCAGAAATATAGGACCGATAGGTCGTATATGACCTATTAGCAAACTTAACTAAGCAGTGGATGTTCCGCCACAAAATTCACTAACGCTCCCACGTAATCAGAAAACTTTGGACAATGAATGCCGTGAGGTTCCAGCAACTGACGCGCGCGGGTCGTGTCATAGGTTTGCTCAAGGAAAAAATACGGCACGGCTGAATGCGGCAGCCCGGTGATCTTCGGCGCCAACGGCAGCATCAGCGTCGGATAGACGATGCCCGCCGGCACCGTAGCGAACGAATCGCGCCCGCCAATCGCTTTCGAAATCTCGTCGAACAATTGATGCGTTGTCAGCGGGTCGGGATCGGCAAGCTGCACCGTCGCGCCAATAGCGCGATCGTCTTTGGCGAGCGCGACTATCGCCTCGATCGCAAAATCAATCGGCACCAGATTCAAACACACCTCGCGGTTACCGATATTCAGCCGCGTCAATCCGCCGGGCCACTTGCGCAGATAGTGAATCAGATAATAGATGCCGTCGTACTTCGCCGTTTCACCCGCGCGCGAATCGCCGCACACCACCGCCGGCCGGTGAATCGTTACTGGCAGCTCCGGCTTCAGTGCCTCCACAGTCGTTTCGGCGAGGTATTTTGTTTCTTCATAGTGATTGCGAAAGCCCGCGTCGTGAGGCAGTTCGGCTTCCATAATCAGACCTTTGCGCTTGCCGGCGACATAACAGGTCGAGACATAGTGATACCGCTTCAGGTGCTCAATTGATTTTGCAAAGTTGTTGACATTGCGCGTGCCTCCGACATTAACGCGGGTGGCGATATCGGCGGCCACCGCCAGGTCGTAAATGGCGGCGAGATGAAACACGGTGGTTGTTTCCCGGCGCGCTCTTTCGAGCTCCGCCTTAGCGAGACCGAGATTGGGTTCAGTGATATCACCTTGGACGATGCGCAATTTCTCAGCATCGACCCCGGT
>JBGPWS010000160.1:0-9910 GCA_041492345.1 Pyrinomonadaceae bacterium | reverse complement strand
GGCGTCTTAATCGGGGCCGGCGGCCTCGGCGGCAACTTCACCGGATTCTTCAGTTTCGCCATGACCTCCGCAATGCCTCGCTCGAGTTGCGGATCGCGGCCTGCGATCTCTGATTTGGGATCGTTATCCACGTCGATGTCCGGATCCACGCCGTATCCTTCAATGATCCACTGGCCGTCCTTACTGGCGAAGGCCGAGCCCGGCACGAACACCGCACCACCATCGATTAGTGCGCCGCGATTGCTGATGCCGATTACGCCGCCCCAGGAGCGCTTGCCAATTAGCGGCCCCAGGCCTGCTTCGCGAAACATAGCCGGAAAGATGTCGCCGTCAGAAGCTGAGTTGCCGTCGAGCAGAGCCACCATTGGACCAAGGAACACTCCATCCGGATAGGTGCTCGCTTCATCGTCGGTGCGCTGGTAGTTGAGGGCCAGAACCTTCCGCCGCAGCCGCTCGATCAGCATGCGCGAGACGTTGCCGCCTCCGTTGGCGCGCACGTCCACGATCAGTCCTTCCTTGTTAAGCTGCGGATAGTACCACTTGATGAATTCGCGAATCCCGGCGGCGCCCATGTCGGGAACGTGAATGTAGCCGACGCGGCCGCCCGTTGCATCTTCGACTTTCTTGCGATTGCGCGTCACCCAGTCGAGATAGATCAGATTGCCTTCGTCCGTGATCGGTCGATAGGAAACTGTACGCGCGCCATTCACGGTGGGACTGCTGTTGACAGTCAGTTGGACTGGATTGTCCGCCTTGTTGCGCAGCAGGCGATACGGATCGTCGCTGCCCTTCAGCTCCTCGCCGTCGATCGCCAGCACGTAATCTCCCACATTAATGTTGACGCCGATTTCTTTCAGCGGCGAGCGATAGAGATCTTCTTCATTCTCGCCCTCAAAGATTTTCGAGATGCGATAGCGCCCCGACTGCTGGTCGAGATCAAAACGCGCCCCCGGCAGACCCACGCGCGGTCTGGGCGGAATCTGGAAATCGCCGCCCTCGATGTAGGCGTGCTGGACCGTCAGCTCAGAAATCATCTCGGCGATCACGTAATTCAGATCTGAGCGATGCGCGACGTATTGCAGCAGCGGCTTGTACTGCTCGCGCAGCGCCACCCAGTCATAACCGTGCATGTTTGCTACATAGAACCAATCGCGATAGCGCCGCCAGACCTCGTTGAAGATCTGGTTCCACTCTTCGGCGGGCACGCGGTCGACCACCAGTCCGGCAGTGGAAACCGGCTTTCTCGTTTTGTCGCCGAGCGGGCTGGCGTCATAAAGACTGAATGCCGGTCCCTGGCGGACGAGAACTTTGGAACCGTCGCCGGACATCGCGTAACCGCCGATGTCATCGGCGATCGTGGTTTCTTTGCGGTCCTTAAATGCGAAGATGCGCAGTTGTGCTGGGCGATCACCCTGGCGGCCATAGTAGAAAGCCGGCCCGACTCCGTAAAGAAGGTGACCTGCTTTAGCCGCCAGACCTCCGTAGTTGTCTGCGCCCACGGGTACGCGAGCGACCCTGTTGGTAATGCCATCAAAATCGACGACGAGATCGGCGGGCGGCTTGGGTGCTGTTTCCGGTTTTGGCTCGGCGGGCTTGGGTGGTTCCGCCGGAGCACCCTCGGCCGGTTTTTCGGCCTGCTTACTTACACTCACTTCGTCGCTTTCCGGTGGGAAGGGATGCTTAACGTCTTTACGCAAGGCCATCGCATAGATATACGAGTCGCGATTCGTCGCATAGTTGAATTCGATACTCGAGATCTGCGGCGCGAACTCGCGATTGCTGATGAAAAAGAGATAGCTACCCTGCGGATCCCAGACGGGATTGAACGAATTGAAGACGCCCTCAGTCAAGCGACGCACTTTGTTGTCGGCAGCGCTCCAGACATAGACCGACGTAGTCCCGTTTGGACTCACCGGCATGCTGAAAGCGAGGTAGTTGCCGCGCGGCGACCAGACGTAATCGCGAATCTGACCGCGGGGCGAATCGACGATCTCGGTCATCTTCCGATCCGCGAGCGTCACGATCCAGATCTTGCCGTCCTTGTCGCCGAAAGCGATGCGCTTTCCGTCGGCTGACCATTCCGGCTGATAGCGCATCGCGCTGCCGCCGTTAGTGATCTGTTGCGCCGGCTTCGAACCATCCTGCGGCACTAGATAAAGTTCTTCTTCTCCGCTCAGGTCAGAGATAAAAGCGATCTGCAAACCGTCAGGTGACCAGCTGGGCCACTTGTCATGCGCGCCGGATGAATGAGTGAGATTGCGCGTCGGTCCTTTTTCGATCGGGGCGGTGAAAATATCGCCGCGAGCTGAGAACAAGGCCCGCTCGCCCTTCGGACTCAAGTCATACGATTCAATGTTATTTGCGGCTGATATCCGGCTGGGCCGGCGCGCGAGTCCGTCGTCAGGCACGGTAATCGAGATGGGCGTCGTCTTGCCGCTCTTCGCGTCGAGAATCTGCAACTCGCCATTCATCTCATAGACGATGCGACCTTCGTGATCCGAACTCGGCCAGCGCACGTCCCATTGTTTGCTGCGAGTGACCTGGGCGGTTTTGCCGGAGGAAACGCCGTAGCTATAGATATTGAAATGCCCGTCTCGATCCGAATTGAAGTAGATGGTGTCGCCGATCCAGATCGGATCGCGCGTGGGCCGCGGCCCTTCGGTGATTCGCTTTGCGTCGCTGGTCTTTAAATCAAAGATATACAGAACGTTGGCCTGACCGCCGCCGTAACGCTTCTCAGATCGGAAGTCCCGAAATTGCGGCGAATAAACTATTCGCGTGCTGTCTGGTGAGTAATCACCCGAACCAGCCTCAGGCATCGGCAACGGTTCAGCGGGACCGCCGTCCACTGAAACGCTGTAAAGCCGAGCGATCGGCAACGACCACGAATCACGCAGCGAGCGGAAAAAGATTCGCTTGCCATCTTTGCTCCAACCGTCAACCTGATTGTCCCAGCCCCAGCGCGGCGCCAGCGGGCCCCGTGCCGGGTAGAACGTCAGTTGTCGCGGCACTCCGCCGGTTGACGGAATGACATAGACCTGCTCGTCGCCGTCGTATTGGCCCGTGAACGCGATCCATTTACCGTCCGGCGAAAACTTCGCAAAGACTTCAACGCCCGGATGCGCGGTCAGGCGGATTGCCGAGCCGCCGGTGACCGGTGCGGTCCAGATGTCTCCGCCGTAAGTAAAAGCAACGCGATCACCGTGAACATCCGGAAAGCGCAGCAGCTTGGTCTGGGCAAAGACTGCCGTGGATGCGAGCAACAAAAAAGCGACCGCAGTCGCTGTGACAAAAAGGCGAGCAAAGATATTTCTCTTGAACAACAAGGGGGAACCCTCCTCTGACAGTACGAAGTTCAAAAATCATTTTCCATTTGTGATTCGCGACATTTTTCATTCGCCATTTGGCAGTGCACTCAGTCCGATCATGTCAGGTAGCTGCACCATAATGTGAACACAGTATCATGGCAACTACTCTGAAGAGGGTTCGCACTGGGCAGTAAATGACAAAGGAAAAATGTCAAACGACAAATGGAAAATGGCTTTAAGAACTTAACTCCAAAAACGCAGTGCGGATCACCATTTGATCGATCCTTCTTTGGTGGTATCGATCTGCGCCAGCTCGGTCGAGCCGTAAAAGAAGCCTTTCATGTTGTCCACCAGAAACCCCTGGGCATCGGGGTTGGTAAGATCAAGACCGTAGTGATTGATGATGCGCGTCTGCGCCTGCAGCCATTCAGCCCAGCAGGGCTGGCAAACTTCGGTGGCCATCTTCTGACCGAGTTCTGTCGGCAGCGGCGCATAGCCGAGCGGCGAACGCTTCTGCCCGCAACGGGCGCATTTAATTTCGTCTGACATGGATTAACTCCAGTTTCGAGTTTCGAGTTCAAAGTTTCGAGTTTGATTGTAGGAGGCCTTGTTGCTGTCCGCAACCTCGTACGTTAGCGGCTTACTCGAAATTAGAAACTCGAAACTCGAAACTTAGCTCTGTGCTTCCCTAATTGCCTTAATGATGTCGTCATCCTTTGGCCGAAACAAACCGAGCGGTCGCACATCGCGATGACGAATGACACCGTTTCGGTCGATGACGAAAACTGAGCGCGCGACTTTGCCGGGGATCAAGGACTGTGCGCCGTAGAGATCCGCGACTTTTCGATCGACGTCAGCCAGCAAACGAAGCGGCAGATTGTGATGCTCGGCAAAACTCTTGTGCGAATCAACTGTATTGGTCGAAAGGCCGACAACTTCCGCGCCGGTCGCGGCGTAGTCTTCCCAACGGTCGCGCACCGAACACATCTGGCGGGTGCAAATAGGTGTCTCGTCGCCGGGATAAAACAGCAACACCACGACCTTGCCCCGCTGATCCGAGAGACGCCATTCGACGCCTTCGCCGTCGCGCAGAGCAAAGTCTGACGCTTCGGTTCCTACCTGGGCCGCGCTCGGGTTTGCCAAAGTTATTTTATGACCGATGCCAGATTCGCCGCGGCGACCTGAGTTCTAATTTCGACTTCGGTGCCGCGAGTAATGATTTTCAGATTATCGAGAGCGCTTTGGGCCAGGGCCTTTCGTGCCGGCTCCATCCGCCCGATGAAGAGTCCGCCAAGTTGCTTCAACCCGGTAACCGTATCGTTCAAGTTATTTGCCGCCGCCGCGGAATCGGTGCGGGCTACGAGCATTAGTGAAACATCGCTCTCGCTCGATCCGATAGATCCAAAAACCTGTCTGATCGAGCTGGCGTCCTTGGCAATCGTATCATTGCCGACGCCCAAATTCGTCATCAACTCGGGCGGTAAGTTTGCGCCAAAGCCGATCACGGCCTTAGGGTCGCGCGTTGCGAGTGACAACAGATCGCCATTCGCTCGACTACCTCTTTGGCCCGCTTCAATTGCTGCGCGCACATTCGGCAGCGTCCCAATCGCCAGCGAATTCGGATCGAGGGCGCACACCGCCAGGTCGTTAAATTTTATGTCCCACAGGCCCAGCAGCTTCATCCGATCATTGATGGTAACTATCATGATCGTTGCGCCGCGATACTTCTCTTCGCGATACGTTCCGTTGGCCGCGATTCGTGCGGCGGCGGCGAGCGCCTTAGCGTTGAACGTTCCGTGTGCGATGGCCACGGTCTCGAGCTTCGTCACTTTGGCCGACGGATAAGTGTAACGCATTCCCAAAACCACGCGATCAAAAGCACGTGGATCGATACCGGTGCGCGTTTTGAACTTGTCGATCTCAGCGTTGGCCTGCGCGAGCTTTGCCTGATCACCCGCCATGATGCGCGGCACGGTTTCGTTCAGCATCCGCCGCACGTCGATGAGCGCAATGCCATCGGAAGCGGGAAGATAGCTCAACGGGTTGGCCGGCGGCGCTGAATTGGTTGTGGATGTGCGCGCCGGCGACCCCGAACCGAAACCCGAGACCAGTGCGACTAAAACGAACGCTAATGCGATTGACGACACAAGAACCTTCTTATTCACGATCGAATCCTCTTTTCGGAAAGCTACTTCAAAGTTTGACGCCGGTCGCGCTTGCTTCCGGCTCTCCCGTGGACGCGTTTGTCCGATGCTCTTACTGTCCGGCATGGTTGGCCCCCGACCATGAGGGTTAGCGGATCTAAACGCGCTCAACCAGCAAAGCGATGCCCATGCCGCCGCTAATACAAAGTGTCGCCAGTCCGCGGCGGGCACGTCTTTTCTTCATTTCATGCAGCAAGGTAGTCATGATGCGCACGCCGGTGCAGCCAATTGGGTGACCCAATGCGATCGCTCCGCCGTTCGGATTCAACCGTTCGGGATCGAATTGCAAATCGCGATCGCAGGCAATGACCTGGGCTGCGAACGCTTCGTTAATCTCGACCAAATCGACTTCGGCAAGAGACAGGCTCTGTCTGGCGAGAACCGCGCGCACGGCCGGCACCGGACCGATGCCCATGATCTCTGGCGGCACGCCCACAATTTCGTAATCGACGATCCGCGCCAGGGGCTCGGCGTCTGATTCTTTCAGGGCTGCTTCGCTTAAGACCGTGATCGCCGCGGCGCCGTCGGTAATGCCTGAAGAGTTGCCGGCTGTTACCGTCCCATCTTTGGCGAATACCGGAGCGAGCTTTTGCAAGTCTTCGATCGATGTCTTGGCGCGCACGTGCTCGTCTGTCGTGAACATCGTGACGTTGCCTTTTCGATCTTTGAGTTCAAGCGGGAGGCGTTCGGCTTCAAATCGCCCGGTCGCGATCGCCGCCGCGGCTCGTTGCTGAGAGCGCAAGGCATACTCGTCTTGTTCGTCGCGCGAGATTTCGTAACGGCGGGCCAGCACTTCGGCCGTTTTCCCCATCACCAGGCCTGAAAGCGGATCATTGAAGCCGTCGCGGTACATGCCATCGACCAACTCGGTGTGACCCATGCGCATTCCCCAGCGTGTGCCGTCGGCAAAGTAGGGAACGCGCGACATGCTCTCGGCGCCGCCGGCCAGGACGATGTTGGCGCGGCCAAGGATGATTTGTTCAGCGGCCAGAATAATCGCGCGCAGCCCGGACCCGCAGGCCTGGTTTACGGTAAAGGCGGGCACGCGATCGGGTACGCCGGCTCGGAAAGTAATTTGTCGCGCGACGTTCGGCCCACCGCCCGCTTGCCGCGCACAGCCCCAGATTGAATCATCGATCTGATCCGGTCGAATCTGAGCGCGTCGCAAACTTTCCTGTGCGACTGCGGTCCCCAGATCCGCGGCGGTCCAACTTTGCAGCGATCCGCCAAAGCGTCCAATCGGAGTGCGCACCGCGCCGGCCAAGAAAGTAGGTTTCATCGAGGGAAATGCTTTTCTAAGAGCTGCCTTCGCTGTTAAGCTCTTGAAAATTAATGTCCGACAAACTAATGTCCGACAAACTTCAGTTTGTCGTAGTGTTGTACCACAGGCTGCTAGCCTGTGCTTTAGCCGCATGTACAGGCTGGCAGCCTGTACTACAAAAACTGTTTGGAGTCGGGCCAATGCCCGAGCCAAGCGGGCGGTAGCCCGCTTCTAAACGTAACGACCGACAAACTAAAGTTGCTCGAACCTCGGGATGTTAGCATAACGCCCGATGACTCCCGCAAATGCTGCTACAACTCAAAGACGTCGCGGCTGTTCAAGGCGCTAAGCGCTCGATCGATGAGCTGCTCAGCGTGCATAGTGAATGGTTCCTAGCCCAGGACGGCAGCGCGCCGCTCGCTCTTGGCAACAGTGAGTTCGAGTTTTCTGTCGATCATCGTCGTCTGATTTTCTCCAGTTGGACTGAAACCGGTTCCCGGTCCTGGCGGATTACGGGCTGGACTTGGACCGGCGACAAACTCTTGCTGGCAGCAAGCCGGCGCATGGGCGCCGAGGTGGCAAGACTCGAGTTGGTGCCGCGCGCTTCCGCCAAAGCGATCGTGGCGAGCATCACCGCCGCGCGCCAGGCGCGATGTGAAAAGCTGGCACAGATTGCGAGCCAGGCTTTGTCAGCAGCAAAGATCGAACGCGCGGGTTTAAGCCCCGGCATGCGACGCGACCAGCCCGGTCGTTACGCGCGCATCGTCTTGCGCCGGCCGCATGAACGGATTTCGGTGACGGCCACGGTCGCAAACAGCGACGCGCGGAACGTCGACTCGCTGTTTTCATCGGCCCTGCTTTGGTTCAATCGAATCCAACAGCGTCCGCAGCGGCCGGCAATAGAAAGACTTTTGATCGCGGTCGAACGCAACGTCCTGGAAGCGGCGCGACAACGCCACGTGCTCTTGCGCGACTCTCTGCGGCAGCGAATTGAATTGTTCGAGATACGGGGCAGTAGCCCGACCGTGAGGGAGGGCTCACGACTTCACGCTGACGAAGCCTGGGAACATCTCGAGCCAATCCGGCCATTTGAAAGAAAGAATCTTTGGCGGAAGCGCCTGACTCGGCTCCCGCCGGTAATCGAAGACGAGACGACCGAACGAGTGAAGCAAATCATCGCGTCGGCGCCTCACGCGATCGACGTTGTCACTGCTCGTCATGGCCAGACACTTCGTTATCACGGCCTGCCATTCGCCCGAGTTCGACACGTCATGGATCGCGATCGGATCTGGTTTGGCATTGAAGGCTCGCGGCGGCGCTTACTCGACGACTACCACGAACAGGATTGGGTCAAGCTGTTTCGCGATCTTGAAAACTATCGCCACGAGAATTGCCGCGATCGACACCACTGGCTTTATCGCGCAGCCGGAGAAGCCTGGCTGGAATCAATCCTGCGCCGCGACATCTCAAAACTTGATCCGGGATTGATCGTCGCTCCGCTGCATGCGCAATTTCGCACGTCGCACGGCGGCCCTATCGGGGTCGTCGGCGCGCGGCCGGTCGATCTCTTGGCTCTGCGCCATGATGGCCGGCTGGCCGTGATCGAATTAAAGGTCAACGAGGATCGCGAGCATGTCTTTCAGGGCGTTGATTACTGGCGGCGCGTCGAAGCACATCGGCGCCGCAGCCACATCAGCACGGCAAAGCTGTTTGGCGAACGAGAGATTAGCGACGAATCGCCGCTGGTTTACCTGGTCGCCCCCACGCTTCGGTTTCATCCTTCGTTTGCGACCCTGGCCAGAACCATCGCGCCGGACATCGAGGTTTATCGTTTTGATGTTAACGAGAACTGGCGCACCGGGGTGCGCGTCGTGCGGCGAGAGCGAGTCAACGCGTGAGTTTGGGGGCCAGGCGCAGCATCAGTCGGTAACGCCGGATCGTTTCCGAGCTAGAAGCCGGTCGCGTATGCCCTGAGGGTCGAACCGAGACTCAACCTCTTCTTTTAGGTCGGCTCGTTGTGCCTTCCTGCGTTGCAGGTACTCGACAACCTCATCGTGATTCTGCAAGTAGTAGCTAATGACCGCATAAATGTCGGCGAGGTTCAGGGTTGTGTATTGCTGCGCGATTTCTTCAGGAGTGGCTCCTTCATTGAATGCAAATATGACGGAGTCAAGCGAGACACGCGTGTCGCTCACACGCAGCACACCTGCTTGATCCATTGAAAGCGGAACTGATGCGGTAGTTAGACTCATCGTTATAGGAGTATAGACCAACTCGGGCGAGCGGGAGCTTTGATCCACCAAGGTACTTAGGGGGTTTCGGTCGTTGATGAATGAGAAAACTTTAGAGAAAGTGATTCTTTGTCTAGTGCGGTTTCGTGTGAATTCGTGGATCGTCCTCCGTTGGCAGAGATTCGATCCACGAAATTGCACTAAACCTCACGAAAGGAAGCTTCTTTAAAGTCAATTGAGAAACACTAAATTAGTGTTCACGTCGTCAGTCGCCGATAGATTCCCGGCAGACGCTCGGGCAATGAAAGCACGTCATCGATGATCGTGTAACCAACGTCGCCGTAAAGATCGCGCAGTTCGGCTTCCGATTCGCGATCGATCGTGATGCAGAAAGGGGTAATGCCCTGCGTCTTCGCCTGGCGCAAGGCTTCGCGCGTGTCTTCGCGGGCGTAACGCGCGTCGCCGTAATCATGATCGTATGGACGGCCGTCCGACAAAACGATCAGCAAACGCGTGCGTGCGTCCTGCTTTCCCAGCTTGGCTGCGGCATGCCGGATGGCCGCGCCCAGGCGCGTGTTGTTCTGATAGGTGATCCCACCGATGCGCCGCATCACTTCGTCCGAATAATGTTCACCAAAATCTTTGAGCACGTAAAACTTTACGTTGCGACGGCCCTCGGAAGTGAAGCCGTTGATCGAGTACGTGTCGCCGACGGCCTCCAGCGCTTCACTCATCAGCACCAGTCCTTCTTTTTCGATCTCGATGATGCGACGGCCGGGGTGCGTGTAAGGTTGCAGTGGGTGACGCCCAATCGTACGCGCGGTGGATGAAGATTGATCCAGAAGGAACGACACCGCGACATCGCGGCGGCGGCGCAGACGTTTGGTATAGATGCGCTCTGATTGC
>JBGPWS010000096.1:0-13563 GCA_041492345.1 Pyrinomonadaceae bacterium | reverse complement strand
TTCATCAGCGTCGACTTGCCCGACCCGGACGGCCCGGTAATGGCCAGATAGTCGCCCCTGGCCACCTCGAATGAAACGCCATGCAGCGCGTGCACTTTCTCTGCGCCCATGTCGTACGTCTTCCAGAGGTTGCGCATCAAGATCAGCATGCCTGCTTTGCCATCCTGCGATGACAACTCAGGCTTCACGATTACGCCGGAAGAAGTTTGTGATGTTGCGACCGTAGCTTCGGTCATTAGCTTCCTCCGCCGGCGTTAGCGTTGGCGCCCGCAGCGCGCGTTTGACGCTTCACACTAGCGCCTTCCTTGAGAGTTTTCAGCACGCGACTGGGACCGGTGATGACTTCGGCCCCGGCTTGCAGGCCGCTGGTGATTTCGATGTCCGATTCGCCAGTAATCCCCGTGATCACTTCAACGAATTTGACCTTGTTGTTCTTATCCAGGACGTAAACGCCCTTTTGTTCCTTTGGCTTTTCACCCACTGGAGCCGGCGCGCTGCTGGCAATCGAAGGACCGGGCGAGGGCGCTGGGGGCGCCTTCTCGACAATCGCCTGCAGCGGTACAGCGATTACGTTGTTCTTGGTCTTCGTGGTAATCGTCGCGGTGGAGCTCATGCCGGGACGCAGCTTGGCACGCAGGTCGTCGGTCAGCTCTTTGAGCTCCAGCGTGACTTTAAACTCTTTCGCCTCTTGCACGTTGACGCGATTGGAAAGACCACCCTGCGTGTCGGACTTGGCGATGGCCAGCGGGTTCTTTTGGGTGACGACTGCGTTGACTTCCTTGTCGCCCAGCGCGTCCACCTTCACCTTGGCCTGCTGGCCGACATCGACATTCGCGATTTCGGTTTCGTCTACGTTGACCTCGATATTGATGGTTGACATGTCGGCGATTGTCATCAAAGGCGTCGAAGACAACGCTGACACGGCATATTCCCCCACGCGCGTAGGAATATCAGCAATGACGCCGTTGAGCGGCGAGTACTGGGTCGCTTTTTCGCGCTGGCTCGTCTGGCCGCGAAGAAACGCCTGCTGTTGGTTGGCGCGCGCCTCGCTCGTCTTCACATTAGTCTGCGCTTCTTTTACGGCTACGCGCTGCTGGTTGGCGCGCTCCATTGCTTCCTTGACCGCAAGCTTTTGCGATTCCAGATTCGCTCTGGCTGTATCCAGCGCAACCTTTGCCTGCTCATAGCGATCGCGAGCGGCGTCGTAGTCAAAGCGCGAGGAGACGCCCTTCTCAATCAGTTCGGTGGCGCGCTTTAGTTCGCGCTGAGCGGTATTTAAGTCGATCTGCGCGCGATCGACGGCGGTCTGTTGGGCAATAACCTGCTGTCGTGCCGAAGCCACAGAGGCCTCGGTGACGGCGAGCCCCTGCTGAGATGAAGACACCGCATTCCGCGAGTTCTGGACTTCGCTGATCGAAGCCTGGGTGGCGGCATATTGGGCTTCCTGGCCGGACTGTAACTGCGTCGGGTCGATGCGCACCAGCGGCTGGTTCTTGGTGACTTGATCGCCAGGGTTGACGTAAATCTCAAGGATGCGGCCGGCGATTTCACTGGTCAGCCTAATATAGCGAACGGGGCGCACCTCGCCCGATGCGGTTACGGTTGACCGCAGTTCGGGTCGCACGTCCAGCTTTACCGTGGTGACTTCGGGCTCGTCTTTGCGGGTGGCGACGACACTGATGATAACTATCAGTGCCAGCACAACAACCGCTGATACGGCGATGATGATTTTCTTCTTTCTACTGAGGGCCATTGAGTTCGATCCTTAATTAACTTGATTTAGCCGAGGTCTTGCTCTGGTCAGATTAAATACACGCGCTGCGAATAGTTCAGCTTGAGATGTTTTTACGATGAAATCCGGCACCCGGTTTCAAAGAAATCTCGATGCGACAATCAATTATAGACGATGGTCGCGATCCTGCCGAACCCTCTGAGGCCGCCCGGGTGGCTTTGGTTTCGCGCGGCGCGCAGGCATACTTTTGGCCACTATCTGCAACGATTCAACGCCGTTGGCGCGGTCAACAGTTTCGCGCTAAGATGTCTTGCCACGTAAGGTTGATTCTTTCGATCAGACCTGGGCTCCGGAACTGCAATGATCATCTGCGAGAGGTGCGGAACAGAGAACCTGAATGGATCGCGCTATTGCGACGAGTGCGGCGCCGCCCTCTGGCTGGCTGGAAAATCCGGCGGACTTTCATTGCCTGGCGCTAAAAACAACGGATCAGATGGCAGCGGCAGCAAAAACGCGCCAGCTATCGTCGCACAATCGGCCGGGAAAGCGAACTCGCCCGTGATATCAGAGCAGCAAACTTCCGCGCCATTGGTCGAGTCCGGCAACCGAGTGCACGCGACGCTCGTAATAGAACGTGGCAATTCCGCGGGCAAGCAATTTCCTTTGAGCAATCAGGAGGCCAACATTGGCCGCTGGGATGCCGACGGCGGCGTGTTCCCGGACGTCGATTTGGATTCTGACGATCCTGAAGCCAAGGTATCCCGGCGTCACGCCCGCATTTCGCTGCGCGATGGCCAGTACCTGATCGAGGACTTGGGATCCACGAATGGGACTTTTGTAAATCGCGGCCATCGGTTGGCGCCTGGTGATCGTCAGCCCCTAACGGATGGCGACGAAATCATTGTCGGTAAGACTTTTTTGCGTTTTCGTGTGGCCAAATAAGAAACACGAAGCCGACCAGGATATCGAATCGAACTTGTTTTTCGACCTTCTCGGAAACTAGCAATGACCCTTGGTTGTGAATGTGGCGCCAGTCTGGCGCCCGACGAAACCTTCTGCGGCAGTTGCGGCGCACGCCGGCGAGGCGACGACACACCAGTTGTGTCGAGTAGTGGAAGTGTGAGTAATGAAGCCAAATCTGTCGGCGAAAATTCGAACGCGATGGTCTCAAACTATTCACACAAGCTAGCCGACGATGGTAGTACCTGGAGTGAGGAAGAACCGAACGCGGCCTCGGCCCCGAGCACCGGCGAACTTGCCGAAAGCGCCGAGTTTTCATCGATGACCTCCCGCACTGATGACGTCCCGGACAAACGACCCAAACCCAAGGCGCTCGCCGCCGGAAAACTCCTGAACAGCCGTTATGAGATCGTGCGCCGCATCGGTGGTGGCGGAATGGGCGCCGTCTATCTGGCCAAGGACCGCAACCTGGGCGAAGCGCCGCGCGCCGTCAAGGAAATGATCGAGTCGCACATCGACGACGCCCAACACGAAAAGGCCGTCGCCGACTTCAAACGCGAATCACTGCTGCTCACGGAACTCGAACATCCGTCAATTCCCACGGTCTACGATTATTTTTATGACGACGCTTCGGAACGTTTCTATCTGGTAATGAAGTTCATTCCCGGCAGCGATCTGTCCGCGCAGCTACGACATGCGCCGGGCGGACGCATCGATGAACCGACGGTGACTGAGTGGGGAATTCAGGTCGCCGACGTCCTGCAGTATCTGCACACACGACCGCAACCCATCATCTATCGCGACCTCAAACCGGCGAACCTGATGATCGACAGCAATAACAACCGCATCATGCTGATCGATTTCGGAATCGCGCGCTGGGTAAATAAGAAAGAGAAGGGCGTCACCGCAGTCGGCACGATGGGATATGCGCCGCCTGAGTTGTTCAGCGGCCAGGCGGATGCGCGCGTAGACATCTACAGCCTGGGCGCGACGATGTTTCATTTGTTAACCGGCTCAGATCCGCAGGACAATCCGCTGCTGATCTTTGACTTCACCAAGAATCCGCGCCCGCGCCAGATTAACCCCGCGCTTTCCAGCGAGATGGAGCGGCTGCTGACTCGCGCGGTTGAATACAAGCCGGAACATCGCTTCCAGTCGGGAGCAGAGCTGCGCGAAGCACTCGCCAGCCACCTTGAGAAGCTGCGCTCGGGCCAGGTCAGCTATGGCGCGCCGGCTTTCGAGCTGGGCGGCGAGACCATGCGCGTGGCCATCGTTTTTTGCGGATTCTGTGGCGGTCGCATAGCGGCTGATGATATTTTCTGCGCGCATTGCGGCTCGCGCCAGCCGCTGACCGGAGCTGACTCGAGCGCGGCGCTGGCTCAGGCGCGCGCCACGGCCAAGCTAATCGTGGCCGGCACAACCGAACTGGATGCTTCGTTCCTGTTGCAAAAGGACAGCAACCTCGTGGGGCGCACAGATCCACTGTCGAACATTTTCCCGGAAGTGGATTTATCGCGGTTCGATCCGCAGACCAAGGTCTCTCGTCGCCACGCTCGCATCTGGCGGGAAGGCGAAGCGTTCCTGGTTGAGGACCTCGGCTCGGTAAACGGAACGGTGATCAATGATAAGATTCGCCTCGAGCCCAGACAGCCACGCCCATTGGATAGCGGAGATCGGATTCGTTTGGGCGAGACTACTCTGCACTTCCTGATTGGATAGTAACCGCATTTTGGATTTGCGATTTTTGATTTTTGATTTAGTCTTGGGCCTCGCGTTTTAGTCGAAGCCGGGCCAGCCAGCGGCAATCGCAAATCAAGAATCAAGAATCAAAAATGGGAAGCCCCTATGACCGCAAAGGTTCAAACTGCAAAACTACCCTCCGATGTTGTAAGTCATCGGGCCGAGCCGCGCGTCCGCGTACGCTTTCGCGCGCCCTTTGCTCTCCGCTGCGGGGCTTTATTAATCGACTATATTTTGCTCGCGCTGATCCTGACTTTCAGTATTATGATCGCCCGTCTCATGGGCGGTGGCGCGCGTATGGCCGGTGGAACCGCAGAGAAAGTGGGCGTCTTTATCACCATGGTCGTAGCCGTGCTTGACCTGGTAGTGATGGCGGGACTGACCGGAAAAACAGTTGGGAAGTGGACGACGGGCCTGCGCATTGAACGCACCGACGGCCGCTTGCCGGGAATTGGGCGGGCCGTCCTGCGCCACCTGATAGGATATCCTTTGTCACTGCTGCCGTTTGGTCTGGGTTTTTTGATCGTGGCAGTTAGCCCGACTGGCCGCGCGCTGCATGATCTGATTGCCGGAACCATCGTGGTACGCCGATCCGGCGGGCCCCTGGTAGCGCCGGCGCGCAAGCCGCGTGTCCAAAGAGCTTGACTGAAATTGGACTAGTTGTTGAGTCCGCGCAGCGGACATTTTGAAAATAGCCCAGCACTTTGGTGCTGGGCATTAGGGCGATCTTTGAGTCTAAGCCCGTGAAACGGGCGACAGAAACACAAATGGGGTGCGACAAAACACTGCAGCCGTCCGCTTCGCGAACTTTGAATGTTTGTTTCACGTTCCGTCCCAGCGATGAATCGCTGGGCTATTTTCGTCCGTCCGCTTCGCGGACTGCCGCTGTCAACCAAAGTCTCATAATGAAATCGTCGAGATCGATATCGAGTGTTCAATGGCTGAACTAATAGTCAAGTATCCGGATCGAGCTGCTGAGCATTTTCAGATTAGCCGCTTGCGCGTCACGATTGGGCGCTCAGCTCGCAACGATCTGTGTATTCCCGATCCGTTCGCGTCGCGGGTTCATGCCGAAGTGCGCAACGAGGGTGACGAATACTTTCTCCAGGACCTGGGATCGGCGAACGGCACGCTCTACAACGGATCAGTAGTCGAAACGCCGATCACGCTGACACGCGGTGGGCGGATTCAAATCGGCGAAACGGAAATCGTTTTCAACGACAGTCCGTTTCCGCTCAGCAGCGGCGCGACGATGATCACCGACAATTCGTCGTCGATTCCCGAGGCGACGATCGCCCTCACTTCGGCGGACCGCACGACTTCAGGGCTGTTCGACACGATCGAAGGCGCACGCACCCAATCCGAAGAAACCGCCGCGAACCGGCCCGCAAACCAAAGCGACCTGCTGGCTCTGATCAGCAAGGTGGGTGTCGCCCTGCTCGCCTCAGTCACCCTGAACGAAACGCTGGAACAGGTTGTTAGCCTGGTATTCGAAGCTGTTCCGGCGGATCGATGCATGGTCATGATGCGCGACGAAAAGAGCCCGGAGCTTAAGGTAGCCGTCGCCCGTTTGCGCGATCGCGTCGGCGAAGTCGGCGAGATTCGCATTAGCCGTTCCGTGATCGACGAAGTCGTCACCAACGGCAAGTCCGTTTTGACTTCGGATGCCCAGGCCGATCCGCGCTTTGCCGGCGGCACGGTAATGTTGCAGGGCGTGCGATCAGTGCTGGCGGTGCCGCTGGGAGTCGGCGCCAATGTGTTTGGCATCATCTATGCCGACTCTCCTCTGGCCGAAGGGCGCTTTACCGAAGATCACTTAAAAGTGTTGACCACGCTGGCTTCGGTTGCGGCCATTCGCGTCGAGAACGCGCGTTTGACCGAAGAGCAGATGGAGCGCGAGCGCCTGGAACGCGAGCAGCAAGTCGCCAGCGAGATTCAACAGCGCTTCTTGCCCGCCACGGCGCCCCTGGTTGCCGGTTATGAATTGCAGGGCATCAGCTTCCCCTGTTACGAAATCGGCGGCGACTATTACGATTTCATTCAGCGTGAAGACGGCAAGCTGATCGTGGCCCTGGGCGACGTTTCCGGTAAAGGTACCGCAGCGGCATTGTTGATGTCATCGCTGCACGCCGCTGTGCACGCTCAGGCCGACATACACGACTCTCTGGCAAAGACGATCGGCGCCGTCAATCGCTATCTGGTCGAAAGCATTCCGCCCAATCGATTCGTCACACTTTTCTATGCCGAGCTGGAGCCCAGGAACGGCGCGCTGGCCTTCCTCAACGCGGGTCACAATCCACCGCTCATCGTTCATGCCGGCGGCACAATGGAACAGCTCGCGGCGGGCGGCCTGCCGTTAGGCATTATGCCGAACGCTGATTTTCGCGAAGGGCGCACGCAACTTCATCCGGGCGATGTACTGGTGATTTACTCTGACGGAGTTTCGGAAGCGACGAACCCCAGCGGCGAAGAGTTTGGTCCCACCCGGCTCTATGAAGTGGTAGCGCGCAACCTCGACGCCTCTGCCGGCGGCATTCGTGATCGCATCGAATCCGCGCTGACAAAATTCTGCCAGGGCACACCCGCCGCCGACGACATCACCCTGGTGATTTGTAAGCGGCTGGCCGAAGCCTCGGAAGCCGCCGTTGCCGCGGGGAGCTAAGTCACGATCACTCTCATCACCGCACCAGTGCCAACAGATGGGCCCTGTGTCTCTTTTGCAGCGTCGCGAGATCATTCGATTCAAACGATGGCAGATCACTAAGCTTGCCCCCTTGCTCCTTGATGCCCTGAACCAGGCATTTGGAAACCTCGGAAAGAAGCCTGGGATAGGCGGCGTTAGTTAGTTTTCCGCTCTCGCGGCCATGCAGGAACTCCGTCGACGTGGCGATCAGGTCGTTGGCGCAAGACAGCTTGGCGAGATTCGGCTGCCGCTGGTACAGATGCTTCTGCCAGCGCACCATCTGCACAATGTCCGCCGGATCACCATTCTGCAACTGCAACTGCGTCAACTGTGCATCAATGCCGTTGAGCAGGCTCGCGAGCGTCGTCACTATCGCCGGCGCGGATTTTTCTTTCTCCACAGAGGTGAATGAGGCCCTTAGATTGAACGGATCGCCAGCGACCGGTGCGCCAACCTTTTCGAGACCGTTCTTGAGACGCGGCAGCAAGCTCCCTTGCACGAAGTCAACAAAGTTCGACGGCGACAATGCGGCAGTCTTGAAGTACTCGTCATCACGCCCGATATTCTCCGGCGCGAAACCGGACTCAAGACGTGTCAACTCTACGCGCTGCGCAATCAAACTGTCCTCAATCGCCTTCCGCAGCGAAGCCGATCGCACGCCGACACCAAACCCGCTCGCGACCTTATCGCCCGCCAGTTCGTCAACACCAACAAAGGCCATGGTGTCCGTCGGAAGCCCGACCGTTTGCACGTTGATGGCCACCCATCGGTTCTCGCCGGGCTGTACGTCCCGCAGCACAAAGCCGCTGCCATCCTGGGCCTTCAAAGTCACCGGCCGCTCACCTCCGATGGCCTGCACGGTCACATCGCGCAGGTAGCGCTGCGAAATCCCTCGGATGTCGATCCGCAGCGGAATGTCGCGCTTCAGAAAACCCGGATTGTGGACGATCGCCCACTCGGTCACCGATCCGCCGCCACCGCTTGCCGGAATCGTGGTCAAGTGCATATTGCGCTGCGCTTTGTTGTTGTCGTTAATGATGCGCAGATCGGTCCCAGTGCTCCATCCCGGCGTGTTGCCTTCTAGGGTCGGCGGGATGTAGGGATCACCGGGCGTGGAGATCTGCACGGCAAGACACAGGTGGTTGCCCGCCGTGGTGTTGAGGCGCCAGTGATAGGGAACGGTGATCCAGGGACCAGCCGATCCGTCGGTAGTGATCACCGGATCAGGATCAGGGAATGAAAGGTTGAGATCGCCGGTGGTTGCATCCTCGAAGTTGCCGCCGGTGCCGAAGCGCGAGACTAGGAAGTGTGCCGTCACCGCCGTGACCGGGCCGCCGACGTTGCGTCTTACCCGCGCGAAGGCCCAGTTGTCGCCGGTAGTGCCCGGGAGATTGAGGGCGTCCTCATTACTGGGCTGATCGCTCACGAACGGCCCTGGCGCGGCGCTGTGACGATTCCACACATCACTGAAGGAGTAGAAGTTCGAGTGGGTCGAGGGTTCGACGCCGTTGTCACCGTGGGTTGCGTCGTCGGTCCAATCGCGAACATAAAAATCGTTCGCGGATGAAACCGTCTCGATCTCGAAGAAGAACGGATCGATAGAAGGGTTAACTACGGTCGTATGAGTCGCATCGGTAAAGAGTTGATGCGTTCCCCAGTTGACCTCACGCTGAAATTGTACCCCGGGCAAAAAGTTCGCCGTGTCGGGAAGATTGCTCGCCGAGAACATCCCAATAAAATTCTTTCCGGCTGAAACCAATGAGGCGTAGTCACCAATGTACGGACTAAAAGTCCCGATCGGGGTGGTCGCGCTCTGATTCGCGAGTAGCAAACCCGGCGTGTTAAAGACGGTAGCGTCCGGGTCGGTGGTGTTAACGAAATGCGTCTCCCATCTGTTGGCAACCACACGCTGGTAAAGGACGCCGACAGTTCCCATTGAGTTGATCGCAATCTGTGGGTTCATCGCACTGGTGACATTTAGCAGATCAGCCCCTGACCAATTCACACCGCGGTCGATAGAACGGCGTACATGAATAGTTTGGATACTGGCACCGCCGTTATCACCCCATGCGACGTACACGCGATCGCTGTCTCGCGGATCGACGGCGATGGAGACGTTGCTAGCGCCCAAACGGTTCTGTCCCATAAAACCCGACGCCAAGGTCATGGCGGGCGCGATGAAACGTCCAGCAATCAGGTCGCTGGGATCGGTCAGAGTAGTGAACGGACTTCCGGCTTGCCCCCAGTTGTCGTCGCGCACCACCGTCATTCGCGGTGTACCACACGAACTACACCAATCGTGAATGAACGCGGCGTAAACCGTGCCGTCGAGATGCGGCGCCGGAACCTGAGCGAAGCCGTTCTGGCAAGCGTTGTTGCGCGCCTCAATCAGGTCAAGTGTCATTGTGGGTACGGCAACTTTGCCATCCTGCGTTACGTCGAGTGTCGCAGTACGGCCGCCCAAGATAACGCAACCCCAGCCGTTATTGAAGCCAACGTAAACTCGGTCCTGTCCGTCCCAAAAGGAAGTGAGGGCCTTGGCGTGCGGCTGGTCGACGTTGCCTGGGCGGTTGGAGAGCTGCGTCATGACCGCCGCGCTGAACGGATCTTGTGCGCGCAGGACGAGCATAGGGCGCGGCGAGCCTGTCGAACTCAGTATTCCTCCATACAACCAACTTGTTCCATTTACCGCGCCACTGGGCGTACTACTGAAACTAATGTTGATGTCGCCCGTCGGAAAGCCCGCGCCCGCCAGACTGGGGACGATGAAGGCCAGCGTCCAGGTAGCGCCGCGATCAGTGGAGACAAAAACCGGTGCGGTATTGGTCAAATTTGGACCGCCGGTGAGGTTGTCCCAAGTAAAGGCCGAGCCGACTATCCGATTGTAGTTGTTCGGATCAACCGTGATCGTGGGCTCCGCGTCTTGATTGGTCTCGCCGCTTCGATTGTTGGGCACCATGTTGACCAGTCGATTCTGGGCTGCGATGGGTACCGCCAACGCGCCGATAACGAGTGTCGCCGAGAGGAATGTTGAGAGAGTGACCTTGCGCATCATTGCACCTCCTTAGTGGGTAGACGTGAGTAGACCGCGAACCCTGCCCTCTTCCGAAGCAGGTAAAAAGTCGAACGGGTGGGTCACCAGTTCCGCCGGTTGTTTCTCCATAAATGCGGTGACACCGGTCGCCCGCAACAGGAGTTCCTGGTCTTTTTCCGGCTTGTGCGTGATGAAGACGCCTTCCAGGCCCGGCTTTAGCTTGGGCGAGTTGAACCACATGATGTCGCGGCTGGCGGGAAAGATAACCATGACCAACGCTTCCTTGTTCCCACCTCGTAGTGGCGTGATGATTCGTACCTGGGCAACGTGCCATTCAGGATCGTGTTCGCTGGGTGGAACGCGCAACCGGCTCGTTTGATCTGTCACCACCAGCGGGCGTTCACTTTCGACCTTCCCCCTGAACACGAGGCTGGCGGTGGCGAGACGCTCGCGAACCGGTTGGTCGCGGCGCGCCTGCAGTCCGAGTTCCAGGTCTTTTGACCCAGCGCCGGCGTTTGGGGATGGTATCTCACCTTCGTCAACGATCGTCAGCGACTTACCGATGAAGCGCGGATTGCCAAAGAACAACGCCTCTGCGCCGACTTTGAGTGCGGAGGGGCGACTGAGGATGACCGTTACGTTCCGTCCGGTCTGATCTCCGGTGATCTCAGCGCCCGCCAACATGCTCAAGACGTGCACCACCGCCGTGTTGGCCGATGCCGCCTGCAGCGGCTCTTCACTGGCGTTGACTCGCAATACAGTGCCGCGAACTACTATGGCTGAGCGCTCCGCGAGCGATTTTGCCGACTCGTTTTGCGCCATGGACGGCTCGCGATGTGCGGACCACAGAAGCGTTGCTGTTCCCAGTGCGCAGACTATCAACATCAGCCTCTGACTCCTTCGAGCCCGAAGCCTATTGAGATCAATCCTTATGTTGTTCATGTCCCACCTCCGATCTGTGTGAACAGATCTACAACGGGCGTTCTCCGAGGCTGGATTAGGCGAGTATGCACATAGCAGAGGCTCGTGGGGATTCAGCCCTTAACATGGCTAGCGGAGAATATTGCTACTAGACGAAAATGTCAACAGGTTTTCGAGATCGGTTGGGGCGCAAGTTGTTAATGATCAGTCACAGTTAAAAAACACTGCGATGGTGCTCGCTCTTCTTAGTTGCCAGACTAAAGCGCGGTTCGATTCCTTCGTTACTGCCTTCAATTCTGGCGGTGACGTATTCACCTATGACCGGCCCGTGTTTGAAGCCGTGGCCTGACCCGCCGCCCACCAACCAGACGTTATCAAACTCCGGATGAAGATCGATCAGGAAGTCGCGCAGCTTTGCATCCAAAGCCCCTAGCGAAACAGTCTCAGCAAGAGTGTAGATTCATTGCGAACGCCGAACGCTATTTAATCAAGCGCTGCGTCGAAACTGCCCGTTATGGCTGGTGCTAAACAGCGGAGGGTTACACTGCAGGTTGTCGGCTAATAGGAGCCTCGCATTCTAACTCTTGAAGGTGTTCATGATCCTCCAGAAGCCTCTGGAATTGCCTTTTTTCGTCCTTTATAACATCTTCATCAATACAGATTGTTGCTCTCTTCCAGATAGCGTTCGCATCTACAGTCAACTTCATAAGATATGTTCTTCTGTTTATCCGTAGGATTCCTTTATCCTCCGCGACGTGCTTCAGACTCTCGGCCCTGGACATGTTCAATTTACGTAATCTAAGGTTCGGTCTTAAGTTTTCAGGCAATTGTTGCTTGAGCTCTATGTGGTTCTTCACAATCGGGTACTTATCAAAATCCTCAGTGCCCGTCGTATACAGGAACACTCGGGTAATTATCGCTCCTTTGCGTAAAGCCTTTTCATTACATGCGAAGAAATGTTTACCTCCGTCTTCATCCCAGAACTTATCATCTACATAGGTGGTTGCTAGATATTCATCACCTTTCTTTAGTTTTAGTATTAGGCCAGAATAAATGTTATGAACTTCGGCGCCCTCTACTAGGCACTCCTTATTCTTAAGCCTCCTCAATAGTATTCGCAGCTGCGTAACCTTCTCATCGGAAATCTTCACAAACAGACTATCGTTGTTCTCTCTTATGCTCAACAAGTCATGTATTATTGAGATTGCTTTGAAAATATCGTGCGATGTAATTCTGTTTGGCAGAGCCTCGAGTTTCAAAAAGATTTGAGCGATCAGTCCAATTGCAACGGCCAGCAAGGTGTATGATACAGACCACTCCCAGGTCGTATACTTAAAGGAAATTGCTGCGGTAGTTACGGCGAGGGCTAGTTCAACGGCGAGAGGGAGAACATACCTTTCCATGACTTAACTCCTCTTCATCCCATAATAGATTTTGCCAAAATCATATGGGTTTACCTTAAGGTCATAACCGTTTCGTTCATACATGTCCCTGACGACATCTTCCGGAATGAAGATATAGCGGAGACCCTCTTCTAGAAAAATGGTCCTCTGACCATCATCCACTCTTGAATGTAACCCGTTAAGGCGGTAGAAATCTACAACCTCCGATCGTTGCTCCCAATCATAGATACTAATTATCAGAGATTGACAATAGAGGGTTATTCGATCGAAAACTGTTTGAAATGCCTGTTGGTTTGGCAGGGTGCAATAGCAAACTCCATAGTTAAAATAGTTTTCAGGAAAAGATAGGTTGTTGATATCGTCACAAATAAACCGAACTTCATTCCCAACTCTTGCCTTCGCAACGTCAATCATTTCCTGAACGAAATCAACGGCCGTTATCTCGCAATGCTTATCCAAAATACTAGCGATATGCTCGCCTGGGCCGCAGCCTATATCGATTACTTTCGAACCTGGCTCTATGTGGTCAATTAAGAAGTCCTTCTCCGCGGTTTGGAAATGCTTGACACCGTACGTATATTGCCAGTCACCATAGTTGCTGGCGTAGTGTTTATAGAAGTCCCAGGGTTCATTCCTCATATCGTTCTCCTGCGCCGAAACAAAATAGTGCACCAGACCCACTTGATCGTAGGCTTACAGAAGTGCTAAGCGCTCTTGTTTACGCCTCACTCTAACCGGAGGAAGAGCTTAAATCAATGCACACATGCAAAATCGCTTTTTTTCCTGTCTGTTGAAGCTGATAAGCCGTCCATGCGCCAAACACTCCGGCGCCGACAACTGCCACGTCATCTGTCGTTCACTGCTCACTGCCCACTGCTCACTGCCCACTGCCCACTGCTCACTGCCCCACTGCTCACTGCCCACTGCCCACTGCCCACTACCCACTGCCCACTACCCACTGCCCACTGCCCACAGCTCAAATGCCTTCGAGGTACGCCGCTTCGCCGTGGATCGCCAGATCGAGTCCCGCAGTCTCTCCGGCTTCGTCAACTTTCACTGTAGTTATCCGATCGATGATCCAGAGCATCCC
>JBGPWS010000419.1:0-2195 GCA_041492345.1 Pyrinomonadaceae bacterium | reverse complement strand
TCCGGACTGAACCAGCACGGCGATCGCCTGAACCGTCTCTGGTTCGGGTGGAGGCGTGGCGGGTAACGGCGGCAGCGGCCCGGTCCGTGGTTTGAACTGGAACAATTGACCGTCCGACACTTGCATGTAGAGAATCGGCGTCGCCCATTCCAGGCTGCCGCGGTCGAACAGAAAGATCCTCCGCCGCGCTTCGGTCATGGCGGCATCAACCGGCATATTCAGAGCGAGTGACTTATAGAAAGTCTCGGCAATTTCGCGCGCCGCGTCGTCACTTATTTCAGACTGCATGGCAATCACCGCCGGTATGCCGGATTGGATCAGACCGGCCGCTACGCTCGAGAACGGTTGACTGTCATCGCCCTCAGTGCCCAGACACGAGTTGAGTACGACCAGACGCAGGCGCGACTTGCCTTGTACCAGGACGCGCAGCCCATCGCTCTCGATCCGCTTGGCTTTCCCGTCAGTGTCCTCCATGACGAGCACGCCTTCTTTCTTGTCCTCGTCAAACGCGCCATGCCCGATGAAGTGCAGGATATGCGTTTCGTTCCTAAACAGTTCGTCGTAGAGTTTTTGCCACGTATCCGGCCCTTCGATAAATGTCACGTCAACCAAACCCTGCGCGGTTAGGGACTCAAAGGCATTGTTAATTCGCTCCTTCTCAGCGGCAGTATCCAGCGGTATTTCATCGCTCGGACTCGCGATCACCACCAGCAGCCGCAATGGATGTTCCGATTCCTTAAGGGGCACGAGTCGTGCCCGGCGCGGTACATAGCGAACGATCGGACTAAGGGGATTCAATGCCAGGAACTCGTCCTGCCAGCACAAGAACTCCCAGGGCAGATCGTCCACCGAAGGGTCGAGCGCCAGTCTCCAACGAATGCCTTTGCTCTGCTCTTCAGCCTGAACTTTGCATTTCTCATAGAACTTACTCACCTCGCCGGTGATGGCCTGCTCGAACAGTTGCGCTCCCCAGATCTTCAACTGCTTCACTTCCGACGCGCCGCTGGCACTGCGCACTTTGCGCGATGAACGCAGATTCGCTTTCATCGTGGCTTTGATTAGCGCCCGCTTGTCATCGCTGAATGGATTCGTGAACTGTATTTCGACCTTGTCCTCGCCGGACTTGGCGCGCACCAGGTACTGGTCTCCGTCAGCTTTTTCGACGGTTACTTCGAAATCAAGGTAGTCGATCTCACTGCTCATGGTTGGGCGCCCTCCGTGGGTTAGCAATGCAAACCCGCGGGATCCTCCGTGTTCCTGCGCTCGCCCTATCTTGTTATCTTGTAAATCCTGTTAATCCTGTCAAAGCTATTAACTCAGCATCCGTTCAATCACGCCATAACTCGCTTCGAGAGCTTCCGCGAGTTTTTCTGGTTGGTTGCCGCCGCCTTCGGCCATGTCGGCTTTGCCGCCACCCTTACCGCCAATGATGGGCGCCAGCTCCTTAATGACCTGTCCGGCCGGAACTTTCTTGGTGAGATCGTCGGACGTGCGCACGATCAGCGAGGCCTTGCCGTCATTGCTGCGTCCGATCACGACCACTCCTGATTTGATTCGCGCGAGTAGAGCGTCCGAGAGCTGACGCATGCCGGCAGAATCCAGCCCGCTCGCTTCACGCGCCAGCACACGCACGCCGGCAACCTCGCGCGCATCATCGCCATTCGATGCCGCGCTGCCAACTGCGCCGGTGGCGATCTTCAATTTTAGTTCTTCAGTTTCGCGCCGCGCCTTCTTCAATTCGTCCTGAAGTTTTCCGATCATTGCGGGCAATTCAGCGCGAGAAGTTCTTAAGTTGCTCGTGACCTGTCCGATAATCTCTTCGTCTTCACGAAAGCGTTCGTAAGCGTCGACGCCGGTCACGGCGCGAATGCGACGCACCCCGGAAGCAATCGATTCGTCGCTGGTGATCTTAAACACGCCGATGTCGCCGGTCGCGCGCACGTGCGTGCCACCGCACAACTCTTTCGAGAAGATTCCTTCTGCGCCTTTGATTGAAAGCACGCGCACCTTCTCGCCGTACTTCTCACCGAAAAGGGCCATCGCGCCCGAACGCATCGCTTCTTCAACCGCCATCTCGTCAGTCTGCACCGGCTCGTTCCGCAGAATGTGATAGTTGACCAGGCGTTCTATTTCTTCGACCTCGGCATCGGTCAACGCTTGATAATGCGAAAAGTCGAACCGCAGATAATTCGGCG
>JBGPWS010000027.1:0-21086 GCA_041492345.1 Pyrinomonadaceae bacterium | reverse complement strand
CGCGGAAAGGTGAGATGCAAGCAAGACTCCGCAAGTATGAGTCGCTCAGATTCAAACGAACGGAATATATCACTCGCGAATCCCGTAGAGCCTGGCGAATAGGCCAAATGGAAAATGCACTGGCTGTGGCGCTCAGATCAGTTTGGTTGAAGACGCTCCCGACCTTCCTGGTAGAGATGATCCATCGCTCGTACTACGCGTTTGAGGCCTAGCAGGCTGCTGAAAAAAGAGGAGCATCGATCAAGACGATCCACGAAGGAACACGAAATAACTCGAAATAACACGAATTGAATCGTTCTCTCTTCGTGTGACTTCGTGCTGCTTCGTGTGATTTCGTGGATCGCATCACTTTTTCAGCATCCTGCTAGCACATCGTTGGACCGAAGCGCGGATAGCGCGTTCTTCGACTTGTCCCTCGCTTTTCACGTTATTGAAAATCACCGCGTGCAAGATCTGGATCAGCAGCTCGATTATTGGAACCGGATGGGGCCGGGCAAATCATTCGGCCACCCGGTGAACTTCGAGCGCCTGAGTCAATGGTTAGCTCCTGACGCGCGCATTCTCGATGTGGGTTGTGGCTACGGTCGGACGCTGGGACTCTTGTTTGACCGTGGCTATCACAATCTGATCGGCTTCGATCCGGCCGCGGCGATGGTCGCTCTGGCTCGCGAGCGTTTTCCAGCAATTACCTTCGAAGAGCTAGTGTCTCCGCCGCACCTCGACCTTCCCGATGTTTCGGTGGACGCAGTCCTGTTGTTTACTGTCCTTACCTGTGTTGTGACCGACCAGGGCCAGCGGGCGATCGCCCGAGAAGCCGGTCGGGTCATGCGGGCCGGTGGTCTCTTATACATCAGCGACCTCTGGCTGCAAACGGACGAGCGAAACAGGGAGCGATACATGCGCGACGAGCGAAAGTACGGGACGTACGGAGTGTTTGATCTGCCGGAAGGAGTGACCGTGCGGCACCACGACCCCCGATGGATCGTGGAGCTCACACGGGACTTTGACGAGCTGGCGCTGGATCCTGTCGACGTCCAGACCATGAACGGCAATCCCGCGAAAGGCTTTCAGTGGTTTGGATTGAAACGAAAGTGACGTGAAGAGCGCCGCGGTGAGCGCGTCTCTCAATTGACTTTACAGTGAGTTCTCTTCGTGCCGTTTCGTGTGATTTCGTGGATCGTCCTTGTGCGCAGAATACGATCCACCAAATCACACGAAAAACCACGAAGCTCTCAAAACCCTTTTTCTCTAGTGAAACATGTGAGCAGGGTCCTCATTGTAAGAGCTATTTTCAAGACGCCACATTAGTTGATGGTAAGAATCACGATCTCTGGCGTAACGCGAAAGCGGACCGGAAAAATGCTGGTGCCGATTCCGGTCGTCACGAACAAATGATGGCCGTTCTCAAACACGTGGCCGGCTGTGTATTTTTGACCAAAGTCGGAAGGGACAATCGGTCTTCCTATCAAAGGAAGATTAACTTGCCCGCCGTGCGTGTGCGCAGCGAGCAGCAATGGCACGTTCTGGGGAATTCGTGGAAAGATGTCAGGATTATGCGTCAAGGCAATGATGGTTGAACCCAACGGAACTTTCGCGATCGTCTCGCTGATGTGTTGCGGCCGAGTCCAGAGATCAGCGAGACCAACCAGCCAGAAAGATTTATCGCGCCACTTAACCTCTGCCACTTCATCTTCCAGAACGTGAATGCCGTTCTGTTCAAAAGCGCGCCGGACCTTCTCGCCGCTGTACCACCAATCGTGATTGCCCAGGACTGAGTAGACGCCCAACGGGGCTTTTAGATTCTTCAAAGCCGCTGCCGTTACTTCCGGCTCGACCCGATGGCTGTGCCAACTGTTGGGCGACATGTAATCGCCTAGCAAGACGATGAGATCGGGTTTGAGTTCGTTGGTTCTATCCACAATCTCCTTAAGCTTCTGGTCATTGATAAACGGTCCGCCAGTGTGAATGTCCGCGATGAGTGCAATGCGCAAGCCGTTGAGTTCTTTCGGCCAATTGTCGATCTGGATAGTTTCCTGATGAACGATCAGGCGGTTGGGCTCAATGAAGAATGACCAGAAGGCGAGGCCCGCGCCGAGCAGCAGAACAACTAAGAGCGCGATTCGGATTCTCTTCTTCCAGGATTGAAGCATATTGGGCTCCTGCCGCTTTCAAACTAAGAAAGACAAATCTGATCGTGAGAAAAGGAACGCTGACAAGACGCCAGGAGTTCCGTTAGGAACTCAATATTTATAGCACCGAGAGCGACTACTTTTGTTTTGTCAATAGGCCGTTGGGAACTATAAACATTTGGCTCCTGACGGAGCCAGGATTGTGGAGTGCGGTGGCAAGCGAAGCGCGACACCGCTTTGATATTCCAGCAGTGACAACCAAAGCGCCGTCGCCGCTTCGCTCTGCCGGCGCACTCCAAAGTCAGAGTTCGCTTGGAAAATACTCACGCCAGCGCTGATCAACCAACTTCGCAATGTCGTCGCGCACGATTAACTCATCAGGCAGACTTGGTTTCTTGCGTGCGTCGATTACGACGGGGCCGCGATAAGCGAGATGATGCCGAACCACATTTGTCTCGGCAGCATAGATGTCACCCGCCGGTTCAAAGCGCGTCCATGTTGACCATAAAAAATCTATAGCTGAGCGTGCGACCCCGGCATCATCATGCAAGATCACCAGAGGCCATTCAGCGAATACTGCTGCGCGCGCCAGACGCGCTGCCTGGTCTGGCTCGTCCGTATACGGCGCCCCTTCGACCACCAGACAGCCGCCACAGAAACTTCCGGCCCGTGTGATTCCGCCTGGCAGCTCGCCGCGAAATTCGCGCGGAAGATCACGAATCGCCTCGCCGAGACCCATCAGGATTGCCTTACTGCCTTCATTCACCTTCCCGCTGGTGTAATCCAAAGTGTCCATCGACGTATTCGAGAAGATGAAGAAGTCCCTCTCCCAGCGCACCCGCGCCAGCACATGTTCAAGCACGCGCGGAAAATCATGCAGGTCAATCGGCGTGTCAGTGAGAATCAGAAACTTTGTCAGCGCCAGTTGCCCTTCGCCCAGAATGCGGAAGCCGGCCACCAGGGCCTCGCGCGTGTAGCGTTCGCGCACGACTGCCGCGGCCAGAGAATGGAAGCCGGTTTCGCCGTAACTCCACAAGTCACGCACGCTCGGCATCACCAGGGGAAACAGCGGCGACAGCAGCGACTGCAAATAATCGCCAATGAAAAAGTCTTCCTGCCGTGGCTTGCCTACGACTGTCGCAGGGTAAATCGCGTCGCGACGATGAGCGATCGCCTCGCAGTGAAAGACCGGATAGTCATGCTGCAGCGAGTAATAGCCATAATGATCACCGAACGGTCCTTCTGCTCGGCGCTCATGCGGTTGCGCATGGCCAATAAGTGCAAATTCACTCTCAGCAACCAGCCGATGCGCGCCCGCAGGGTTCTTCGCCATTCTGAGTTTCTCTCCGCCGAGCAGAGACGCAAGGATTAACTCAGGCACATCTTCAGGCAGCGGCGCTATCGCCGAAATGATCAGCGCCGGCGGTCCCCCGAGAAAGACCGTCACGGGCAAAGGCTGGTTCATCTCTTCCGCCGCGTGATAATGAAAGCCTCCGCCCTTCTGGATTTGCCAATGCAAGCCGGCGGACTGTCCGTCGTACACCTGCATGCGATAAATGCCGAGGTTGTGTTTCTTTGTGAGTGGATTTTCGGTGTAGACCAGTGGCAGGGTGACGAAAGGCCCGCCGTCTTCCTGCCACGTTGTGAGCACAGGCAATTGGTCAAGACGTCCAGGTCGATCGACTACTTGCGTTACCGGCGCCCGCGATACGATTCGCGTTCCGAGTTTGAAAAAGTCGCGCACCAGGGATCGATGCTTCCAAAGCTCTGCGCGCTTAGGCGGCAACAGAGCTTCGGCAACGGCTACTAACTCTTTGACGAATTTTTCCGGCTTGGGGCCAAAGGCGAGCTCGATACGTTTCGCGGTACCGAACAGATTCGTAACGACAGAAAAGCCGCTTCCTTTCACTCGGGTGAAAAGGAGCGCCTGCCCGCCGCGTTCGATCACCCGGCGATGAACTTCAGCAAGTTCGAGATAGGGATCGACTTCGGTTTCAATTGTGACGAGATCGTTTTCGCGGCGCAGGAGGTCGAGGAAGGAACGAAGATTTGAATGCATTGCCTAACTCTAAGCGACCTGAAACCTTGGTAGCCGGGGAGGTTCTCGTCCAGAATGTTCACGCAGTCGCTGGCCTCAATATGAACTCGTCGGCGTGTTTGAGCAGGGCTTGACTAGCGAGATCGACGGCTTCCTTGATAGCTTCCGGAGTGATGCTCTCATGCCAATCTTCAACGATGCTCTCCCAAGCCATTCCGCTCGCAACTTGTTCAAGCACGTCGGAAACCAGGATACGTGTGCCACGAAAAGTTAGCTGACCATGGCACACCGACGGATCCGCCACGATGTAACGACCAATTACTCTCTCAGTCAAACGCTTTGGCATCACCACCCTCCTGTCAACTGATTTGTATCATACATTTCCGGGTCGCAAAAATCTCATTTTTCAATCGGCCAGGCTGGCGCGCTACGGTTTGCTCGCGGCACGCCTCAAACCGGCGCTGTTCAGATCGAGCTCACCCACTGGGATCACTTCGACCTGCGGAAAAGCTTTTTGCAGCGCCGGCAGAAACTTCTTCGCGTCGCCAACCACGATCACGCTGGTGCTGTCAGCGCTCAGACGCGTCGCGGCAAAGTTCTTCACGTCCTCGGCCTTGATCGCCTGAACGCTCGAGACGTAGCGATTGATTTCATCCAGGCTCACGCCGTAGAGCGCCAGCGAACTCACCTGGCCAACGAGGCCGCTGGTGGTTTCCATGCCGCGAGCGAAGCCGCCGATGAGACTCGCTTTGCGCGGTGTCAATTCACTATCCGGAAGATCGCCGGTGGCAAGTTTGGAAATCTCCGCGAGCGTCAGCGACGCTACCTCAGCACCGGATTCGTTCTTTGTCTGGGCTGAAGCGTTGAATGAACCAGCCCAATGGCGCATCTCCAATTCACTGCGCGCGCCGTAACTCAAACCGCGCTTGACGCGAATCTCCCAATTCAAACGGCCGGAATAGCCGTTGAGCACCGAGTTCGCGACGATGCCGCGAAAATAATCGGGGCTGTCGCGATTTATTCCCGAGCGCGTGGCCAGCACCGCAGTCTGGCCGGCGTCGGGCTTATCGATCACCAGAATGCGACGGTTGCCAGGCTCACTGGCCGGAGTCGTGATCGCCATTGGCCGCAACTCAGCCAACGGCTTTGGCCAGTCGCCAAGATATTTTTGCGCGAGAGCAAAGCCATTCTCGGCGGTAATGTCGCCACCGATAATCAGAACGGCATTGTCCGGACGATAGAAAGTGTCGTGCAGCCTGACGATGTCATCGTGTTTGATGCGCGGCAACGATTCGGGCGTGCCCGAAAGCGGATGGCCGTAAGGCGCGTCGCGATAGACCACGCGAGCGGCCACGAAGCGCGCGATCAATCCCGGCGTACCCAACGATACCTTCAGGCTGTTGAGATACTGTCGCCGCAACCGTTCGATCTCTTCGTCTTTGAAAGTCGGATTACGCAAAACGTCAGCGAGAATTTCCATAGCCGGACCGATTCGCGATGACATCACGCTCGTGGTAATCGACGAAGCGTCCCAGCCTGCGCCGGAGTTCAGTGAACCACCGAGCGCTTCGATAGCTTCCGCGATCTGCGTCGCGCTTTTCGTCGTCGTTCCTCTCGTCAGCAAGGTCGCCGTCATGTCGGCGACACCCGACAACTCGGATGGATCGACTTCGCCGCCGCTCTTGATTAAGAGCTGCGCACTCACCAAAGGCATCTCCGATCTTTGCACCACCACCACGCGCAAACCGTTTGGTAATGTCTTCTCGACAGGTTTCGGAAATTGAACCGTGCGCGGCGCTGTCGGTGGTGGCGGCGTCGCTTGCGGCGCTTGCGCCGACACGCAAACCGCGAACAAGAGAATCGCCAGTGCCGGCAACGTAAGCGCTCTTAGTCTGGTAATAGCAACTTTCATTTCGCGTACGCTCCTTTCGCTCCGTTTATCGACTCGCGACCCTGAGACATCTTGTTTGCTCCTGAAGCCGGACGCATTGACTCCGGCAGATAGAAGAACACATAACGGTTCTTATCGGTGAAGTACTTATTAGCGACGCGCTGCACGTCGGCAGCGGTTACTGCCTGAAGCTTTTCCAAATCAGTATTGACACGATTCGGATCGCCCAGCAGGACCGCGGCCTGGCCCAGCGCATTCGCCTTGCCGTTATTCGTTTCGCGCCGGCGCAACTGGCTGGTGATGATCTGGTTCTTCGCCTTCTCGAGTTCCGCGGCGGAAACCGGTGTGTCCTGCAACTTCTTTATCTCAGCCCGCAACGCAGCTTCCGCGTCCTCGGGCTTCTTGCCCGCAGCGACAATTGCCGTCAATTCAAACATTCCTGCGTCTTCCCTAAGATCTGCGTTCGCGTTCGTGCTCTGAGCAACTTGCTGCTGATAGATCAGTGACTGATAAAGTCTCGAAGAGCGGCCCTGCGAAAGGATGATGTCAACCATCGTCAACGCCGGTGCGTCTTCGCTTTTCTCTGAAGGAACCAGGTAAGTCATGCCTACACCGGGCAGCGGCACGTTCGCGCCATACTCGGTGAATCTCTTTTCGCCAGTTCGTTCAGGCTCTTTCGTCTGCACGCGTGGCAACGGCAGATCAGGTTTTTGAATCGGGCCAAAATATTTATCGACCCACGTATCGAATTGCCTGGGATCAAAATCGCCGACCACCAGCAACGTCGCGTTGTCGGGCCGATAGTAGGTCGTGTGAAACTTCTGCACGTTCTCCACAGTTGCGGCGTCCAGGTCTTCTATGCTGCCGATCCCCGGCCGCTTGTACGGGTGCGAGACGAACGATTTCTGCTGCATCATGTATGAGAACTTGCCGTAAGGCGGCGCCAGGACGCTCTGCCGGAACTCTTCTTCGACAACCGCGCGTTCTGAATGAAAGCTTTCCTCATCCACCGTCAGGCCAGAGAGACGCTCAGCCTCTGCCCACAGCAACGTCTCCAGATAATTTGACGGTACGATCTCGAAATAGACGGTCACATCGTCCGCGGTATACGCGTTGTTGTTTCCGCCCACGTCCTCGGTCAGGCGATCCATCATCTCGGCCTTCATGTTCCTGGTGGATTTGAACATGATGTGCTCGAACAGGTGGGCAAAGCCGCTGCGCTGATCGGGATCGTCCTTCGAGCCGACGTGGTACCACACATTTATGGCCACGGTCGGGCTGGACTTGTCCACGACGCTGAGTACGCGCAGGCCGTTCGGCAGCGTGCGCTCACGATAAACCATTCGCGGCATTTTCGTTTGCGCGTTTGTCTGGTAGGCGCCAAACACGCCCGCCGCGATCATCGCACAGCCAATCAGAGTTAAGAGAAAACGTCGTCGCATACTTCGTAGGCTCCTCTTTTTAAATTTGTGCTTCCACGTTTAGAGGCGTACAGAGTACCAACTTTAGTTGGGCATTTTTCAAACAAAAGACCCGACTAAAGTCGGTACTCTAAACGCCTGTTTTCAAACTGAGACACCACGCGGGATTATTCAATCCAAATCCAATGGATTCCGATAAATCTTAGTGTCTTTTTCTGCTTTCTTCTTCGCTTCCTGAAATTTCTCTTCCAGCAGTCGCCCGCGGTCCTTATGAGAACTCATCTCTTGCGCGAATATCTGTTCGCGGGTCAGCTTCTGCTTATCGAGGTCCTTGACCATGTCTTCAAACGAACCCAGTGGCTTGTGCTTTTCGTCGTGCGAAAGCAGCGCTCCGGTATCTGCATCGACGGTCAGGGTCGCCTCGCAGCAGGGACAGATGATGGTAAAACGGTTTGAGCCATTCATAAGTTTCAAATCGTGACGCGTACTGTGCGTCGGCGATCGCTTAAGGCGTGAATGATAGCAGCGAGAGGCGCGGCGATGCTAGGGGTGATATGCGAGGTCGTTCGCCTGAGTTTTATGACGGGTAGACCGTCAGCTCGATGGCAGGTGCTCCGCCAGCAGATTTCGCACGCGCGCCAAAGCCTCATCGCCGGGAATAAGCGCTGCCTCTCCAGACTCTACCTGAGCAATCCGTCGCCGCACTTCCGCAAGCTGTGCGTTGGTAATCTCCGGCGAAATATCCTCAGCCAGACTGGCAATCAGCCGCTCAGTGAGTTCGGCGCGAACATCGGGCGGCAAGGCCACCGCATCATGGAAGATTTCTTCAGTTGTCGCCATGGTCAAAGAGTTCAGCACGCGGCGGGAAGGCACGCCAGCGAAACGGCGCAAAGAGAACTTAGGAGCGAGCCATCGCCGCACCACGCACGATGATAACCTAGTCAAGGAGATTTCGAGTGTCAGGATGTCCATCAACCCATGTCGCTTCTGATTTGTCTGGTTTGCGCCATTCTTCGGCATCATGCTTCTCTAGCAGGCCGGGGCAATATGTCTCACATTCAGGAGTGAAATAGGAATAGTACGGCTCGCGGTAGTTGAATTGTCGACTCTGCGTGAACATGGCTACGCCACGCTGATAAGGTTTCGTGGCGGAAGGTGAGCGGAAGTCCTCAATCATGTTCAGGACGTTATCCTTCGCAGGGTCGAGATGGGTCGTGACTCTGTACCAATTCATACGCTTCTCCTTTCGATACATGAAAACGTGTAATGCTGATTCGCGGACGCTATCGAACAAATCATTCAAGCAGCGACGAATGTGCCCGCATTACGGGCACACTGCCTTGTCGAAGCACTCACGCAGCGCACGTGAGATTGAATTACTCTTCGAACAAACCGAAAGGGTCGTCGTGGCTGAGTAAACGCGCCAAAGTAAACCAAGGCATTGCGAAGTTAAGATTTTGACCTTGCTTCAACCCGAAGGTCACAACGCCCACTACTTGTCCGCTCATATTTACAACCGGACCACCACTATTTCCCGGCGACACAGGTGCGGTTATCTGCAGAACCCTGCCTACGTGCGGGAAATCTCTCAAAGACGAAATAATTCCATCCGACAAACTCCCTTCGAATAAGCCGTACGGATTACCTACAACCAGCACTCTTTCCCCTGGTTCGGGAAAGGCCTTTGCGATTTCTAAAGACTGATACTCTTCAACTGGAGCATTCGTCTGTAGAAGCGCAAGATCGCCCTCTACGGAATAGGCTACGATATTGGTGACAGCGTAATTCTGATGATCTAGAGTTCTAATGGCTATGGATTTGGAATTGGCGACAACATGCCAATTCGTAACAATGAGCGAGTCCTGCCTTACTGCGTTGACCCTAACAATCTTAGGCGCTGACTCTTGAATCGGATACGGAAACCGGACTCTGCTTCGGTACTCGGGCGCTCTCTCTAGAATGCGACGAACAAGGTCTACTTCGTCTGTGACGGGTTTGTACTCTTCGTACTTGTACTTGAATCGTCAAGCGAAGGTTGCCACGTCATCAATAGAATGATCGAGTGACGCAGCAGGCCGCGCCCCAACAAAGAAACCGCTTCCAATCTTGCGCGCTCCTTTTCTGTTGCTTGTGGCAATTACCGTGACAACCGATGGTTTGATACGTTTAGCTAGATCGGGTAAGGATTCTTGAGATTCCGCCGAAGAGCACGCCAAGGACGCGACAAGAAGCGCTGACAAGAGCAGGATGGGAGCTTTAGTTCGGGGCGTAATATTTGTCAATACATCACCCACCTAGAGCGAGCTTACAGAAAGGAATCACGCAACTTCCTTCGCGTATCGAACGACGGGCACGGTTATCGTTTTTCGCTTTGGCAAGCGCCTGAGGTTTTGGATGAGAGTCGCAAGTTGACGACCGACGTCGGCCTTGACGATCCTCTCGCCACATTGCGGGCAGACGCCGGCGGGAACGGCCTCGATAACGATCAGCTTCCCCTTAAGCCAAAAGTCCTGATTGATTCTTTTCTCTTTCATCTGCTCGCCGCAGACGTGACATTTTCCGTAATCGTAAATTGATTTGTTATTGCTCATCCTCTTACTCCAATACGTAGGTGGTTATGAACAGCAGTTTGCCGGTTTCTTTTAGGCGGCAGATCACCGCAATCTCACGTTCGTCAGTAGCGGCTCCAACTATCTCGTATCGAGCGCCTCTTGGGTCGCGTGTGAACCGGCGGCGGATGCGACCCGTGGCAATTACTGTTTCGATATCGGCAAAGAGCAAATCATCATTCGCCATCTCTTCAAAGAAGTGAGGAATCGCGAACTCGTATTCGCCATCCCGCATCTTCTCTCGTATGACATCGATGATAGTCAGTGGTTATCTTCCTCTCAAGCTTTCTTGGTAAATCTCCGCTCCAGCGAAAGAGCCCCTCATTGTTACAGCCGCGTTCTTTCGCATCAGCAATGAAAGGATATCGGTGTCGAGAATAAATTGAGGCGAACTCATGAGGTCGGTCTATCGTGGAAGAAACTGCTTCGGTCTAAGGCGATGCTTTCTACTTCATCAATGTCTTTGTCTGAGAGGCCCTCATACACCTGTCCCGCCAACCCGAGTAAGTCGTCTTGCGTTTCGGCGGGAACCTCCACGGTTAGTTTGACGCGCTGGCCCTCCGAGAAAGGCAGAGCACCATTGTTCACCGGCTTGAAGCTGCCATCCTCAAAAACTGCTTCCAGGGTTTGGGTCATGACGTACTCCTCAATTCGTTTCTCGAAGTCTTGGTCTGCCGCGTCATTACCTCTTCAGCGCAAATACTATCACCATTGCCCTCAGGTGTTCACATGTTTGACTCTCTGCCAGCACCGAGACAGCGGCTTCAACTCGCGTCTCGCTTTCACGACTTCCGGAGAATAACAATCGTCTGAGAACTATCGGTGAAAACTGCCGCCACTAAAGTACCGCTGCCAGTTCTGGTAGCCTTCCTCGTAGCCGCGCAGAAAACCGTCACGATATGCCTGCGTGTAAGAACCGCGGGCGCCGAAGATCGAGAAGAAACCAGAGTCGCCGTGCTTGTAGAAGTGCGAGCGCTCCGGATCGAAGCTCTGACCGCGTCGTCCGTCGCTGGCGCCGGTAAACAAGCCATCCTGATAACCACTGTCATAGGCGTTGGAGCTGTAACGATAGCTGCCATAGTTGGAGGAGTTGTAGAGCCTCGTGCTTAAGTATGCGCGGTTCCGATTCCGATCTCGGTTGCGGTCAAGATTCCGAGCCTCGTCCCGCTTCCGATCCTGGTTCCGGTCATGGTGGCGACCACGGTCGCGGTCTTTGTCACGGTCCCGATCTCGATCGCGATCCCGGTCGCGGTTGCGACTCCAATTCCCGGAGCTGTTATCAGCAGAGCGTCCTGAACCCTGGCGATCGTTGCCACTTCGATCATTGCTACCCTGACTGCTCTGACTGCGACTGCTGTCGCCGCCGCTCCGCCTTTCACCGCCGCTTCGGCTGCTACTGCTGCTCCGGCTACTCGAACTACTACCGCTACTCCGGCTACTCGAACTACTACCGCTACTCCGACTACTCGAACTACTGCTGCTACTCCGGCTACTCGAACTACTACTGCTGCTCCGGCTACTCGAACCGCTGCTGCTGCTACCGCCACCACCGCCTCGCCGGCCTTGCGCCAGGACGGTTGGCACTGCTATCGCCAGGGGCAGTAATGAAGTTGCCAGTACAAATGTGCCCAGCCTGTTAATTATGGAACGCGTTTTCATGCTGCCTCCTTGTGCGCCGCCCAACCAGGCGCTCACGAAACAGAAGGGTTGCCGATTTGTGAGGAAGTATACGCCACCCTACCTTAAAGGAACATTAAGAAAATCCACGTCTGATGGCCACGCAAGCTAACAGCTTGCGCTACAAAAAAAGAGAGCGGCACCGTGCCGCTCTCGTCTCCCGATGCGATCAGATTAAACTAAGGAACGACGACTTTCTTGATCGCGCTGCCAGTCTTCTTCGCAGCTTGCGTGGTTTTGTTGGCAACAGTTTTTGCGCCCGCTGCTGTTTTCTTAGCAACTGTCTTGCTGGTGCCGACTGTCTTGTCGACGACCGTCTTCGTGGTGTCGACCGTCTTGTCCGCTACAGTCTTCGCGCCTTCTTTGGTCTTGTCAGCCGCGGTTTCCGTTTTGTCTTTGACCCACCCTGCGGCATCGGCTATGGCATCACCGGTTGCGTGGAGCACGTCCGGCGGTTCGCTCTTGCTCACATCTTTCTCGTCGCCATTGGGTGAATAGACCTGAACGGTGCGATTACCACTGCGCGTGGTCACCACCACCTTTGTGACCCGCGGATTGTTCTTAAAGGTACGCGTCTCAGTCTTGACGCCATTGCTATCCGTGGTGGTAGTTATTTCTGAATTGTCCGGCGCGGTGGTGGTTGTACTGGCCGTGTTGTTGGTGTTCGTGTTTGCAGTCGCGTTCGTATTCACATTCGATTCAGATGATTGGCTGCAAGCCGTGGCCAGGATCGCCAGTGCGGCGATGTTGATTCCTATCAAAAGTTTTTTTCTCACCACTTCCCTCCTCCGAAAAAGTCCCAGGACTGCTGATTCTATCCGGCAACCGATGTGCCATGTAGCGCAAGCTGTCCGCTCTTGCGCGCAAACTAACAGTTTGCGTTACAAAACGTAAAGGCTAGCGATTCGGCCTGGCTGTGCTGGATGAAAAGACCGTATGCTTGAGCGTCAGCCGACGGGAAATGAGTACGGAAACCAAACGGATGAGTCGTTGACCACTCAACCAACCCAAGACCAAGAGACGATTCATTTTCCATTTTCCATTTCTCATTTGCCATCAAAAACGGGTGTTGAGAGTACCAACTTTACTTGGTTTTTTTCGATCAAAAACACCCGACTGAAGTCGGTACTCTAAACCTCAATCATCAATGGCAACTGAGAAATGGAAAATGGAAAATGGAAAATGATCCGGTCGCTACCGCTCGCGGTTCTGTAACGAGCGCTTCCTTGCCACGGGCTTGCCAAGTTGCAGACCGATTCCTCGTTCTATCTCTTGAGGTAAACAGGTTGGGTCGAGACTTCGATTGAGACTCCCTGGGCGCCGGCTGAAGCTGAGCCCGCGCTTTCACCGGTATGTCGAGTGACTCGGAATTCACCCTTGTGCGTGGGACTACTAAGGGGAATGTTAATCCGATGCGCTGCAGCCGAAGTGGTCCAGGCTGCTATTCGCTTATCTCCACCTTTAGCAAAAACCAAAACGTAATCGCCGTCACGTCCGACAGCCAGTCGCTGCTCGAAAACATATCCGTTGAAGAATTCGCTCAAAGTCCTGGCCGCATGATAAGCAGGCTTGGGCTCGTAAACCTGATCGCGTCCTGCCTGGTAAGGACTTCTAACCAGTCCGAAGTGATGTTCCGGGTCTTTAGGATCAGACCCATCGTCGCGCCAGTCATACCAGATCGACATGGGAATTTCGTTGGCGACATTGGTCAGCATCTCGCGGGCAAATAACGCGCCCTGCTTTTCTTCGCTCATCCCACGCCACGCGGCTGAATAGCCCCACTCGCCGGAGATGATCGGAATTACCCCGTCACCACCGCGAGCGCTACTGTACTGCTTAATCATTTTTCGCAGCCGGCAATACTCAAACGCCGCTCCTTCGGGATCTGAACGCAGATAAGGATGGACGGACACAGCGGACCAGTAATCGAGCAAGCCTGCTTTGAAACATGCTTCGAGAAACGAAAAGTCCATCTCCGAAACGGCCGGGCCAATTAGTTTTTCATTGGGAACTTCGGACCGAAACGCGCGGCCCACGGTCAAAGCCAACTGGATGTATTCGTTTGCATTCGGCCGCGGCGGCCAGAACGCGTCGTGGTTCGGCTCGTTGTAAATTTCCCAGATCACCCCACGATTCGAAAAGTGCTTTGCTGCGGCTATGGCCCAGCGCGAAAATGCTTGTTGCGTCTCAGGCGTCCGCGGCGGCGCCCCATTGTCATAAAGCGGGTTACCATAGTCGAGGATGAACAGCGCGTGAATCTTCGACTCGTCAAGGGCGGACATCAATCGATCGTATTCCGCGAAATCGTATTGGCCGCGCTCGCGCTCCGTCGCGTCCCACTTGAAATCCATCCTCACCCAGCGAAAGCCCGCGTCGGCAATCATCTTTAATTCGCCAGGTTGAGGGTCGGTGAAATGAATGTTGACGCCCAGCCCCTGCGGGATGAAGGATTCTTTCGCAGGCGTCCCGCCAAACTTACAGTTGGTATCAGCGGTGCAACCGCTCAGGAGGGTGATAAGAAAGACAAGCGGCAGGAACATTCGAGACCCATAAAAATTCGATCGTTTCACAGTTTTCCAGCCGCGGCATGCAAATGCGTGCCGACGAACTCAGGAGACGCAGCCGGGTCACTGGCGGAAACATCCGTGGTTGAGGCGACTTTTGCTGGACGAGATTTCTTCAGCGCGGCCTCAGCTTGTTTGATCCTGCTCCGGCGCGCGATCGCCCAATTGCCAAGCCAGCGCATCCAGGGTCGGGTTGCCCAGTCCCACTCTCCCAGGTACTCGAGCGGAACGGCGCCTGTGTCTCGCTTGAAGCGATAGACGCCATGATTTTGCACCGGGTCGATGCCGGCGAGATCGCAAGACTCAACTTTGAGTTTCAGACAATGCTGAACCAGCGCCCAGAATATTGCGTGCGACGCTTGTAACTTACGACCGGACTCGCTGGTCGCCCAGAGCACGGCCCACGCGCGTTTGCCGAGCACTACCCAACCCAAAAGGCTGACCAACTCTCCGCTCTCATCATCGCAGCGATAGAGGACGAGCTGTTGCTTGAAGTGCTTCAAGAGCTGTTCGATTTCCTCACGCGATTGCTGTTCTTCCAAACCTTTCGCGTTCTGCATAGAGGCATAAACCGCCAGCACTTCTTCGGCGCCCGGGTTGAGCCATTGACGAACCGACAGGCTGGATTCGTTGGCCCGTCTAAGATTTCGTCGCCAATTACGATCACAGGCCGCCAGCACGCGGTCCTCTTCGCGGTTTAGATCCAGGCTCATTGAAAAGTTGGTCGTGAGGTTGAACCACGAACGGCTCCAACCCTGTGAGTTCAATCTTAAGACGTCATCGATTCGTCGCGCACGATCGCAGCGAAAACGAATGTAGAGTCGTTTCACGCCGGTGGTCTGTCGCACCGCTTGCTGCAAACTGTCATCGCAGGCCGAGAGATCGCCCACAGGTCCGCCCTCAGTCCATATCAGGCCAAAACCAAGCGGATAGCGGCGCAATTGACCGAGCATCATTGCGACGATCTCGCCGCGCTCGTCGAACGCGGCCCAGCGACACGGCTCCCACCCCAAAGCGCGCCTGTATTCACCCCAGGCATAGCTCTGAAAAGGTGTGTAGTCGTCGAGACGCAACAGCGCTTCGTCCCAAATTTCAATCGCTGCTTCATCGGTCAGCAGCTTCCAGGTAACCATAGAATGAAACTCCTCTCGCTTCGCGTCCCTGCACCCTGACGCACGTCATCGTTCTTTCACAGCCGAACTCTCTATTCAATCGCCGTAATCAGTGCTTCCCCGGTTTGCCGAGATGCCGATCGCGGAGTGCGCCGCAAGACTCGATCCAGCAAAGTTGCCGGCATAAAGCTGCGCGGGATGTCCTCCCAACGCGGGCGCAAGCATTCCCACAAACTAACCTGCCGGCGCTTTAGCAACCAGAACAAGGCCACCAGGAACATCACGCTGTAACCAACGATCGACGCCAGCGCCGCTCCCTGGATGCCCCTGGATGGAAGCCAGGTGCGCAACGCCACAACCATCACCAGGGCGGCTGCCATTCTGGCGATCGCACTCAGACCCGGATGGCCTAATCCGTTTAGGCCGCTGATGATGATCGCGCCGGCGCTCCAGATAACTGAAGCGACCATGAGCAGGCGCAAGACGTTGGTTACCGGTAGAAAATCTACGCCATACGCAAAGCGGAGTATGTAAGGCGCTGCGATCCAGAGCGGCATTAAAATCAACAGGTGCGCCGCGAGGGTGAGGCGCAAACTCCTTGTGACAACCCGCGTTGCTTCATCAGCTTTTTCCGCTGCTGCTACTTCCGGCATCAATGCATCGCCCACGGACGAGGCCATAGTGCTGGTAATATCGGCCAGGCGAAGCGCGACTGCGTAGAGCCCGAGCGAGGTGCTCGACGCCACCCCCACCAGCATCATCAGGTCGAGTCTCCAATTAACGAACTCGGTTAAGACACCCGGATAGTCGCGAATACCGTAACGCAGAGTCGTTCCCAATTCTGAGAGCTTCGGCCTCCAATGGGGATGGAGCTCGCGCCAAACGGCAACGAAGGACAATAGCAGCGAGGCCCCTACCGCAGCGACCAGTGTGTAGCATGCATTGGTAACTGTTAGTCGACCAATCAGCCAGAGTATGATGAAGCTTCCCAACTGCACGCCGAACAGGATCAACCGCAAAACTCCAACCCAGGTAAAGCGCCGCGCTCCTTCCAACAATCCGCGCAGAAGATCGGTCAGCATTAGGATCGGAATTACCAGCAAATAGATTCGCGCTAGTCTCACCACCTCCTCACTTCGGTGGCCGATCAAGAGGGGGATCATTAACTCGGCCACGCAGAGAGTGATCAAGCCCATCACCAATGTGAAAATTACGGCGTTGGAGAATAGCGCTGAGACGCATTCAGGCCGCTTCGCGGTCCAGAAACGATACGCCGACGGCAGACCGATCTGCGCGACCATGGAAAAGATCGCCGGCCACATCAACACGATGATGAGGTCACCGCGACCTGCGGGACCGAGCGCCCAGGCGCTGAGCAGACTGGTCACTACGCCTGAACTCAACATCAGGGCGTTCGTGCTAAAGACTAATTTGATATTACGTTTCAGCATTTACAAATGTCCGGCAAGCTTTAGCTTGTCGCGGCGTTGTATCACAGGCTGCCAGCCTGTGTTTATTACACAAGCGCACAGGCTGGCAGCCTGTGCTACGACAAACTGAAGTTTGTCGGACACTAACTTCTCAGAGAACCAGATCTAAAACGCTCATCATCACGCAGCCGATAGTTACCAACTGCGCCAGCGCCAGAGTGCGTTTCAGTGCCGTCGCTTCTCTGCTTTTCAACAGCTGGCGAAACAGTTCGTACGTTTTTTCCGCGACTCGCTCCCACGAGTACCGTTTGACTCGCTCTAGCCCTGCTACCACCAGGCGCTCTCGCAAGTCTTCATCTGAGAGCATCCGTCGTAACTCTCCCGCGAGCGCATCAGCGTCGCCCTCTGTGAAAACCAGTCCCGCGTCCCCAATGACCTCGGGAATCGCACCGCACGTTGAGCCAATTACCGGGACCCCACTGGCCATCGCCTCCACCAGCACGCGGCCAAATTGTTCACGCATGCGTTTCGTTGTCTCAGTCGGTAGTACCAGCATGTCCATCTGGTGGAAATACGCAGGGACCAGATCAAAATTGATCGCACCTGTGAATACCGCCCGGTCACTGAGACCAGCCGCAGTCAGTCTTTGCTCAAATTCTTTGCACTCCGATCCATCACCCACGACCAGCAATCGCCACTCTTCCGACTTCAGCTTTTCCAGGGCAGCGGCCAGGACATTGAGTCCCTTCCCGGGCAACATTCGGCCGACAAAACCGATTGTCAGCGGTCCATCGGATCGCTTGCTGCCTGCCGGCCGGGGGCGAAACGCTTCCGTGCTTACTCCAAATGGAACGATTGGCGCCGGCTTGGTAAATCCTTTCGCGCGCAAAACCTCAACCACTGTTTCACTGCAAGCATAAGCACCGGCCACTCTTCTAAAGGCACGTTGCTCGAGCCAACTAAATGGCGGCGGATAGTTGTGATGAATGTTCTGGGCCGTCTGCATGACGATGGGCACGTTGGGCGCGAACCAGCCACACAAAGTCAGCAGCTCGGCACAAGCCACGCTATATGGCTCGTGGTTAAGGTCTATCAAATGAGGTCGATGAGTTTGCAACGCCTTGATGATCGGCCGCGGATCATAAGCGAATAACTGAATGTGCTTTGAAAGACAAGGTCGGGCCGTCCATACCGGAAATAGATCATCGGGCGCCGCGTCAACTTCCACCTCGGCCTCGCGCCAGCGCTCAGTCGTAATCACTTGCAAATCCACATCCGGATAACACCGGGCCAGGGCACGCTCGCGGTGGCGCAGCGCGGGGGTCAAGCTTGAATGGGCGACGCGCAATACTCGGATCTTCTCGCCTCCATTTTTGGGACTGCTTTTCGCTGCCATGTTCATCCTCAGGCGGAAATACTCGCATTCGGAGCTGCCAGGCTTTGGGAGCCGCCGCGCCAGTTGGGCTTTCGAGACCCCAGGCTTTGCGCTCGCTCTGCGATCAACTCATCAAATAGATTCAAATACTGTTGGGCGATCTTCTTCCATTCATAATCTTGTGCGGTAGCAATCCCTGCTTCGCGCAGGCGCGCATGCAGGTCGCGATCGTTGAGCAGCCGATCTAATTTCGCGGCGATGTCTGTCACCTCGCGTTGAATGTGCAGTCCATTCACGCCGTCGTGCAGATAGTCTTCGATTCCTCCGACCGGTGAAGCCAGCACGGGCAAGCCCGACGCCATCGCTTCGAGGCAAACCAGCGCGAACGTCTCGTAGAGCGTGGGCAGCACGAAGGCATCGGCCGCCGGATAAATCGTGGGCAGATCGCTGCGCGCGCCGGCAAAGATCACTCGATCGCCAACGCCGAGTTGGTCCGCCAGTCGCTTGAAGGGCGCCGCCGCATCAGCGCCAATAACGAGCAACACCACCTTTGTCTTCATCTCTACCAGGGCCCTGATGGCAAACTCCAGTCCTTTTAGCCGGTATTGGCTGCCCACGAAAAGCACCAACGGAACGTCATCAGCAACGCCAAAGCTTTGTCGCACCGCGTCCCTTGATCGAGCATTCCCGGGATTAAAGCGAGAGAGATTGATGCCGTTGGGAATGGTTACAATCCGTTCGTCCGGGACGTTGTAATACTGCTTCAACTGTTGGCGCACGCGCTCTGAGATTGCCACTATTTTTCGATAACGTCCGCCGCGGAGCATCCACCAGTCGCGCCACGCCACCCACAGATTGCTGGGATCCAGAAGCCAGCCGTAATATCCTGTGCGTCGTTTCTCTGTCAGGCTCGCGCGGTTTACCGCGTGCACCACGCACACATCTCCGATGAGCGAATCACCGTGGCTCAAGACAATCTTTGATCCACCGCTTCGCTTTACCCGCCAGCTCGCTGCCAGTGTGAATAAGGGGACAGTGACGAGCGACGCCAGATGCCGCCAGCGCGAATGTAGGCCAAGATGCATTAGCCAGGGCGTCACAAAGCTGATTCCCTGTAGCGCTTCGGGTTCGGTCGCGTGGCTCGTCACGGCGCGCGTATCGATACCCAGGGCCTGCCAGGCGCGGTGCAGCTCAAAGGCTACGCACTCGCTGCCGCCTCCAAAACCCATCTCGAGCGAAATCTGTAAAATAAATAGTGGATCCATTTCCATAAGGACTACTGCTCAGCCAACTCAACGAACTTCGTTGCCTCTGCCGGTTTGATTGTTGACTCTGCGGCAGTGGCTTTTACCCCACCGCCCATGGTGCTTTCGTAGAAACTCTCCAGCTCGATCATGTAGCGATTTACGAAGAACCTGGCTGCGACCTTTTTCTTTCCCGCCCTTGCCAGTCGCGCGCATAACTCGGACGCACGGCTGAGCTCCAGAATCGCGGCCACCAGTTCGGCTTCATTACCCGGCGTGACCAGCCACCCGTCAACTCCATGCTCAATCATCTCCGTAAACCCATCGAGCGCGGGCGCCAAAACCGGCGTACCAGAGGCCATACCTTCCAGGGCAACCAAACCGAAAGGCTCCGCCGCGGAGTTGACCACGAGCAAGTCGAGCGCCTGCATAATGGCCGCTACATCATTCCGCGCACCTAACAGACGCACCTGCTCGGATATGCCGAGCCCTCGCGACGTGTCTCTCAAGAGTCGCTCGTATTCATGGTCTCGGTTAAATAGCGGGGCGCCTACCACCAGCAACACTGCTTTCGGGCTTTCTTCCAACACGTTTGCAAAGGCACGGATTAGCTCAAGCTGCCCTTTGCGGGGCGTCAGTTGTCCGACGATGCCAATGACCGGCTGACGCTCACCCAAATTCAATTCATCGCGCACCTGCTGTCGCCCAATTTGATCCGGCTGAAACCTTTCCACATCGATCGCATTGAGGATGACGGTTATTCGATTCTTCAATCCAATGAGCGCCCCGCCAAAGTTTTCGGCCACGGCCCGTGACACTGCAATCATTCGCGTGCGCGCGCAAAGAAATGCGAAGACCCGAACTCCGGTGCTCAGCGGATGACGCGGAAGAAGATCGTGCAGATGCCACACGACTCTGGTTCCCAGGCCGAGTGTGGCCGCCGTGGCCACCAATCCCGCGCGAATGCTGTTAGCGTGAATCAGATCGGGCTTGATATGGATGACTCTTCGTCGCAGTTGTCTGATGACCAAACCAAACGACTTGAGGTAGCGCAGCAGGCGTTCCACCCGCCAGGTGAACCGAGCATCGAGCCCGGGTACACTCTGAACAGGCACGCCCAAACTCGTCGCCATGCTCAGCAGCGGCCCCTGCTCAGGACAGATCATGAGCGGATCGAAACGACGCCGATCCAAACGCGCCAGGATCATTAACAGCACGCGCTCAGCGCCGCTCACCTGGCCCGTGTGGTTGTAGAACAAGACTTTCATCAGGAACTTCTTTGGACTGCGGCAACTCGTTGCCGCTTTTTTAAGGCGCCGACAAGTCGGCGCACTCCAAAGTTTTGCCTCCGCTTCTGATTCGTTCCAACTTCTGCTCCAGAAACTTTGTCGGGAGATATGCGCCGGAAACTTTCGCGATGAACCGGACCATGTTGTCCCGGCGTCCCAGCGGCACGCGCCAGCGCGAATAAGTTGAATTTGTTCCCTTCCATACAGACCATGCCGCGCGATAGCCGCATTCTTCGCTTAAGCGTTCCAGACCGGCGTCGCATTCACCGTACGGCCAGGCCATCAAATCGATTTTCCGACCGGTGAT
>JBGPWS010000422.1:0-2085 GCA_041492345.1 Pyrinomonadaceae bacterium | reverse complement strand
TCACCGATCCGAACTTCGACGCCAACGCGGTCGGCTGGATCGTCAACGGCGACATTGACGGCGCGGCCGCAGGCTGTGCGCCCGAGAGAATGATCAAGTACGGCAACATGACCACGGGTTATTTGAATTTCTTGATGATGATGGGCGTCGCGAACTCTACCAAGCCATCGTACGCTGAAGGATTGGACGCTGGGTTTCCAGCAATACCGTTTTTTAGCTGGGACCAAGCGCAGTCGAGAAATCCATGATGGATCTTAAAATTCTCTCAACCGTTTTCACTTCGGTCTTCGTCGCCGAGCTTGGCGACAAGACCCAGCTCGCGACGATGTTGTTCGCATCTGATAAGGACACCAGCAAGCTCACGGTTTTCGTCGGCGCGTCACTCGCGTTGATCTTAACCTCGGCGATCGGCGTCGCCGCCGGCTCGGTCGTTTCCGAGTACGTTAGCGCGAAGACATTACAGTACGTGGCCGGGATTGGCTTTATCGCGATCGGGCTTTGGACATTGTTCAAGGCATAGCGTCTCGCGACTTGAAGGTGGAGGTAGGCTGACGTAGATTCCGGGAGACTTTTGGAAGTCTGCGCAGAAAGATTATGAGGTCATCATTGAAGCGTGGCATAAACATTGTGGTTAATACCGAACCGCGTATACGTGACATTAAGGTTACCGCCGACACCATTACGGCCTTTCTCGTTGACGGCCGGACTGTCAGCGTGCCGTTGGCGTGGTCGTGGCGGCTTTCAGAAGCGACTCCCGCTCAGCGCGCAAAGTGGCGGCTTATTGGCACCGGGCAAGGAATTCACTGGCCGGATGTCGATGAGGACATCAGCATCGAAGGGATGCTTTGCGGCGTGCCAGCGCATCGTCCGCGCGATCTAAAGCGCTTTTTCGACGCGACACAGCGACTCAATGGAAAACCAGGTACCAGACGATCCGATCGCTCGCGCGGGACGCAACGCTCGTCTGCCAAACGCTAAACCGCAACGATCGATAAACCTCGCCGTGAAAGGAGTCGTCATGAGCAAATATCTCATGAACAAACTGATCCACTTGGTCAATATGAACCAAGAAGCGGAAGAGCAATACACCGCTCATCCACGTGAGTTCGTCGAGCAGTGGGAGAAAACCCAGAAACTAAAGCTCGAACCGGAAGAGCGCGAAGCGCTGGCGGCCAAAGATTACGGTAAACTCTACGCCCTCGGCGCCCATCCGTTCACGCTCTGGAGCTTCACCGAAGCGGTATGGGTGCAAAAAGTGCCGAGAGCCGAACTCGTGGCGGATTACAAAGCCAAGGCGGCCAAGGTGGGCTATCCGAATTTCAAAACATGAAGAAAGGAAACCGGCACGAGTAACACCGAAACACCGCTTGCAGTCCGTTTCCTACTGCCTTGTCAGCTATCTTAGTAACTTATTGGCGAGCGCGACGGCGGGACCCCTGATTTTGCGAACCGAGGACTCCAGATGAGTTTCCAAGCGCAAGTAATCGTCGACGCTCATGACATCCTTGCAACCTTGTACGCCGGACTCTTTCAACCACTCGGTGCTCACATCGAGCCGGCGCGAGCCTTGAGTCATCGCCTTGCCGTAAAGTTCTTGCCCTTCTTTGCTGAGCAGCCAGTTGACGAAAATTTTAGCGGCGTTCGGATGCGGCGGATTTTTTACGATCGTCACGACGCCGCTGCCGTTGTTGGCGTGCGCGCCTTCTTTGATTCTCGACACCGGCTTGACCGGCAGTCCGGCTTTTATAAATGGCTCGTAGGTGTAATGACTGAGTCCGAGAGTGAAAGCGAGTTTGCCTTTCGCCAATCCATCCGCCAGTTGGCGCAAATTCTGGTTGACCAGCAAATCCTGCTGCATGAGCTTGGTCAAAAACTCCTCGCCTTTGGTTTTCCAGATAAACGACCAAGTGTTCTGCCCTGAGCCAGGATTGCGCGGATCGAGCAAACCGATGCGCCCTTTCCATTTTGGATTGAGCAGATCATCGAAGGAACGAATCTCACTCGCTTCAGCCTGACTGGCGTTGTACCACCAGGTTTCGCTCGTGTAGCAAAGAAACGCGTAGATATGCTTCTTCGAGCTGACGT
>JBGPWS010000036.1:0-19106 GCA_041492345.1 Pyrinomonadaceae bacterium | reverse complement strand
GAAGGTGTAAACAGATAGGCGAGCGCGCACTGATGCACGCGCGAGAACCTGCCGTGCTTTTGTTCGTAAGCGGTGGCGACCACGCCATGCTCAGCGGCGATGCGCTCGGCGACGCGCCACAAAGGCGTCAGCTCAATCCGATCGATTCGATTTCCCCAGGCATCCCATTGCGTGAGCGTCGGCTCGTTGAGTCTGTCGGCGAGTTGCCTCTGATAAAGATCGCCGCCGGCCAGTCGTCCCATCTCCACGAGCGTCGGTTTGATCTCGCGCAGCACGTCGGCGGGAACGCTGCGCCTTAAGTACGAGCGCAGCATGGAATCATCTTCGTATTGATTCCCCAGAGTCGGAGGCGCTTGCTGAAACGGCATGATGTTGCGGAAAGCGTAGCTGGAAATGCAAGAAGCGTAAAGGCCGGCGGGAGCGCCAACGCCGGGAGCGCAGACATCTTGTCTGCAAACGTCCGCGAGGAGCGTAGCTCTGTTGCCGGGCGCACAATGCAAAAGCGGCGACTGATCGCAGTCGCCGCTTATTCGAAATCTAATTGGTCGGGGCGAGAGGATTCGAACCTCCGACCTCTCGGTCCCGAACCGAGCGCTCTACCAGGCTGAGCCACGCCCCGAACTAACAGGGTTGGATTCTAAGTGACCGTAGACGCACTGTCAAACCTGCTTACTTTTCTCTTTGTCCTCTCGCAGGTGCTTGATGTGGCGCCAAACCCACCAGGCAACTGCTACGACCAGGATGATTCCGATGATGAAATCGAATCTATGAAATAGAGTTTTAAGCGTTGGATCTTTGTCCCACTGCTCTCCGAGCTTTTGACCCGCGTACGCCAAACCAATGCACCACGGCAGCGATCCGGCAAAAGTATATATCACGAACTTCTTTAGGTTCATCCGGGCTACACCCGCCGGGAAAGCGATGAACGTTCGAATCACGGGCAACAAACGACTCGCGAAAACAATGACCTCACCAAATCGATCAAACCAGCGATCAGCCAGGTCGAGATCGTGACGGGAAATAAGTAGATACCGTCCATACTTTTCAATCAGCGGCCTGCCACCGTACATGCCGACCCAATAAGCCACGAGCGATCCAACCACACAGCCGAATGCCCCAGCCACACCGACCGCGCACAAACTGAACGGGCCCTTGGCGAACACATAGCCCGAAAACGGCATGATTATTTCTGATGGGAGCGGTATGCACGCCGATTCGATCGCCATGAGCAAGACGACCCCCCCATAGCCAAGCGTAGAGATCGTGGCCACGATAAATGCGGACAACAGTTCGATGATTCTGGCTACCATTCTTTAATCCGGCATCGTGTGACAAGTTGTTTCCCGCTGCTTACTGCTTACTGACCCGCTGACCACCCGTGCTGGCCAATCAATGGTACAAACTGACAAGGTCCATGTTCTTCTACCTTGTGTCCACTTTCAGTCTTCTTCACGCGGACGAGTTTCTGGGACTCGCGCGTTTCTCCGATTGGAATAACCAGATGCCCTCCGATCTTCAATTGCGCGATAAGCGGATCGGGGATCCGCGGCCCGCCGGCCGCGACCAGAATTCCATCATATGGACCGTAGGCATTCCAACCCAGAGTACCGTCGAAGGCTTTGACCGTAGCATTATGAATTCCAAGTTCACGAATCCGAGATTGCGCCTGGCGCGCCAGCTCGCCAATACGCTCGATTGAATAAACCTGCGAAGCGAGCTGGGCAAGCACAGCGGTTTGATAGCCTGAGCCAGCGCCGATTTCCAACACTCGACTCTTCTTATCCAGTTCAAGTAACTCAGTCATTCGCGCCACGATGAAAGGTTGAGAGATCGTCTGATTGAAATCGATCGGCAGAGCGTGATCCCCGTACGCGCGTCCGCGGAGAGCATCAGTAACAAAGAAATGCCGGGGAACGCGGCGCATGGCTTCCAGGACGTTTTCGTCGCGAATGCCGTAATGGTCGCGCAATCGGTCGACCATGCGCTCGCGCGGAATGCGATACTCAGCCTGCAGTGCGTGTTGCCGTGATGGTGTGGAACTCAACTGTTTGCCGAAAGGAAGGCTGTGGCGATCGTTGCTACGTATGCAAGAGTTCAGAAGTGGCCAGGTAATTCCAGGAGCCTATTTCGGTTATTGCTCCGTGATCAGTCATATCGCTTTTCAACGGGGTGACCGATACATAGCCGTCTTCTATCGCTCGATAGTCGGTGCCGTCTTCCGCATTCGAGCGGAAGTACTGTTCTCCGATCCAAAAATACGGCTTGCCGCGGGGATCTATATGCTCTGTGATCACGGGTCTGGCATTTTTGATCCCTTGGCGAGTTACTTTCACGCCTTTGATCTCACCCAGCGGGACGTTCATGTTCAAGAGCGTCCCTTCTGGCAGGCCCTCACTAAGTATCTTCCTCACGGCGAGCAGAGCGAACCGAGCGGCGTCGGTAAAATCAAAGTTCTCTCTCGCTACGAGGCTGACTGCAATTCCCGGCACTCCCAGGATCGTCGCTTCCAAAGCACCCGCCACGGTGCCCGAATAGGTCGCGTCGTCTCCAAGATTCGCGCCGTGGTTAATCCCTGATACGCAGACATCCGGCAGTTCATCATCCTTGAGAATCTTATGAAGCGCCAGCGTCACACAATCGGTTGGCGTTCCGTCCACAGTCCAATGCCGCTCATCGATCTCGCGAATGCGAAGAGGCCGTGCGAGTGTTAAGCTGTGTGAAGCACCGCTCATCTCAGCCGCCGGGGCAACGACAAATACATCGCCGATCTCGTGCAAAGCTCTTTCAAGCTTCAACAGGCCCTCGGAGTGGATTCCGTCGTCGTTTGTTAATAAGATGCGCGTCATCGTTTGCTCATCCGGCCGAAAAATCCGAAGCGGTCGCTTTGCACACGTGCCCTTCCCGCTTTGAAAACGTTTTGCCGAACCTCACTTTATGGTTGTGGACAACTTGGTGAGTCTCGTGGTCTGAAGGCTGCACGATTACTATCTGGCGCCGACGGGACGCGGTCGCGGGCGGCCCTTCTTCTTGTTGCGCTTGCGGGCTAAAGCCGACTTGAGCTTTGCCTTTTGCCCCGGAGGCATGAAAAAGGCATGCTTCTTTGCGTCCTTAATAATTTCTTCGGTCATCACCTTGCGCTTAAAGCGACGCAGCGCGCTTTCAATCGACTCGCCCTGGTTAACGTTCACTACTGCCATCTATTTCTCCAATTGATCAGTCTTTGATTCTCTCCCGCTTTTCGAACCTCTATTTAACACGTCATGCTACATCATGGTCAAGCAGACAACGAAAACCCCGCAAACGTTGTGATTGTTTGCGGGGTCTCCGTCAACAGTTGGTCCAATGCCTAAGCTGAGACAACAGCTAAATCCTTCTTGCGGCTCAAGCCCTGGATCTGCACTGGCTTATCACCGTTGTCCGACTTGATGTCTTGCTGCTTGAGGACCATTTCCTGATAGAGCTTACGCATCATCACGGTTTCCTCATGCGCCGTCTTGGGTCCTTCCATATGCGGCTTATTCGGCCGCATCAGATCCACCTCGTTCAGCTTAAGGGCGTGAGAAGCATCCGCCAGCTCGACGGCCTTGCCGCCGGCGAAAATCTCGTGCCGTCCATGTTCTTCATACCACTTAGCGACGGTCGCGTTTTGGTGCATGTGCTCGATAATGTTGCGCCACCCAATACCCGTGTTATAGGCGCAGAAGCTAATCTCGCCCTCCTGCGTACCGTAGGGAATAATGCACATCTCTGTGCGCCGGAAATCGTAGTTGAATAGATCCTGAAACCACATGCCGGCAATAAACAGGAAGTTCCACCGATCGGCCCGCCGTTTTTGGATGTCGTCCTTACTACGCTCACCACTCACCCTGCCATAGTCCTTCCCGGTCAAGCCGAACGACTTGTCGAACTTCTTGAAAAGCTCATAAAGGTTGAATTCGGACGGCGCGTTCTTCGGATTGTAATGCTTCAAGAGCGCAAGCCCCATCATCATGTTGGAGGCCCATTTCCCCCGCGCGGCATCCGTTATCTTCCGCATATCCTTAACAAGTCCAGGGATATTAAGGAATGCCGGAACAGGACTCATTTCTTTCGTTTCTTTGTCGATCATCACTGCAGTGCCGACGCCACAGTTCGGGTGGCAACCGCAGGAGACCTGGCCCCATTCGGAGTTTGGTCCGTGAACGAGGTCCGCAAAATCCGCGAAGGCCCCCATTAACGACAGAGGAAACCAGTCGCGGGTTGGTTCGGTAATTCCAACTTGGTTCTTCACGTCGTGAGCCAGATGAGAAAGCGTGTATCGCTGCTGCAAACGCCGCTCGGCGGTAATAGCCTCGTCACGCCCAGTAAAGGAAACCGGCTGGAAGGAAAGGAACGCAATCTTCTTTGGATTATCCAATGCAAAGCGAATGATCGATCCCACTTGATCATTGTTGATGCCATTTACCAGCGTCGTCACCAGAACGATCTCGACGCCTGCCTCGTGAAGATTATTGATCGCCCGCAGCTTCACATCGAACAGATTGCCTACCTGTCGGTGGCTATTCGCGTCGTTACCGATACCGTCAAATTGGAAATACACATAGCGCAATCCGGCTTCTGCCGCTTGGCGGCAGAACTCTTTGCTCTTTGCGAACTCGATACCGTTAGTAGCCGCCTGAACCGAGTTATACCCGACCTTGCGAGAGTACTTAATCGCCTCAATAAAGTGCGGTGAAATCGTCGGTTCGCCACCTGAAAACTGTACGGACATCTGCCGACGCGGCTTGATCGAGATCGCGTTGTCGAGAATCTCCTGGATATCCTCCATGCTCAACTCATGGACGAAACCCACCTGGTTAGCATCCATGAAGCAGGGATCGCACATCATGTTACAGCGGTTCGTAAGATCGACTGTCAATACAGCGCCCCGGCCATACTTGATCGTACTCGTGCCGTGATTGTGCAGCGTCTCGTCGTTATGCGCAGGAATATCGCGACCAGGGAACATCGCCTCGATATGCGTCAGGAATTTCGAGTCGATGGCCATCATATCCTCGAAATGCCCATGAATCGGACAGTCCTTTACCATCCAGATCTCACCATCACGCTCAATAATTTGCGCCTTAATCTCCCCGACCTTTTCGTTCAAAAGAACCGAAACATCCTGCTTGCCGCTAAGAATTTCTTCCCGCGCCTCAATGACGCAGTTCGGACAAAGAGAGTCAGTAACGCGCGGCCAGCCCAAAGTTGGTTTCGTCTTCTGCCACGATTTCAAGAGAGGTTTATCGGACCAATTAGGTGTGAACGATGGATTTGGCTTGTATTTGTTAAATACTTGAATGGTATCGAAGAGCCCGCCAGCCACTGCCGTTAGGCCCCGTTCTGCATACTTTATGACTTTCATAGAACCCTGCTCCAACTTGAAGGATTTGCACACTGCTAGCTCACAAATCCCTCCGCAATGGCTGTGCCGACAGACCCCGTACCGTTACACCATTGATAACAGTCACCTTAAGCTCTCCATGCCAGCCGCGAAAGAAAGCCCCACCGCGTATCGCAACGGCCCGCAGCGTCCGCCGCGACCCATCGCGACCCAGTCCTCGCGAAGGTCTCACGATCACGGGGTCGCCCAGTGGGTACAGCATGCATGGACCGGGGAACGCTTCAGGGATTTCCGTTCGCCGCGCGTACGCCGATTTAAGCGCTTAATTGGGCTTAGCTGATGTAACTGTTGAGGTTACGTTATTGAATTGTTGCAAAGGAATGGTCTTGCCTGAGATCTACCCAGGTGCTAAAGTCGGCTCCACTTGCGGTAAAGCGTTGTCGCGCAAGGAATTGAAACGATCAGGGCCACTGCATCTTGGGTGTAGGATCAGTTTCCAGCCGTTTATATGGTGGTTAGGCAGTTTAAACGCCGAGTCTCTGAAAAATCTCAAGGAGCCTGGAGATGAAGACTAGATCGCTTGCGTCCCAAAGGACTCTGCACCACTTTCGCGCAAGGGTAACCACTCGGAGAAAGATGGCATCCTTGCGTGTTTCCTGGCAGCGACGGCGACTTCGACGCGCAGCACAGGTCTGTGCTAACAACTCGGCGCTCTTCATCCAGCTGCCAACCGAAGCGAACCAGGCTGAACCGGGATGCCGCTGAGTGTTGACTCGCCTTCGCAAAGTCGGCACGGCTCGGAATCAATTCCTAGCGTGGGATCGTATGGCTAGTTTTATACGATGGGTCATAGTTTTTGATTCTCGGTTTTTCAAAACCGAGATGAGCCCAATCGATAAGTTGAGACGAGACTGAGGAGGTGTTCCTTGAACAGGGTAGGAAATACTTACTGGCTTAGCAATAGACACGTAACCCAACGAGTTGCGACGCAAGCGCTTCCGACTCTTCCGGTAAGCGAACTCTCGCGCGAATGGCTTCCCGCAACAGTTGATTCGTTGCGGTTAATCCCCACGTGGATTTTTCTGGCAATGATACTAATCGCCACCCTCGGTATATGTTCGACAGTGATACTGCGGTCAAGGACTGAGCTAAAGGCTTCGTCACTCGAGTATGGTCGGATGGCCTCCGAAATCGAGTCCATGCGCCGCGCCAACACTTCCTTACAGGTGGAAATTCGCCGCATGGCAAGCGACCCGGACACGATCGAGTCCGCTGCCCGCGAAAGACTAGGGATGGTGAGGCCCAACGACATTGTTGTTCCCATTGAATCGATTGGTCCAGTTTCAAGTCTTGGAACGTTATCCTTTGTCCGCTAATAGCATCCGCTTTACCCTGCTGCTGTGTCCACGAAATTCCGGGTCCTTCCGAGTTCGCGCGGCTGTTAGTATTACCACAGCCGCGCGCCCTTCTTCGGCTTGAACAAATCCGGGCTGATCTCCCAAGACTGTCGGCTCCGCTTGGATTGACACACCCAATACCATAAACTAATATCCAAGCAATTAAGGACTCTTGGCTGTAACGGCGACGCCGCCACCTTCGCCAACGAACCTGGACGATGCAAGAGATCAAAGACGCCGCTTCTGAACACCAAGGGAAAGAACGCTGGGAAGAAGAGACTTTGAAGCCTTTTCTGAAGCGTCAAGGTGAGCGTAAGCTCAGTTTCCAAACCGTCTCTCTCGAAGAAGTCAACCGCCTTTACACTCCTGTCGATGTTGCCGACATCGACTTTGATCGCGATATCGCCTTTCCGGGTCAGTTTCCTTATACGAGAGGTATTCATGCAACTGGCCACCGCGGCAAGCTTTGGACCATGCGTCAATTTGCCGGTTTTGGCACGCCCGAAGAAACAAACGCTAGATTCAAATACCTTTTGAAAGAAGGGCAAACTGGTCTCTCGGTAGCCTATGACCTTCCGGCGCTCATGGGCTACGACGCCGATTCCCCGCTCTCGGAAGGTGAGGTAGGAAAGTGTGGCGTGGCTGTTTCTTCTCTCGCCGACATGGAAGCCCTGTTTGAAGGAATTCCCCTCGAAGACGTGACGGTTTCGCAGACGATTAATGCGCCTGCCTCAGTCTTCCTTGCCATGTACCTGGTAGTTGCCGAAAAGCAGGGCGCAGACTGGAAGAAGGTCTCCGGCACACTACAAAACGATATTCTCAAAGAGTACATAGCGCAGAAGGAGTGGATCTATCCGATTCGCTCGGCGATGAAGCTGGTCATCGATACCTTCGAGTTTTGCACTAACCACGTCCCCCGGTACAACCCGATTTCCGTGAGCGGCTATCACATTCGCGAGGCGGGCGCTACTGCGTTGCAGGAACTGGCGTTTACCTTACGAGACGGGATCGAATACGTTGAATGGGGAGTTCGCGCCGGTCTCGATCTTGAACGATTCGTGCCGCGGATTTCTTTCTTCTTTAACGCTCACAATGACTTCTTTGAAGAGATCGCCAAGTATCGGGCGGCGCGGCGTATCTGGGCCCGGGTTATGCGCGATCGCTTTGGTGCTCAGAACGAGCGGACTATGCAAATGCGTTTCCACACGCAGACCGCCGGCGTATCGTTGACGGTGCAGCAACCGCTGAACAACATCGTGCGCGTGGCCATTCAGGCACTCGCCGGAGTACTGGGCGGGACTCAATCGTTGCATACCGATGCCTTCGACGAAGCACTCGCGTTGCCTACTGATCGTGCTGCTCTTATAGCTCTGCGAACTCAACAAATCATTGCCGAAGAGACGGGGGTTGTGAATACTGTCGACCCATTAGGTGGTTCTTACTTTGTCGAAGCATTAACGAACAAGCTGGAAGAGGGCGCGTTGGATTACTTCGAGCGGATCGATAGCATGGGCGGCATGGTTGAAGCCGTCGAAAAGGGTTTCCCGCAGCGCGAGATTCAGGAATCCGCTTATCAGTATCAGAAAGCCCTGGAACGTGGCGATCAAACTATAGTGGGTGTGAACAAGTACGAAATGAAAGACCAACCACAGGAAGTCCCGATTATGGTCATCGATGAGTCGGTGCGTCAGCGCCAGCTCGAGCGACTCGAACTTACACGCACCAAGAGGGACAAGGGTTCGGTTGAGAAGGCGCTTGATTCCTTAAGAATGGCCGCGCAACGCGGCGATAACACCATGCCGGCGACCATCGAAGCCGTCCGCGCCTACGCCACCCTCGGCGAAATCTGCTCCGCGCTCAGAGATGTCTATGGGATCTACGAAGAACCTGCCATCTAGCTCGAAAGGACTATTCCCCTTTACTCGGATGAACCATATTCGGCTGTCTGCATTATTCCTCGTCTCACCGATAACTCTGTGTGCAGTCGTCGCACAATCACCAGGCGCCCTAGCGCAGGATCGGGTGGTTATCCAACCCCGCAAGGTTGTTTTGCTTCGCAGCGGAAAAGTTGCGCGCAATTTTCCTGAACGCAAGAGCGCGATTGTCCGGTATCCGATCGTGCGGGGCCTCTCTGACACGGCCGTTCTACGACGAATCCAGAATACTCTGGCGATAAAGAATGTCTTCGACTCCTCTTTAGAGGAATACCGCCAGGACGGCTGGTTGTCCGAATTCGACTACAAGGTCAATTACAATAAGAACTATCTCTTGGATATCACGTTTTCCCAGAGCGGAATGGGCGCTTATCCGGACACTCAAACGAAACACTTCCTGATCAACCTAAAAACCGGCCGGGTCATTAAGGCCGACGACGTCTTCAAACCAGACTCCTTTGCGACTCTGGCTACGATGGCCAATCAAAAGTTGAAAGCCGAAACGAGAGAACGCATCAAAGAAGCCGAAGCCGATAAAGACTCCGATGCCGATCAGAAGAACTCACTTAGGGAACAATTGGGACAACTGACGTCCACAGTGGAGAACCTCGACGAGTTCTCAATTAGTGACAGGGGCGTAACGTTCTTGTATGACGCGGGGTTTCCGCATGTAATCCAGGCGCTGCAACCCGACGGCCGCTATTTTTTCAGCTACGCCGAACTCCGCCCCTACATCGAACGCAACGGACCGCTCGGCATTTTCAAGTAGTATGGAAAAGGGTAAATGAACGAAAGAAAGATTCGTGTTCTGGTTGCCAAACCCGGCCTCGACGGTCACGACCGCGGCGCCAAGGTGATCGCGCGAGCGCTGCGTGACGCCGGTATGGAAGTCATCTACACCGGCTTGCGTCAGACCCCGGAGATGATCGCCGCTGCGGCTTTGCAAGAGGACGTTGACGCAGTCGGAGTGTCGATCCTGAGCGGCGCGCACAACACGCTGTGCCCGCGTATCGTTTCGTTGTTGCGCGACCAAGGAATGACGAACACTTTGGTAATCCTGGGAGGGATCGTTCCCCAGGAAGACATCGCCAAACTTAAAGAGCAAGGCGTCGCCGAAATCTTTCTCCCCGGTACATCGACACAAGATATCGCGAAGTTCATTCGCGAGAATGTACACCCGCGCACGTAAAGAGCGCTCACATTTGATATTTCGTGATGCGGTGTCAGGTTGAATAACTCCAGCCCAGAAATACTGGAATGAAACATATGCCGTTGAGCCTGGTGCTCGTCTTTTTGAGCGTGTTGACCGCCACTACAGCGTGTGCCCAGAACGCCACTATGCTTGAACGCCGGGCCGGTGAGGTCTGCGCGCAGTTCCGTCAGACGCCGGGTGATTACGACAAGATGTTTGCGCCCAGTTTTCTCGCGCAAGTCCCTGCTCCGAAGCTTACTGAGATCTTCGCTGACTATTTCTCGAAAATGGGCCGCTGCACGCAGGCAAAGCAGACTGCGCCTCTGAGCGCCTACGCGGGACGCTTCGACTTCATCTTCGAGAAGGGTTACACCGTGCCCGCCACGCTCGCCATCGACGCGGACGAGCCGCGCCTGCTAAACAGCCTGTTAATCGGCGCGCCCATTCGTAATTCTGCAACGCTCGACGAAGCCGTCAATGAGCTGAAAACCCTGCCAGGTGAGACCAGCCTGCTGATCACCAGCTTAGGCAAGGACGGGATACGACCGATCGTGGCGTACAACGCTGAGCGCGAGATGGCGATCGGCTCGGCATTTAAGCTCTACATACTGAGCGAGTTGGTGCGGGAAGTTGGTGCGCGCGAGCGCAAATGGGCGGACGTTGTGGCGTTGGATGGGAAGATCGCATCGCTGCCGTCGGGCATGTTGCAATCATGGCCCACGGGCTCGCCAGTCACGCTGCACACACTGGCCAGTATGATGATCTCGATTAGCGATAATACAGCGGCCGACGAGTTGCTCATGACCCTGGGCCGCGAGCGAGTGGAAGCTATCCTGGCAGGGACCGGTCACACTAAACCCGAACTCAACGTCCCGTTCCTCTCAACGCTTGAAATGTTTAAGCTGAAGGGTGAGCCAACCGGCCAGGCGGCGCCCGCATATCTCGCGCTTGACGCGAAGGGTCGTCGCGCCTTCCTCGCGGATACCATCGCGAAAGTCAAAAGCGAGGACGCCAAACCGTTTCAGAACGGCAAGCCGGCTTATGTGGATAAAATTGAGTGGTTCGCATCGGCTGCCGATATGTGTGGGGTGATGAATTGGCTGCGACAGCAGACCGAAGGCGACAAAACCGCCAGGCAGATACTCGCGATTAACCCAGGCAGCGGACTTAGTATTCCCCGCGACAAGTGGCAATATGTCGGCTTCAAAGGCGGATCGGAACCGGGCGTGCTGAATATGACCTATCTGCTGCAATCAACCAAAGGCGATTGGTATGCGCTCAGTGTCGGCTGGAATAATAGGCAGGCCCCGCTTCAGAATGAAAAACTATTCGCGCTGCTGCAACAAATGCTCAAATTAATCTAGTCGCCTCGCAACAGCCACAATCCGCTTCATTATTTCTTTAGGAAGCGTTCAATTCCCTTCCGGCAATCCTCGGTCATCCGAGCAATCACGTTCGTGTCAACTCCGCATTCCAACGCATCCTTGAAAGTCATCGCGTCGCCTTCATAGAACAGTTGCTTGGATAGCCTGGCCGCCGAACGACTAACTCGTTCGAATTGCTCCACAAAAGCGGCAACCTCATCTTCAAATGCTTCATCATCCAGAACCCGGTTGACTAAGCCGTATGCCTGAGCCTGCTCGGCGTTGATATCAATGCCGAGCGTCAATAGCTCGAAAGCCCGCTTTTCAGAGGTACTGCGCCGCAGAATTGCCATAACCATCGCGGGCACAAATCCGATCTTCACCTCGGGAAAACCAAAGCGCGCCGAGCGCGATGCTAAGACCATGTCGCACGCCAGCGCGAGTCCGGCTCCTCCGGCCAATGCGCGTCCCCGCACTGCCGAAATTACCGGCATGCGCACCTTTCTAATTAGCAGGAAGAGTTCCATCAAAGATCGCGCGTCTTCAATATTTTCTGCCACTGTCGCTGTCGAGACCTTCTGGAGTGCCGCCAGATCAGCGCCGGCACAAAAGTCTGAACCCGCGCCTGACAAAACGACCACGAGCACCTCTTCGTCATGATCGGCCTGGCGCAGCGCTTCTTTGAGCGCGGCAATCAACTCGTCATTGAGCGCGTTTCGCTTATCGGGACGGTTCAGCGTGATGCGCGCAATGCCGCCCGCAACTGCATAGAGAATCGTTGCGTTATCCTGCGTCATCTCTCTCGCACTTCATTCGCGTTTGACGACCCATCTCCGAGAAACCGGAGCAAGGCCTCGTTCACTTCTCCAACGGCTTCATTCTGCACCCAGTGACCGCTGTCGGGAATTCTCACCTCGCTATATGGCGCGTCAACAAACCGACCAACGTCGCGCACCGTTTCAGGGAGTATGGCGAGGTCCTGCTCACCGTAAATAAAAAGAGTTGAGACACGAATTTTGCCATCAGCTTCGTTGGGCGTCTCAACTCCGCCACGGAACAGCGACTTAAAGACGTTCGCCCGGTAGTAGTTGATCCCACCGGTCAAAGCGCCGGGCTGGCGCAAAGCTTCCTTATAGACCTCGATATCCTCGGCCGTGAAAGCATCGCTACGGACGCTTGTCTCTCTAAACATCTTTTCGATCCTGGCAAAATTATTCGTGCTCGCCCACCATTCGGGCAGACGCGGTAGCTGAAAGAAAAACATGTACCAGCTATGTAGCAGTTGCCGCAACGTGGAGTTAGCTCGCCAGGCAGCCGGCGGCGGCACCTGCATCGCCACGAGTTTCGAAACTACGTCCGGATGTTTTCGAGCCAGAGCCCAGGCGACGCCGGCGCCCCAATCATGAGCCACAATCGCAGCCTTCTCCTTGCCGAAATAGCGAATCAGGCCAATTACATCTTGCACGAGGAATTCGATGCGGTAGTTCTGAACTTCAGCGGGCTTGTCGCTGAGATTGTAGCCACGCATGTCAGGAGCAACGACATGATATCGTTTGCCCAGGACTGGTAACTGATGTCGCCATGAATACCAACATTCCGGAAAGCCATGCAGGAGGATTACCAGGTCGTCACCTCGGCCGCATTCAGCGTAATGGAGGCGAACGTCACCAACTTTCGCGAAACCGTGGTTAACAGCCAACTCGTGTTCAGGTTTCATGGCGAGAAACCATAACTTTAGGGTAGTTTTCGTGTAACTTCGTGGATCGTCTTCCTCAGACCAAAGAATCGATCCACGAAATCACACAAAACGGTACTAAGGAAACTGTAGTCAATTAAGAGTCGCTAGAGGCCGAGACTCTTCGCTTCGTCGTCCGAAATCTCGATCTCCATTCTCAACAACGCCGTTGAGAATGTCTTACCCTGCGCATCGGTCATCAGGGAAAGCGTGCCACCGCCGCCAAGACTTTCGTGCAGCAAGAAATTGAGGGCCCCAAGATTCGGTAACTCAAATCGTTCGACTTCGCCTTTACAGATTCCTGCGAAATGTTTCTTGACACGATCGGCCGTCACTTCGCGGATAAGCAAAGGATAGATTTCTTCGCGCAGCGCGATTAGCCCAACGTTGGCCGTATCGCCTTTGTCGCCGGAGCGGGCATGCGCAAGCTTTCTAAGTTGTACTTTCATACCTGCGAACTCTTTGGTTGAAGCTCAGGGGACTAGATTGTCCATTTAACATTCTCTCATTTTTCATTTGACACGCATTTGCCATTCTTCTTTGTGGCCGTTCGTGTGATTTCGTGGATCGTCCTGCATTGCTCAGTCAAGCGAACGATCCACGAAGTGACACGAAGCAACGCGAAATAAATCCAGCAAATGACAAATGGAAAATCCTCCGGTTTTCAGACGTCGAGCAGCTCCACGCGTGACTCAATCTCACTCTTCGGCATCAGCGCCGGCCAGTAAGCGACAATCTCTTCGACCTTGGGCCGCCCGCCGGCGAACCCGGTAACCGCTGGAGGTCCGGTCAGAATCAACGGCGCGATCTCTTTGGTGAATCGCTCAATCGCTTTCCGATCATTGCCGCGCACACCTATCCGCAGCTGCACTTCAGCGAGATCAGGAGATGACTCGCCGGCGAGCGGCCCATGCGTCGCGTTCGCGCCTACGAACTCGGTCAGGATTTGATCGAAGTGCAAGCCAAGGCGATCCAGACGCGCACGCAGAATCCTGTCCGCGGCTCTGGCCTTCTCGTAAGCATCCGGCCATGCATAAACGAGAGTACCGACAGCCTTGTAACCCGCCGAATAACTGATCGAAACCTTCAGAGTGTCAGTTGCCTCTTTCCCTTTGATCCCGAACACCCGCACGCGGTCAGGGCCATCATCCGCCAGTTGAATCGTAGTGAAGTCGGCGACGCAGTCCGGCGTTATGTACCCATGGGGATCGCCCATTTCATAAACAAGTTGTTCTTTGACAGAAGGCACGTTAACGCGACCGCCGGTGCCCTCGTGCTTCGTAATCACAAACGTTCCATCCGACGATGCTTCGGCAATCGGGAAGCCAACGTTCGCAAGATCCGGAATGCTTTGCCATTCATACTGGCAGTTGCCCCCCGAACATTGCGCGCCGCACTCAATGATGTGCCCGGCGATTGTACCCGCCGCCAACCTATCCCAATCATTCGGACGCCAACCGAACTCATGAATCATCGGCGCCAGTGTCAATCCCGTATCAGTCGCGCGTCCAGTAATGACGATCTGAGCATCTTGATTCAACGCCTCGACGATCGGCGCCGCGCCGAGATAAGCGTTCGCGCTTTGAATTCGATCGCGTACAGTCGCCAGCGGATCGTCGGTGTCCATGTTGCGCAGCTCGATTCCGCGCGCGAGTAGATCGTCGATGCGATCCAGGATGTCGTCGCCGGTGACGATTCCGATTCTTAGCTTTCCACCCAGACCCAATTCGCGCGCCACGTCACGAACGGCCGCGGCGCAGCCTTCAACATTCACCCCGCCGGCGTTCACGGTCACCTTGATATTGCGTTCGACGCAAGCCGGCAAAATCTGCTTCATCAGCGGCACAAAGTCACGTGCGTAACCCGCATTGGGATCACGCGTCTTCTGCTTCTGCATGATCGACATCGTCACCTCAGCCAGATAGTCGAGCATCAGATAATCAATGGGCCCGCCTTCCACCTGGCGGACTGGAGCATCAGGCAAATCGCCCCAGAATCCCTGGCCGGCGGCAATGCGAATTTTGTCTCTCATTTTGCTGGATCGCGTTTGTATAGTTTACAGAAGAAGACACGGGAAACCCCAACGCGGACAGAACGACGATCGGGCCATCCGATCGCGCAACTACTTCGAGTCTGTCTCGCCGTGTTCCCGTGTCTCCGTCCGCTTGCCGATTCTCTGAACTAAAGCTACTGTTTCGGCGCCGGTGGCGGCGCTGCACCAGTCTTCGCCTTACGCGTCGTCCTGTGCTTCCGCGGAGCCTTTGCCGCGGCCACTGAGCCAAACGAGAAGGATCTCTTTTCGCCGGGCACCGTCATCAACGTTACGCGATCGCCGACCTTTTTGGCGCGCAGCGAGACTGCCGGTAGAGCCGGCGGCGGATTTGGACTTGGCGTTCGCGGCGTCAGATCGCCAAACATCATCGTCGCCCCGGTGTAGCCGCACGTGGTAACAGCGGTCACACGCCCGGATTGTGTCGATGAGCCGGCGGTCAAGGTAAAGCTATTTCCCGTGATCGTCAGCGTCGCATCGCCGGTCAGTCCGGCATCCGGATAATTTACTTTGCCGGTGTAGGTGCCGGAAAGATCCGCCTGCTCCTGCTTCATCGGATCGCAACGGCCGGTTGTCGTGGCTGCGACTTTGTGTCGACGCGGTTTCTTCTTCGCGGCGGTATTGGTAGGAGCCGTCGCCGCCGACGAATTCGTGTTCTGCGCGGATACGGCCAGTCCCGCGCTGGCCAGTGCCGTCATCGCGACCACAGCTACTCCCAGAACGAAAAGATAGATGGTGCTCTTTCTCACGTTTGTTCTCCTTTGTTGTTTTCGCGCACGTCCCCAAAAACAGAAGTGATGTACGCGTGTCATTCGCACCCCCGAAAAGAATGCGATTAAAACTCCGTGCTTAACCTGCGATAAACTTCGTGTAAATCTGCGCAATCTGCGGACGCTGCTGCGTCTTTGCACTACGCCAGCGTAGCCGGCAACACAAACTGCCCCAGATGCGGTCCTGAATAATTCAAACTCACTCGTAATGCAAGCTCCAGCGCGTCTCTGGTCTCTTCCGGAGCGATTACTGCATCGACAAACCCGCGAGCCGCAGCATACTTCGCGTCCAGGTCGCGCTCATAAGTCTCACGCACCTTCTGCATCTCCGCCTCGAGATCCGCGTCGGGTCGCTGACCGCTCTTTTTCAACCTCTCCAGTTCACTACCAAACACAGCCTGGACAGCGGAATCTCCTTCCATCACGCCCATGCGGCCCGTCGGCCAACTGAAAATGAAATCAGGATCAAAGCCCTGCCCCGCCATCGCGTAATAACCGGCGCCCGATGCGTGGTTCACCGTCAACACGATCTTTGGCACGGCCGCCGTGGCCATCGCTTCGACAAAGCGAGCACCCGCGCGGATGATTCCCGAATGTTCAGCTTCTGATCCGACCATAAACCCGGAAACATCCTGGACGAACAACAGCGGTGTTTGATGGCGGTTACAGGTCTCGATAAAGTAAGCAACCTTCTCAGCCGATTCGGTATAGATGATCCCGCCAAATTTTGGCGAGCCGCCCGCCGGATCGCGAAACATACCACGGTTGTTGGCAATCACGCCCACCTGTATTCCGCGAATGCGGGCATGACCGGTAATGATCTCTTTGGCATAGTCCGCCTGAAACTCGTCCAGATGTCCTTCGTCGAGCACACAATCCAGCAGATCGCGCATGTTGTAAGGCTGGCGATGATCTTCGGGAATGATGTCGTAGAGCTTTTCTTCCGGAGTTCCCGGTTCACTGCCATTGGTAATTGAGACTACGCACTGCGCTTTTGATGGAAGCTCAGAGACAAATTCGCGAATCTTCGATATGCACTCTTCATCACTCGGGACGCGATAATGCGCAACTCCCGAAATTTCGTTATGCGTCCGCGCGCCGCCCAGAGTTTCATTGTCAATCGTCTGGCCGGTCGCGCCCTTGACCAGATTTGCGCCGCCCAATCCCATGAACGAAGTGCCTTCGACCATGATGATGATGTCCGAGAGCGCGGGCAGATACGCGCCGCCGGCGATGCACGGGCCCATCACCGCGGCAATCTGCGGGACTTTTAAGTAGCGCCGCATGATCGAGTTGTAATAGAAGATCCGCGAAGCGCCGTACTGCCCGGGAAACACACCCCCCTGATAAGGAAGATTCACACCCGCCGAATCTACCAGATAGATGATCGGCACATGCGAGCGCATCGCGATCTCCTGCGCGCGCAGAATTTTCTTGATCGTCTCTGGCCACCACGAACCGGCTTTGACCGTCGCATCGTTCGCGACCACGACTACTTCCCTGCCCGCGACGCGACCAATGGTCGTGACCACACCCGCGGCCGGCGCCCCGCCGATTTCTTCTTTCTTCTCTTCCTTCTGCCCACTGCCCACTGCCCACTGCCCACTGGCAAGGTATTGATCATAGGCCACAAGCAGACCGACTTCCTGTTTGTAGGAATCGTTATCCAGAAGGAGATCGATTCGCTCGCGGGCAGTGAGCTTATGCGCCTTGTGCTGCTTCGCCATTTTGTCGGGACCGCCGCCGAGACGAAGCTTTGCTTCGAGCGCGCGCAGCTCTTCGGTCAATTCCCGCAATCGCGAAGACTTGCTTTGGAATTTGGAAACGTCAGGTTCTGAAGAACTGCTTTCTGCCTTCTGCCTACTGCCTACTGCCTTCTGCTCTGTGCCTTCTGACTTTTGAGGCTCAGCCGGAGACGAGTCTGCCTTTGCGACCCTGGACAACGGCCGCACCTTGAATCCGGAAGTGGACACTGCTTCAGACTTCATCTCAGCCATATCTGGTGTCTTGAGACTCCTGGCTTCTGACTGTTAACTGCTGGTTTTCGATTGATTGAACTAGCGAAAAGTATCACAGACCAGCGATGTACGACAATTAGGCTGTACAGGTAGTGGGTCGGTTCGAATCTCATTAGCACCGCACTTCAGTGCGGCGACCAGGTGATCCGATGTGACACCAACCGTTTTAACGGTTTCCAATTCTAAACCGTTCAAACGGTTTGGGGATCAATGACCTCGGCAACCACCTGGCTGAAGCCAGGTGCTAATGAGATTTGTTTCTTTTCAAACTAGCCCGACGAACATGGACGTTTATGTACAATCGCACGCTCACAGGCCTTGCTTTATTTCACGCAGTCGCTGATGCAAGGGAGATTCGGATTCCAGCTCATCGACTTCACGCCAACGCTTCTGGATCTCTGCTTCCAGTTCCGGTTTGTGTTCGTAATAGAAGGACAGCGCGGCATGAATCTGCGCCGGAGAGAGATGAGGATATTGAAAGTGTATTTCCTCAGGGCTTGAACCGTGAGCGAGCGTGTCGAGGACAACCTCAATCACCTTGTGTTGGCCTCGGCAATCCACGCTGCGCCGTTTTCGTCAATTTCGATGAGAGAATTTCTCCTTTGGGGCCTTCGTAGACTGCGAAGCGATCGCCGCCCCAGCCGGCAGCGGCGCGGCGCGATTCGGCTGGCGACTTCGGAGACTGAACGAGAAGCAGCGCGTAGAGCTTTGACCTCTTCGCTAGCTTTATGGTGCGCGTTAAGCGCACTTCCTACGCCGTCCGCAAGGATGAGATGGCGCCGCCGATTCTACACGTCACCCGTTGTCACCTTTGCGCGAAGCACGTTCTCTACTTCATCACGACTTAGGACGCCGGCCGCTATGTCCACAAATAACTGGGCAACTTCCTCGTTTGTTATCGCTAACTGGCTTCCATTTGTTTCCAGAAATGTTTCAGTGACGGCTGCGGCTACACGCTTGTTCCCGTCAACAAATGCATGTGCCTGCGTCAAGTGGTAAGCATAGGTCGCAGCGCAAGTCACAAGGTCGGCACCTTCATAATTATGTCGGTTCTCGGCAGCGGCTAGAGCTGATTCCAGCAGGCCTTCATCTCTCAGGCCGGGGCTTCCGCCCGTCTCCGAGATCAATCTCGCGTGAACCGCGAGCACATCCAATTTGTCAGGGAATTTCATCGCAGATGGCGAGTATCACTGGCCAGGACCTTCTGCCAACTGCTCGTAGGCCTTGCGTCGCTTCTTGAGGACGGACTCGAATGTATCAATGAAATCGCGCGAACGCCGCGCT
>JBGPWS010000061.1:0-16193 GCA_041492345.1 Pyrinomonadaceae bacterium | reverse complement strand
GCCGCGCTCAGCAAAGGCGCAGACGATTCTGTCGGCGGATTCAAACGCGTAGGTTGACAGTCCGAAGATCCATTGCGGCGCGCCAAACTCGGCTTCCATTTCGCAAACGCATTCGATCGAAAGCTCCGCCGCGGCGCGATAGATATTCCACCAACCCGAACGATCGGAAACGAAGTAAAGCGTTCCGTCGGGTGACCACTCTGGTTGAAAGATCGATTCCCGGAGGCCGCCTGCGACCAGGTGTTGATTAGCGATGGTTCCGCCATCGGCGATTTCACCTGCCCAGAGCTCGCAGCCGTCCCAGGGCATGTTGGGATGGTTCCAGGTGAGCCATGCCAGACTGGAACCATTTGGACTGATACGCGGCGAGGAATAAAAGTCGTTGCCGGAGATCAGAACCTGGGCTTCGCCCCCATCGACCGGCATGGCGACCAGAGTATTTATCGCCTCGCGATCATTTATACGGTGATCTTCGCGAACGCAGATCAGACGATTCCGGCTCGCGTCAATGACAAAGTCCGCATAACGGAGTCGAGCATCACTACTCTCCTCGCTAATCAAATGCGGGTCCGAGTTCGGCGCCTGCCGGTACAGTTGCTGGTCGGCAAAGTTGGAAAAGTAGACGGTCGAGTTATGGGCAAGATAATCCCCGCCACCGTACTCATGCACGCGGGTGCGCGCGTTGAATCCCGAAGGATTAACATCGGCGGTAGTGCCGTCGCTCGCGCGTCGAACGATCACCTGGCGTCCGCCCTCGGACGGACGCATCTCGATCCAATAAATGTCGTCGCCATCCATCTTGACCTGTCCGAGGCTGATGGATTCTCTGACGATCAAATCAGAAGTGATTGGTGATTTCCACGAGCCGTAGGGAACCGTCTTGGGGTCAGTCATTGATGGGTCTTTCGCTTAACGCCGGATAGGAAAGCCGGAAAACGCGATTATCGACAGAATGCGTGAAAGTGCAAGCGGGCGGCGCGCGGAAATTTATTCTGCGGTTGCCGGCTTTGCCGCTTGATGTGCGGAAAGCCTACGGCTTTCCGGCCCGAGCGCCATCCCTCTCTGAGGCTACGCCTCCGATATCCAGGGCGGAGCCCTTATAAGAACAAATAGAGCTTCATCGGAAAGGCCGAGCCTTTCCGGACATCAGGCGGCAGAGCCGCTGCTCACTAGCTAGTTGATTGGTTGGAACCAGAAAAAAAGCAAAGGCACCGAACTCCCCCAAATTCGGCGCCTCAACCCTTCAGTCTCAGTTCTCACAAGGAGAATCAATGAATGAACGCATACTAAACTCGTCTACCCGGCGAAGGGTTGCGAAAACATTGCGATCAACTTGTGAAGATGTTTCTGTAGCGCAAGCTGCCAGCTTGCGCAGACTGGCAGTCTGCGTTACTTAGTTTTAATTGACTCGGGGACTGAAGAAGCATAAAACTCTTCCAAAATCTGCTTATCTCGGAGGCCTATCGAGGATGATGACCAAGCGTTCGCTCCTTTGCTACCTCTCGATCGCAACTTCACTCGCGGTATTTGGCGCGACTCTGCGCATTTCCAACGCCGATACATTTCGTCCGGTCGTGCGTGGACGGCGCGGGGTGGTTGCCGGCGGCCATCCGCTTTCAGTCGAGGCTGGTATGCGAGTCCTCCAGCACGGCGGTAACGCCGTCGACGCCGGAGTGGCGACGATTCTCGCTGCATCGGTGATCGAGTTCTCGCATTTTTCGTTCGGCGGCGAAGTGCCGATTCTGATTAAGCTAAAGGGCAGAGACGTGGCCGTGGTCGAGGGAATGGGCACCGCGCCCGCGAAAGCGACTCGCGAATTTTTCGTGAATCGGGCCAGGCAAGCCGGAGCGATGACCACTGCAACGGCGCCTGATTCATCCGCGACGCAGCGCGCAGTAAGCGCCGACGTGGATATGCCCTCGATGCCGGGCGCAAAGTCAGGAATGATCCCTTCGACCGGTCCGCTGGCGGCGACCGTTCCCGCAGTGCTCGATGCGTGCGTGACGGCGTTGGATCACTTCGGTACGAAATCCCTGGCGGAAGTAATGCAGCCGGCAATTGAACTCGCGGATGGTTTTCCGATCGATGAGTTGCGCGTGCAATACATCGCCACGCGCGCGCCCATCTTTTCGCAATGGCCCGACGCCAAACGCATCTTTCTACCCAACGGCGAAGTACCCAAGGTTGGCGACGTTTTTGTGCAGGCCGATCTCGCGCGCACGCTGCGCGCAATCGTCTCCGCCGAACGCAGAGGCGCGAGAACCTCGCGCCATGCCGGCCTGATGGCCGCGCGTAATTACTTCTACAAAGGGCCGGTGGGAAAACGCATCGGTGATTACATGCAGACGCACGGTGGTTTGCTGGCGACGTCGGACCTGGCTGGCTGGCATGCGAAGTTAGGCCTTCCCGCAAAAGGCGAATATCGCGGTTACGAGATATACAAGACCGGCTTCTGGGCGCAGGGACCGATGATGATCGAAGTGCTGAACCTGCTCGAAGGTTACGATCTAAAGAAGATGGGACAGAATTCGCCGGAGTACATTCACACGGTTACCGAAGCGCTGAAGCTCGGCTTCGCCGATCGCGATCGTTTCTATGGTGATCCGGATTTCGTAAAGGTTCCTACTCAACAGTTGCTGTCGAAAGACTATGCGGCGATGCGCCGATCTCTCATCGATGGGCAGAAGGCATCCCTGTCCCAACGTCCGGGCGATCCGACCAACATGAAGCCGCTGCTGGCGAGCGCGGCGCAGATTTCCTACAACTCAGCGCCGGTTCCGGAGATTGAGAAAGCAAACGACACGACCTGCGTTAACGTCATCGATAAGAACGGCAACCTGTTCAGCGCCACGCCCAGCGGCGCCTGGTTGCCGGCAGTAGTTGCCGGAGACACCGGCGTTTTGATGGGCCAACGCTTGCAATCGGCCTTAACTGATCCGAACAGTCCCAACGTGGTCGCGCCGGGCAAGCGTCCGCGCATTACGCTCACTCCGACGCTGGTGCTCAAAGACGGCCAGCCGTTCATGGTCCTCAGCACACCGGGAGGCGACAATCAGGATCAGGGTCTACTGCAGGTAATGCTCAACATCATCGAGTTCGGCATGAATCCGCAGGAAGCTGTCGAAGCTCCGCGCTTTGACACGCAGCATTACGTCAGCTCGTTCGACAATCATGAATTTCTGCCGGGCGTGCTCAACGTCGAATCGCGCATTCCTGCGGACGTGATCAGCCAACTTAACTCGCGCGGTCACAAGCTGAAGATCCAATCCGCCTGGGGCACCGGTTCATCGCCAACGGTGATTATGTATGACGCGAAGTCCGGTGTGATTTCAGGCGGTGCCGATCCGCGGCGAGGGAGATACGCGGCGGCGTGGTGAACAGCGCGACCCGGAAGACATCATCGAATTGAGCGAACAGATCAAGAAGAGCAGCGAGGCGTTGGGGAAGGTACAGAGAAAGGATTGATTGATGGCCAATGCACCCACGCTGTTCCGCGTAATCCTGCAAGTTTCCGATCTCGACAAAGCCGCCGAGTTCTATTCAAAGTTATTGGCGGATGAAGGCCGGAGAATTCCCCGCGGCTCGCGGCACTACTTCGATTGCGGTCCGGTAATTCTCGCGCTGGTCGACGTAGCAACTGGCGGCGAGGAAGCAAAACCAATTCCAGATTACATCTATTTCGCCGTCAATAATCTCGACGAAGTTTATGCGCGCGCGCGCGAACTGAACTGTCTTTCAACCGAAGATGTTCATGTCGCCAGCGCTGGCGAGATTGTGCGACGCCCCTGGGGTGAACTTTCTTTTTACGTCGAAGATCCCTGGGGCAATGGGCTTTGCTTTGTCGACGAGACCACTTTGTTTACCGGAAAATAGGAGAGTTTGATGAGCAAGACAAAAGCCGCCGTGGCCGCTCCCGAGCTTACCGTCCGATCCATCATAGTCGGACTGGTGGTCGCGATGATCATTGGCAGCGCTTATCCCTACTGTGTCCTGAAGCTCGGGTTTGGCCCGAACCTTTCGGTGGTGTCGGCGTTCTTTGGCTTCATCGCGCTGGTGCTGATCATGCGCGCATCCGGCACCAACGCGCGCGAAAACAATATCGTGCAGACCATGGGCACGAGCGCGGGCCAGACAGCATTCATGTGCGTGCTGCTCGCCGCATTTGATTTGCTGAATGCGAAGGGTGTGCTCAATCCGCCGATTCACCTCGGCACCTGGCAGATCTTTTTCTGGCTTTGCAGCGCCAGTCTGCTCGGCATCTTGTTGGCAGTCCCCATGCGACGCCATTACATCGACGAGGAGAACCTGACGTTCGCCGATGGTTTGGCTGCGGGCGAAACGATCAAGGTGCTGCACGAAGGCCGCGAGAAAGGGCTGTCGGCTGGGCCGGTGAAGGCACTTGGGCTCGGCACTCTCGCGTCCGGTGTGCTGATGCTGGTGACCACCTATTTTAAGTGGATTAGGGACACGGTGTTTCTTCGCGGAATGCAGCCGATGAACATCGGCTTTAATTTGAGCCTGCTGTCGTTTGGCTCGGGACTGCTGGTCGGATTTCGCATCTGCCTGGCCATGGCAATTGGTACGGCAATCAGTTGGTTCATCCTGCCACGGTTTCTTCTGTCGCATGGAATGATTGCAGAACAGACATTTCCCATAACTCTTCGTTGGGTGATGTGGCCCGCAACGGGCTTAATGGTCGCCGGGGGGCTGACCTCGCTGGCGCTGAAGTGGAATCTGATCGTCAAAACTTTTCGCGGGTTGAGAGGAAGCCAGATAGAACGAAACGATTTTCCGATGCAGTGGGTCGCTATCGGTTCCATTGTCATGACCGTGGTGATCTGTCTGGTGCAGTATTTCAGCATGGGTATTCCCGTCTACCTCTCGTTCATCGCCATCGTGCTTTCGCTACCCTTGATGCTGGTGGGCCTGCGCGTGCTGGGAGAAACAAACTGGGGTCCGATCAGTGCGATGTCGAACATGATGCAAGCGATCTTCGCTTTCATCTCGCCGGGCAACGTGCCGGTGAATATGTCTTCGAGCGGATTGACGGGAACCATTGCCGTCACTTCAGAAGCGTTGATGCAGGATTTCAAAGCCGGACAATTGCTTGGTTCGAACCCGCGCAACCTGACGATCGCGCAATTGATCGCGGCGCCGGTTGGATCAATCGCGACGGCAATCGTCTACCCGGTGCTGCGCGATAAATTTGGCATCGGGCCGCAAGGTCTGTCTGCGCCGATTAGTGTTAAGTGGGCCGGCTTCGCCGAGCTGCTTACGAAAGGCTTCAACGCATTGCCGCCGGGATGTTTGGTTGGGCTGGTGATAGGAATTGCAGTAGGTATCCTGCTCACGCTGCTGGCGGAAAAGTGGGGAGAGAAAATTCCTTCGCCGTCCGCGATTGGTATCGGCATGCTGATTCCGGCTTCAGTGCTGATGACTTTTATCCTCGGCGGTGTCGGACAATTTATCTGGGCCAGAGTTTCGCCGCAGACCGAAAAGGACTATCGGATCCCGCTGGCCTCGGGGCTTATCGCCGGCGAAGCAATCATCGCCGTCGTGCTGGCGATCCTGGCGGCATCGCGCGTGAATTTCTGATGATGATGCTCAAGATTGGCAGCGGAGGGGCCCATTTGAAACCGACCGCGACATTTTTGCTGATAGTCAGTTGCCTGGGCGCGGGCTGCCTTACCGGGTGTTCTCTGGCAGGACTCAAACGCGGTGCGGCGTCAACGCCAACGCCATCAGCGGAGCACGCTTCCAATCAGGGTGCAGGGCGTTCCGAAGCACCGGCTCCATCAACCTCGAACGAGCAACAGAGCGAGACTGCGACCGCCAACAACGAAGTACCTGATGATTTGCACGCGCCGGCGAAAGGCAGTGACGAGCGTCAAGCCATCATGAATGCCCTGCGCGCAGAGTTTGATAATCGCCAGAGTCCCTATTACGCGTCTCACCGGGGCGCCATAGTGTTTGTCGTAAACCGCTTGCAGGTGCACAACGGCTGGGCCTGGATGTACGGCTATCCTCACTCATCTGACCCTCGGGATTCGTTTGGGGAATACAGCGGCTTCCTCTTGCACGATCAGGATGGCCGGTGGAGCGTCATGCGTTTACCGCCGATGGTTAATGACCCGAATGATCCGGAAAACCTTGATTACCCGAGCCGCAAGGATGTTGAGAAGATCCGGCAAAAATATCCCACGGCCCCCCTCGACATTTTCCCGAAATAGCAGTTAAGAAAAGGACGTTGAGGCATTTCATACGGTTCTTGGCTTCGGCGCCGGGGGATTTGATTCCTTGTCCTGTATAATCTCGATTATGAATAAGCGTGCGAAGAAGCGATTCAAAGAGAATTTAGCGAAGGAAAAGCAAGAACGAGAGAAGACGCGCCCGGAACAGAACGTGGGTCCTCCTAAACCCCATCAGCAGCAACGTGGTTTTCTGCCGAAGCCGGAAAAGAAGCGAGGCTAGTAAGCTAGCTCTCTTGTTTCCTAACTAGATTATGAAAATCATTTCAGTCAATGTTGGACTACCTCGTCTGGTCGAGAGGAATGAGCAGATTGTCTCGACTGGAATTTACAAAGCCCCCGTTGAAGGCCGCATCATGCTGCGCACGCTCAATCTTGATGGTGACCGTCAGGCGGATCTGACTGTTCATGGCGGTCCCAGTAAAGCGGTTTACGTTTACCCTGCGGAACACTACAGCTACTGGCGTGACGAGTTGCCCGGCACTGAATTGCCCTGGGGAATGTTCGGCGAGAACTTCACCACCGAAGGTCTGAATGAAGCGACCGTCAATATCGGCGATCGCTTCCGAGTGGGAACCACCGAGGTAATGGTCACTGAGCCGCGCATGCCTTGCTATAAACTCGGTATCAAGTTCGGGCGCACCGATATCATTAAGAGATTTCTGAAGAGTGGGCGAACGGGATTCTATCTCTCGGTGCAGAGTGAGGGCGAGGTCGGGGCAGGAGATGAGATTGAACTGATATGCCGACTTGAGAACAACGTCACGGTCGCCGATATCACGCGTCTGTACGCCGAAGACAAGAGCGATGTTGAGACGATGCGCCGGGCCATCGCCCTCGCATCCCTGCCTGAGAGTTGGCGAAATCATTTCCGAAAGCAACTTGCGAAGAGTGAAATTCACGCCGGCGCTACGCATCGAGAACCGATTTGACGAGGAAAGGGAAGAATATTTCATGAGCACGCCTCTTAACATGCACACAGCGCGGATGGCTCTCAATCAGGATCCGGAACTCAAGCGATGGGTTGAAGAATGGTTGAAGAGTAAAGAACGAGCCGTAGCAACTAACATGACAGACGAAGAGTTTGAGAAGCACTGGCTCTACGTGCGACCTGAGCGAATGCACGAAGGCGCCATTGAAGGAGTGGCTGCATACAACACAGGTCAAGCCTGAGGCTCGGTGAATCGAAGCACGCTGCTAGTGCATCTTGAATGGACCGCCCTTCGGCTCTGGCTTTAAATCAGGTCGAGTAGAATCTTGTAAGACCTCGTGGACTTCCAGCTTGTTCGCTCCGGTGAAAGCCTCTTTCGGCATGGTGCCGGACTGCGCGTGACCCTTAACGAACTCTTCAGAACGCACCCAGTTAAGAAAATCCTCGCGGCTATTCCAGGTGGTGAAGACTACGTAGGGGTCGCCATCATTAACCGGGCGCAGGACCTGGTTGGAAATAAAGCCCGGCATGCCGTCCACCAGCCCGGCGCGTTTTCGAAACCTCTCTTCGAACGCATCGGCGTACTCCAGCGCGACATAGATACGGTTGGCGACAGTTATCATTGAGTGCTCTCCCTTTTGTCTGATGATACACGATGCGCTGATTCGATGGATTCATCTTCAACCTGTGTCGAGGCCGGGCTACTGCCCACCAGTTCTGATGACTGGTTGCTAAAAAAAGAAGATAGAGCCGGTTAAGACCAGCAAAAGCATCCACGAAATCACACGAATTAACTCGAAAATACGAGTCTTCTTCGTGTTGCTTAGTGTGGTTTCGTGGATCGTAGTTCTCGTTTTTCAGCAGCCTGCTGGAAGTGAGCCGGGCAGTAGCCCGCCTCTAAACATCACCCAGGGTTTATGTAGTCTTTGTCGTCCTCATTCATCCGTCGACGGCCTAGATCGTAATCGCTTGATCTGCGATCGTCGCGCCTTCTCTTCCAGAGTACGGTTCTTCGCGCTGCGCGACTTGCGCGTGGGCACGCGTTTGGGCGGGCGGTAGTTCAGTTTCTCGATCCTCTCGCGCAACTTCTGCACACAGAGGGCTTTGTTCCGGTGCTGGCTGCGTTCCTGCTGTGAAGTGACGACGACGCCGGATGGCAGATGAGTTAGGCGGACAGCGCTCTCAGTCTTGTTGACGTGCTGGCCGCCGGGGCCGCTCGCACGAAAGGTATCGACCTCGCATTCGCGCAGCAAGTCTTCGTCAGATTCCGGCAAACGGATCATGTGGTCATGATACTGCGCACATAACGAAGATCACAGATGAGGGCTGGACCACGCGGAAGTTAGCCTATGGGTTGTCCATGGATGGCGCAGAGCCATTTTCGAATTCTCATTTGACATTTCTCATCTGCCATTTGCTGGATTCATTTAGTGTTGCTTCGTGTCAGTTCGTGGATCGTTTGCTGAGAAATGAAAACGATCCGCGAAATCACGCGAACGAACAAAGAAGAATGGCAAATGGTAAATGAGCAGTGTCAAATGAAAATTGGAGAATGAGACTGTCTTTTCTGTGTGATCTGTGTAATCTGTGGGGCATGAGCGCTGCACCAAACAAACTTCTCCTGCTTCTGTTCTTCCTCTTCTTAATCTCATCTCACACGCACGTAAACGCCCAGAGAGGATCAGACACAGGATCCAGATCAAAAGCCCCAGCCTCATCTTCAACCGCTAAAGTAATCGAGAGCGGCAAGTTTCGCATATACGAACTCAAGCAGGTGCAGGGAGAGGAAAGCTACGAAATCAGACGTGAGCCAGGCGGACTCGTCGTCCAGGCCAAGTTGGATTTGCCGTTTTGGGGAGAAGAACTGAAACCCTTGCTCAACGCTACTCTGCGGGTCAAGGGTGACTTAACGCCGGAGCTGTTTGAGATAAAGGGAATCAGACCCTTAGAAGTTCCCATCGACACTTCGGTGACTGTTCAGGGGAGCACCGCCACGGTGCGCGAGGACAAGCGGACCAGGCAAGTGCCCGTATCCGAAAACTTCTTCACGCTCGCGGGCTACGCGCCGGTAACGATCGAGATGATGCTGGTTCGTTACTGGTTAAAGCACGATCTCAAAACTCCTCTAAGACTTTTGCCCGGCGGCGAGGCGTTCATCGAACGTCGCGGCCACGATACCGTGATGGTGGGTGGCAAGAGCACCTCGCTTGATCGTTACAGCCTCAGCGGGATCGGCTGGGGTCGACAGACGCTCTGGTTCGATTCGGAAAAACGTCTGGTCGCGGTCGTTAATATCGGAGGCGACGTTGAGACAAACTTCTCAGCCATTCGTGACGGCTATGATTCAGCCTTGCCCTTCTTTTTGAAAAGGACAGTTGAAGATGGTATCGACCGGCTGACCCAGATCGCGGATCGTCTGAGTCCCCAAAGTAGTGCAAAGAGTAAGAACCCGCTGGTGCTCGTTGGCGCGACATTGATCGATGTCACGGGAAAATCTCCGATAGCCAATTCGGCAGTCGTCATTGAAGGTGATCGCATCATTGCCGCCGGCCCGCGCGCGCAGGTCACGATTCCCGAAGGAGCCACAATCGTAGATGCCAGCGGCAAGTATCTTCTGCCCGGTCTGTGGGACATGCATGCGCATCTGATGCAGGTCGAGTTTGGAATTGCTTACCTGGCCGCCGGCATTACTACCGCGCGTGATGTTGGCAACGAGTTTGAATTCGGGACCACGCTGCGTAATGCTGCGAAAGAGCGACGTGGGCTGGGACCGAGAATCCTTCTGGCTGGTTACATCGATGGAAAAAACGATGGGCATTCATTCGACGTTCAGGTCGACACGCCTGAAGAGGCACGCGCTGCGGTACAGCGATACAAGAACGCGGGTTTTGAACAGATAAAGATCAGAGACCACGTCAAACTTGAAATCCTCAAAGTCATAACCGCTGAAGCTCACCGGCTGGGCATGACGGTCACCGGACATGTTCCCGAGGGCATGAATTCGCTTCAGGCTGTTGAAGCCGGCATGGATCAGCTTAACCATATCAACTATGTCGCTACCGGATTCGTCCCGAATAGCAGCCTGCCAAGGGGCCAACCGCCGCTGTCGCTCGATTTAGAATCCGCCGATTCGAAGCAAGCTCTGCGACTTTTCAAGGAGCGCGGCACAGTCATCGACCCGACCGTGGCCGTACTTGAGCTGATGACTCGCCCGATGAATATTCCAATCGAGACATTTGAACCCGGGATGGCCAGGGTCGCACCGGAGCTCGTCGAGCAGATAAATAAGAAAGGCGCTCCGCCCGCAGCAGAGCCGCAAGTACGTGCGGCCATCGCAACGCTGCTCGAGATCATCGGCGCCCTGCATCGCGCGGGCATTCCGATTGTTGCCGGCACAGATGTGGGCGTGCCGGGACACACACTGCATCGCGAACTGGAACTGTATGTAAAGGCAGGTCTGACGCCGCTGGAAGCGATCCAAGCCGCGACGCTCACGCCCGCACGTGTGATGAGGCTGGAAAATGAAGTGGGGGACGATTGAAGCGGGTAAGCGCGCTGACATAATCATTCTGGACGCGAATCCGCTGGACAATATCAGCAACATTCGCAAAGTTAGATTTGTCGTAACCCAGGGACGTTTGTTTGATTGCGCTAAGCTGTGGGAGACGGTCGGCTTCAAGCCGTGACCGTTGACGCTCCGTAATCAGTTACCAAATCCATTCACTACCTACAACGAAAATCGCAAGACAAAGACCTGCTATTTGGGTATCATTGGCGCACCCTCGTCGGCTGAAAGGTAACTCGCTATGAGGCCCCCCGCTCCCCTGGCAATTATTTCAGCGATCTTGCTTTGCTGCGCAGGATTCTGCCCACGCGCGAACTCGCAAACCAAGCCGGCTAAGAAAAACGCCGAGGCGACCGTCTCAGGCAAAGTGACTATCAAAGGCAAGCCCGCGCCGGGAGTCGTAGTCGGAATGCGCTCGAGCCAGCCCGCGCAGTTTGATCCCACGTTCAAGGCCACCACCGATCAGGACGGTAACTATCGGATCGGCGATGTGCCAGCCGGAAGCTATGAAGTTGCGCCCGTGGCCCCGGCATTTGTGATCTCGGACGTCAACAATTCAAGAGGCCAGACTCTGGTAATCACCGAAAGCGAGAACGTCGAGAGAATCGACTTTGAGTTGGGGCGAGGCGGAGTGATTACGGGAAAGGTGACAGATGCGGACGGTAGTCCCCTTATCGAAGAGCGCGTAAACCTGGTGCCGGTCGATCAACGCAATCAGCGCGGGCCCGTCTATGCTGTTTCGTCTGGTTTTCAGACCGACGATCGAGGTATTTACCGGATGTTCGGAATACGGCCCGGGAGTTACAGAGTAGCGATCGGCGAGGGGACCGATAACTTCTATGGCCGTTTTGGCAGGACACGCCCCGCGTACCGGACCACCTTCTATCCCGACGCGACCGATCCGGCGAAAGCTACCGTGATTGAGATCGAGGAAGGCACAGAGGCAACCAGGATCGATATCACTCTGGGCGAGACCGTTCAGGGTTTCTCAGTGAACGGACGCGTTGTAGACGAAAGTGGAAAGCCCGTGGCGAACGTGTCGATCGGTTTGGACCGGATTGTAGTCGACGGCAACAACACTTCCAGTTCTGGCGGAGGCACCGGGGCCCGTACCGACAGGCAGGGCGAGTTCCGCATAGAGAAATTGCCTCCGGGTAAGTACTCAGTCTCAATTTATCCGCCGCCGGATTCGGACCTGCGTGCAGAGCCCGTCACATTCGACGTCCTGGATCAAGATGTGACCGGACTACTGATCAAGTCATCCATGGGCGCAAGCTTGTCGGGAGTGGTCGTGCTTGAAGGGTCCAGGGACAATAGCGTCCTGGCCGCGCTGGCCCAGTCTTATGTATCAGCGTATGTCCGCGAGGGTCAGAATATTACGTCAGGCCGAGCTGATCGCATGAAACCCGATGGCAGCTTTAGGGTCGGAGGATTGCGAGCAGGAACCGCAAACTTTTCACTCGACGCAATGCGCAACGTCAAAGGGCTTACAATTTCGCGCGTCGAGCGCGATGGCGTCGTGCAACCAAACGGCATCCAGATTCAGAACGCTGAACAGGTCACCGGGATACGGATCATTGTTGCTTACAGCAACGGAAGTATTCGCGGTGTGATAAAGATCGAGAATGGGACGATGCCGCCCAGCGGGCGTTGGTTCATTCAACTAACCAGACCGGAGGGAGGGGTGCATGGGAGTATCACCCCGGCGCTGGCAGATTCCCGCGGGCACTTCTTGATCGAGGGGTTGGCTGCCGGAAGTTACGAGGTGATAGTCATGGCTTCCGGGCCCGGATGGCCGCAACGGCCGCCAAACGCCAAACAACTCGTGACCGTGACTGACGGAGCGGCAACGGACGTTACCGTGACCATCGATCTCACGCCAACTCCTAATCCATAACGGAGACAATGAAACGCTACCTCTACAACTTTCTTGCCGCGCTTACCCTGCTGATCACGCTCAGCATTGCCGTGGCTGCGCAATCTCAGTCAGACGAGAGCCTTGCGAACGCGCCCAGGACTGGCGCGATCAGCGGCCGAGTTGTCAACGAGAGTGGCCAGCCGCTCGCGAACGTCCTCGTCAATGTTCGCGCTTTCGGTGCTGGAACACCGGGTCGCACCGCGACAACCGACAGCGAAGGAAGTTTTCAGTTGAGTGGTTTGGACCCGGCGGCCTTTGTAGTCACCGCGTCGCTTCCCGGTTACGTCCTGGCGCCGCGCGACCCGGACAGTACTCCGAACGGGTACTACCACCTGGGCGATTCGATCAGGCTCGAGATGATTAAGGGCGGAGTGATCACGGGGACTGTAACCAGGTCCGCGGGTGAGCCGGTCGTGGTCGTGCCCGTTCGTGCCTATATGATTCGCGACAGCAAAGGGCAACCGTCACGTTACGGAGCACCGATCAGAGAACAGACCACAGATGATCGTGGCGTATACAGAATCTATGGATTGCCGATGGGAACTTATGTCATATCGGCCGGCGGGGGCAGTTCTTCTGGGTACTCTGTGAGCGCCTATGGTACTGACGTACCAACCTACGCTCCGTCGTCGACACGCGACACTGCGGCGGAGATCTTCGTTCGGGCCGGTGAAGAGACCGCCAATGTAGACATTCGCTATCGCGGTGAACCGGGCCGCGCCGTTAGCGGGATTGCGAACAGCGCGGTAGTCGTCGATCAACCTCCGGGATTCACTATCACACTAAATGCGACCTTCAACGGCGCATCGCAATCGAGTTATGCAACATATCAACCTTCCGGCGGCCGGGGCTTTTCCTTCTATGGCGTCGCCGATGGCGATTACGATCTAATCGCTCAATCGTATTTTCCCGGAGGAGACTGGGTCATCTCCGAACCCCGGCGAATTAAGGTCAAAGGCGCGGATATTACCGGCATCGAGGTAACTGCGAAACCGCTGGGCTCGATCACCGGGCGTGTGGTACTGGAAGAATCGAAAGCACCGGAGTGCAAGGGCAAGCGCCGCCCGCTGTTTGGCGAGATTGTCGTCGGGCCGTGGCACAATGAGAAGAACGCACCGAAAGATCAGCCGCTATTCGTGTGGGGTCTTGGAGTGCCAACCTTGCCGGACAAACAGGGCGAATTCGCCCTGCGCAATCTGGCGCCAGGTGAGTACCGTTACAACGTGCGACCCGAGGCGAAGTACTGGTATCTGAAATCAATCTCGTGGCCGTCGTCGCCAGCCCCCTCGGGGCCGTCATCGGCAAAAGCGACGCCCCCGAATCGGCCATTCGACGCGGCGCGGAACTGGACCACCTTGAAATCCGGCGATCGACTTTCGGGACTGACCATCACGATAGCCGAAGGCGCCGCGTCGTTTCGCGGGCAGATCGACCTCGCTGAAGGTCAGAAGTTGCCGCCAAAGTTGTTCGTTTATTTGGTTCCGGCTGAGCCTGAAAAGGCTGACGATGTCCTGCGATTCTTCGCATCGTTGGTGTCGGCTGATGGAAGTTTTGCGCTGAACAACCTGCCGCCTGGCCGCTATTGGGTGATAGCCCAGGCCGTCAGTGAAAACGAATCGAACGTTCTTTCAAAGCTGCGCCTGCCGGATGAAGCAGAAGCGCGCGCGAAACTGCTTCACGACGCTGAAGCCGCAAAGATTGAAACCGAATTGAAGCCGTGCCAGAACCTAACGGATTATCGGTTGCCGTTTAGATCGGCAGCGCCAACAGCGGGAAAACAGCCCGCACTCGGGCCGTGAGTGAGAACAGGTTCTCGGCAATGTCTCAGTAAAGACTCCTCCACAGCGTTTCGTGATAAAGGAGTGGAGCAATGCCTGAATATTTAATCATTCCTTTTTTGGCTCTGCTGGGAGTTGCTGGCCTGGGATCATTCCTGTACGCCCGGAGGCGTGGACGTAAAGCCAGGATCGCAGAGATGCTTTCCGGGACCGACCTGCTTGCGGCCTGGACCTACGACCCGGACGAGTGGCGGCGGGCTGTCGAAGAAGAATTCACCTGGTTGAGAAGCAAAGATGGTGTCGGCCACTGCTATATCTCGCCGACCGCGATTTGCGTAAAGAATGATTCTCAGGATCGTCTCATCGACCTCAGTAGCGAAGGCAAAGTGGTGACGCACGCGTCTTATCGAGGCGCCGACAGCAGCAGCCCACTTAAACTGCGGGTCCGTTGGCGAGTCGTTAAGCAATATGAGAATGGGTCTAGGGAAGTTAAGTATTTCAAGGAAGATTATCGAATACCTGTGCCCATTCGGAATCGAGACGATGCCGCGCGGGTTGCGGATTTCTTTACCGCTCGACTGGAGAATAACCTCGACGCTTACACTGCCGTAGTGCCCGACGATGAGCCGATCAGCTTGTTCGGCAAGGATTCTTTCTGACGAGGAAGAGGGCGTGGGGCGGTGCGCCTTCGATTCCAAAAGCGTTCGTCGAATAAGAGCCTACGAAGCAGGCGCGAGCATAAGGCCTGGGGCGTAAGCCCCAGGCTAACAAACTGGCCCGCGAAGCGGACGATAGACGCACGACGGAAATGCGTTCGACGAACATTCCGCGCCTCGGCTTTTTCCTTCTCAGCGCAATCTGTGTAATCTCTTGACAGAATCTGTGAGCACTACCCGGGAGGAAAAGCTATGAAAAGAAATCGTTTAATTTTCGCCGCACTCATCCTTGTGGCAATGATGGGTATCTCGGTCATCGCCCAGACCCGGCCGCTAACCACCCCGCCCAAACCGGCCGCGACACCGACACCTGCGCCCAGACCGTCGCCGACACCTGTTGCTGGTAACGCCGCCGTGCCGGAAAGCAGGATTGCCTTAATAGACACCGGCATGTTCGGCGACGAGAAGAACGGCATTTTCCTCTATATCGATGCGGCCAAAAAGGTCGAGCTTGAGTTCCGGCCACGGACGACCGAACTTCAGAACCTTGGGAACCGCCTCAACGCGCTGGCCGCGGAAATCAAAACGCTAAGGCAGGCTGCGGTAGTTGATCAGAAAACAATTCAGGCCAAGCAGGCAGAGGGCGAACGCCTTCAGCAGGAGGCCACCACAAAGAAAGAGCGCCTGGATGAGGATGTTTCCAAACGATACCAGCAAGCCATCAGTCCGATCTCCAACCAGATAGGCGCGGCCATGGATCTGTTTGCCCGGCAACGCGGTATCACCATGACGCTCGATATGAGCAAGCTCTTGCCGGCGATTCTGACCGCCGTTCCGGCGATGGATTTAACGCAGGCCTTCATTGACGATTTCAACCGCAAGAACCCGAGGCCCGCTGCGCCACGACCGTGAATTGGGGCAGTAGCCCGACCGTCAGGGAGGGCTCCGATACAGAACCGTGAGCGGTAGCGACCGGAAGAGTCCGCGCAGCGGACGATCGAAAGTAGCCCAGCACTTCAGTGCTGGGTAAGCGAACCAAACCCAATCCTGAGCCCGTGAAGCGGGCGACTGAACTCATCTTCTTGCAGCTTCAATTT
>JBGPWS010000213.1:0-8160 GCA_041492345.1 Pyrinomonadaceae bacterium | reverse complement strand
CGGTATAACGCGCATGACAATGGCATGGGTGCCGCGCTGCATGAAGATGTTGACGCGAAAACGGGCGAGGCCGGCGGCGCTGTAAGAAACGTCGGTCGAGCCGTGTTGCTCGAGATTTCTGGCCACGGCAACATCCTGACCGGCTCGCAAATGACTACTAATGATCAGCTTGGCGATACCCGCTGTGTGGGCCGGGGTTAGCTTTTCCAAACCCGGAATCTGAACGCCTTGCAGATTTCCCAGCAGCTCGACCTGTGGCGGGCGGCCAGGCGAAAAGATCAGATCGCTGACCTTGTCGGAAACGGCCAGCATCTGCTGCAACACCTTGGCCAGATTTAGCTCGCCTGGCGTCGCAGTTGTTTCCTGGGTGGGTGGTTCTTGAATCGCACTCATTGGGATTTGTCGGCTCGTTTGTTTTGAGCAGTCTCCTCGGGTTTTTTCTAGAGCGCTTTAACGATAAAGAAAGTCACGTCATCAGTCGCGCCGAGCCCTTCAGTCCAATTGATCACGTCGTGATGAATAAAATCGATCATCTCGCGCGCGCTCAGGTGCCGGCACTGACGCACTGCTTCAACCAGCCGGTCGCGCCCATACTCCTCGCGGGCCTGGTTCATTGCTTCCGTCGCGCCGTCGGTGTACAGCACAAGCACCTGGCCGGGTTCGATCGTCGCGAAGTATTCGTAATAACGGGTATCGCGAAACATTCCCAGCGGCACGCCGCCACGTTCTTCGAAATGCGCCGTGCCGTCAACCTCCATCAGGAAGGGCGGATTGTGACCGGCGTTGGAGTAAGCCAGCGTCCGGTTAGCAGCATCCAGAATGCCGTAGAAGCTGGTGACAAACTGGTTTCGCTCGATTGATTCCCACAGCAAATAGTTGACCTTGGACATCGAGATATGCGGCGCATAGCCAATGTGCGTGGCCGCGCGCAGACTCGCGCGCAGAAACGCCATCAGCAGGGCTGCCGGCACGCCTTTGCCCGAAACATCCGCGATGACGATCCCGATCTGATCGTCGTAGATACGCACCCAATCATAGTAATCGCCCGACACTTCCTCGGTCGGGAAGTTGTAAGCGCTGATGTCAAAACCTTCGAGCTGAGGATCCCGGGCCGGCAACAACTCAAGCTGCACCTGCCGGGCGACCTCGAGTTGAGTTTCCAAACGCTTCTTTTCGATCAACTGATCGTGCAGCATTACTTTTTCGATGATGATGGCTACCTGTGATGCGAGCAGTCCCAGGACTTCCAGATCGTCTTTGGAATAGGCGTTAAGTTCATCGCTCTCCAGATCGAAGACCCCGATGACTTCGTTGTTGGAAATGATCGGGGCGACCATCTCTGAACGCGTACGCGCCCGGGCATTGATGTAACGCGGCTCTTTGCGCACGTCGGGAGAGATGAATGGCTTGCCGCTCACCGCTACGTGGCCAATCAAGCCCTCACCCATTTTCAGGGGCAGCTCCTGCAAATCATCGATGTCATAGCCGCGCACGGCCTGGGTTTGAAAGACGCACGTATCGTCCAGACCTCCTTCCCATTCAGGTATTGGCCGCGAACACTTGACCATGTATATTCCGGCGGCATCGTAGGGGATCAGAGAATCCAGGGTGTCCATGACGAGGTTCAGCACTTCGTCAAGATCCAACGACCGGCTGATCGTCTTGGTGATGTCGAGCAGCATGCGCAGTTTGTCGACCACCGACAGACCTACTGCTTTTTGAATTGTTTCCGGCATAAGTGAACGACCGTCAGACAACGGTCTTATGCTTTTGATTATACGTGCTCAGTGCGTGAGGCAGAAGCGCGTTTATATTCCGGCCACAGATGCGTGACTTTGATGCGGTATTCCGCGAGCTGGCGGCTGACGCGAAAGTGACGCGCAATTTCCCGCGAATTCCGGCCTTCCATTACCAGGCGTCGCAGGCCTCCAAAAGGTACCAGCGCTGCTGCGCCGACGGCGTAAGCCGCTTCTTCATCCGTCTGGTTGTAATCGCGCGCCAACATTTTTCCGAGCGGATCGGACGATTGTTCCGTCCCCACTCTCCTTTGGGAGAGGGGTTGGGGGAGAGGCCCTGACGCGACGCCAGGAACCCGACCCCTTGATCCCCTCCCCAGAGGGAAGGGGGAAGTCGGGCCAACGATCGCGGCCAGGCGGTTTGGTTTGTGGCCCAGAAAGACATGCGCAACTTCTTCCATCAGCGTGGCCCGATTTCGTTGTATGCCATGCGCCGGATTCAGTATTACCAGGCGCCAGCCATTGGGTAGCGGCCGCGAACATGCGCCGCCCGACCATTCATCGGCCGCCGCGCCCAAAAGGTGCGTGCGCGATTCCGCCGACAACCCCTGGATGCTGTCGAAATCTACGACCAGCAGCCTCGCAAGACTCGCCAGCGCAAATGGATCGAGCGGTTGATCCTCTGTGACGCCGGCGAATTCACGCAGACCGAGCGCGCGCAGTTCGAGACGCTTTCGCTTTTCGCTGGCAGGTAAAAGAAGATTTCGCACAAGGGATTATAGCAGGAGAGCGCGGCGGCAAGTGCAGCGTACGAGTGCGGTTTACTTTGTCAGGCCGGTCAACCAATTGCTGGGAGCGCGGGCGTCCCGCCCGCACCGCGCCGAAGGCGCGAAGATAGTTGCCAAAAATATTACGCCCTCATAGCTAGAGATTGTCTTTCGCGCTTTGCGCTCAGTGCGGGGCGAGACGCCCGCGCTCCCAACAAAATGTTGCCTCTTGATTCGGAAACTGAACAGCACTCGCCGCTTCGCTCTGCCGGCGCCCTCTCAATTCAGCCCCGCTTTCGCGTCGATGTCTGACTGAACTGCGCGTAGGCGACTCGGAAAAGTTCCGACAGGGCTTTGGCGGTGTCGGCGGTCAGGTGCTTGTCGGCGCGCAGATGCGCTTCGACGATTTCAGGGGTTGATTCGTGTGGATAGTAAACGACCGGCTTGGGATCGGTCGGGCTGCGATGACCGTGATGCATGACGCGCTCGATCGGCATATCCAGCCACGACGCCAAACGCGCAATGTTGTCAGCGTCAGGTTTGCCCGTGCCGTTTTCGATCCGCGACAAGGTCGACGCGGAAACTTCCGTCAACTCGGCGACGTCCCGCAGACTCAAGCCCTGCTGTTCGCGTCGACGGCGTACGGCGCCGCCCAGCTCAGATGTATTGACTCCGGATTTCTTTGCCATGGTACAAAGCTTACCACTCATTGAGTTTTAGCTGCAAGACTGTGTTTTATCGTCGCAACAGAATTGTCCGACAAACTCTAAAGTTTGCAGCTCTCGATCGAGGCACAAACTTGAGTCTGTGATCAGGTTTCAGCGTCACACAAACTGTTTAGTTTGTCCTGACTCCCTCTCCCTTTGGGGGAGGGTTGGGGAGAGGGCTTTAGTATCGCCGCCCCCCAGCTTCGCCTCTCTTCCCCGGCCCTTCTCCCAGCGGGAGAAGGGAGATATCAAATAGTCGTGCCCGTGCAGCTTGTTCAGAGTTTCCTTCAGTTTGTCGCTGGCCGCGGGTTCGTCCACTTGTTCGTTCTAGCCCAACGCGAGCGCCAAACCGCCACAAAAAAAGGCGGGACCAAGTCCCGCCTCGAAACAATCTCGATGTCCTGAAGAATTAAGGCTGTTGCATCCGGGCCCGCGTGGCTGCCATCGCCAGATCGCGCGCGCGCGGAACTACTTCAATGGCTTTCGCGACTTGCGGATCTTCTTTGGTCAGCACCTGCACCGCACTCACGGTGCCGTAAGCCGCGGTCGCCAGTTGGATTCTTATCTGCTGATCGATAAAAGGGCGATTGCGATCAAGCACGGGAGTGAACGTCTTCCAGTTCGCGTCTTTGGCCACGTAATCCCTGAAGGCGTTGAATACCCTGTCATTCATTGGATAGTCAGTCGCGTCCAGATCGTGCCCAAACTCGATTGCGCGATCGACTTTGTAGTTTTCCAGGCCGGGAATGCGTCCGGTCGCAACGTCGCGTGAAAAGAAGAAAAGCGGATCGCGCAGGCGAATCTGGAGGTTGGTTGGAAGTTGCGGCTTGATCATTTCGTCCGGGGTAATTCCGCCGCCACCATACACCGGTCGTCCGGTGTCCGTGCGGCTGGCTGGACCGGCGGGCTTGCTCTGATCGTCTTTGTCTCTGAGCGTGCCGCCGCGATAGATATAGCTATAGAAGCCACCGTCTGAATAATCGCGCTGAATCAAACGCCCGGACGGCGTGAAGTACTTCGCCGAGGTAAGCGTCAGCCCCGCGCCGTCTTCCAACGGAATGATGCTCTGCACCAGGCCTTTGCCAAAGCTGGTCTGCCCCACGATCAAGGCGCGATCGTGATCCTGCATGGCGCCGGCGACAATCTCGGAAGCCGAGGCCGTGTAATCGTTGACCAGAATTACCAGCGGCGTCCGATCCGGATCGGGGTTGCGCGATTCGTAGGTATGATCGTTCAAGCCGTTGCGGCCCTTCTGAGTGAGAATCAGTTGGCCCGACGGCAGAAAAGTTTCTGCCACATGAATTGCCTGTTCAAGAAATCCACCCGGGTTGCTTCGCAGATCGAGCACCAGGGAGTTCATGCCACGCGCGTGGAGAAAGTCGAGCCAGGACTGCAAACTTTCAGCGGTGTCATAGTTGAACCCGTGCGTCATATCGATATAGCCGACGCCGGGACGAATCATGTAAGCGTCAGGCACTGAAGGCTGCGGCACGGCGTCGCGAACGATTTCCACGACGTCGGCCTTGCCCGTGTTGGCGTGGGTGATCGTCAGCTTCACATGGCTGCCGCGCGGCCCGCGAATCTTGTCTCGCACTTCCGCGGACGACTTGGCGTGCATCGAAACGCCATCAACCGCATCGATGCGGTCGCCAAAGCGCAATCCCGTGCGCGAGGCCGGCGCATTCTGGAAAGTCGCGGCGATGTAAGTATCGAGCGAATCGCCGATAGCATAGTTCTGGATGGACGCCCCAATACCAAAGTATTCGCTGCGCTGGTCCGTCTTCATCTCTTCGAACTCTTCCCTGTCGAAGAAGGTCGAATGGGGATCGAGCACCCGCAGCATGCCCATGATCGACGACTTATAGACGGTGTTGAAATCAATCTTATTGCCGTCGACGTAATGTTCCTGGACGACGCTCAACGCATCTTTGAAATCCTGAGCCACCGCGGCCGTCGCGGTGCGGCGCGGCCGTCGCCCTGGCAGGGCCGTGGCCGTGCCGGTCTTGCCGGTGCTGTTGGTTCCGGCGGAACTGTTGGATTGGTCGTGTTTCTGCTGAGCAAAAACCAAAGCCGGGACCACCAGAGAAAGTAGGATCAGCGCCACCAGCGCCAGCGAGAATTTGTTCTTCACTTAGAACCTCACAGGAAAAGTAAACCGAAAGCCCATTGATATATTCGGGGAGCCCAATTGATCCGTGCGCGACGCATACGTCGTCCGGCAATCTTAACGGATGCCGAAGCTGCGAGCAAGGTTGCGTCGGAAAGTATGTGCAAATGAGAAAAGAGAAGTTCGACAGGATTTACATGATTTACAAGATAGACAAGTAGGGGAACCCTTTTGACCATCCTGTCAATCTTGTTAATCCTGTCGAATACTCACACCGAATGCATCAGCGCCGTGCGCATGGCGGCGGCGGTCTGCCAACGGTTCGCCGGATCTTTGGCGAGGGCGCGCTCGATCACTTGAGCTACCATTTCCGGAACTTCAGGAGCGCGCTGGCGCAGCGGAATTATCTGGCCTTCAAAGATGGCCTTGACCGTGCCGGCGATGTCATTGTGAGGACCCAGATCCAGCGCCGTATCACCGGCCAGCAGGCTATAAGCGGTCATGCCAATCGCATAAATGTCCGAAGTGGGACGCACGTTGCGAAAGTCTCTGATTTGTTCCGGCGGCATGTAGGCGAAAGTTCCGGCCATGTCGCCGGCCATTGTGATGCCGCTCATTCCTGATTGGGTGAAGCTTTTCGCTAGTCCGAAATCCGTGAGTTTGGCCGTCAAATTCGGCGCCGTTCCGGCGATCAGAATATTCGATTCCTTGATGTCGCGATGGATGTACCCCTTTGAGTGGGCGTACGCCAGAGCGTCCAGCGCCTGGGAGACAATATCGATGGCTTGCTGAAATGGTAAGCGGCCGCCCTGGGCATCAGCCAGGCGCGCCGCATCTGAGCCTTCGACGTATTCAGTGACCAGATAGACCGAGCCGTTGTTCGTCCCGCTCTCGATAAAGCGGACGATGTTCGGATGCTCCAGCGCGGCGGCGACCTGGATCTCGCGCATAAAGCGCCGCAGCGACACCTCGGTTACGGCTACTTCAGGCAGGAGAGTCTTGATAGCAACTGAATGTCCGGTCTTTTCGTCGCGTGCGAGCATGACGGAACCCATGCCACCCCGGCCCAGCAGCTTGATCATCTCATAACCGGGAACAGCTTGCGGTTGGCGCTTGAGTTCTTCGCGGCAATCTTCGCAAAGGAAACTCATCTTCTCGTCGACGTGGGACGCTTCGGTCTGTTCACGACGTCCGCAATTGGCGCATTCGACTGTGACGACGGTCGGCCGAGTCAGCGTGGGCGCCTCCATGCTGTTGACCGTGACTGGTTGCTCAGACTGCACCTGGACTTCGAGCACGGTCTGCCCGCCTTGAATGCGATCGCCACTGGTCAGGAAAGCCTCGGGCACTCGCTGTCCATTTACAAACGTGCCGTTGGTCGATCCGAGGTCGCGCAGAAAGCAACGCGGCGGGGCGATCTCCAGCAGGCAATGATGGCGGGAAAAGAACCTGTCTTCGGGGAGGTAGAGATGCGCGGTGTCGGCTCTGCCGATCAGGAAAGTGTCATGCTGATCGAAAGTGAACTCGCGCCCGGTATAGGGCCCAGCCAGGACTCGTAGAGTAACGCGCATGGCAGGGGTTACTTGCTGATTTCCAGATCGTCGAACGCTACTTCGCCCACGTCGCTGGTGTACAGTCCCACGCGCCCGCGCCGGTAATGTTCTTCATCAGTAATCGAGGTGACGAATTGTCCGTTGATGTAAAAGTCCATCTTGAGGTCGCGGATTCTCACTTCAATCTGATTCGGAGAGGTGCCACTGCGAATCGTGCTGGTAGGCGTCCAGTCTGCGACTTTGGTTTCAGCTCCGGCCTTGTGCAAGACGATCTTGTATTTTGGAGTGTCGCCGTTGTAAATCAGGAAACCGTAGTCTTCCAACTTGCCGTCCTTCTTCTCACCATGAACGACCACTCCGTACCCGGTAATGGGAGGAGTTCCATCGATGCTGCGCAAGCCAACACGGACGGTGGCGTTTTCGTCGCGATAGTCCGACTTATCCGGCGCATACATTACGACAAAGCCGCCTTTGGTGGCGTGCATGTGATACTCCTCGTCCTGATACCAGATGTTCCCGTATTGCGACTCGCCGGTGCCCCAGGTCTTATTCGAAAAGTCATCGGTGAAAGTCGCCAGGGTCGAGCGTGAATTCGTGTTTGTGTTCGTCTCATCCGCATTCGTGTTCTTGTTCGTGTTGCGGTTGGCTACGCGTGAGTTGGCGTTGTTTGAATTGCTATTGTTGTTGTTGGTGTTGGTAATGCTGGCGACGGCAAAAATCAGGATCACGACGCCAATGCCCATGAACACCAGCACTGCGCCAATGCCGAGCAGCCACGGCCAAACGCTGCGCTTCTGTGCTGCCGGCGGCGGCATGGGCGTCCAGGCGGGTGGCGGTGTCGACGATATCGGCGGCGGAGGCGGTGCGGCCTGTCCCTGATTGAACGCGATAGTCGGCTGAGGACTAGTGTCGCGCGACTGCGGATATTGCACGGTGGCGCTTGGATCGGAAGGTGTCGGCGCACTCGTGCTCAGCAGCGGCGAGCCGTCGTCCAGACAAAAGCTCAGGGCATCGTCAGCATAAGTGCGGTTACATTGGGGACAGCGTTTCATGTTCGGGCCTCGTTTCCTGAAAGGTACAGAACTGCTCGCGGTAGCGCGAGCGCGTGGGCGCTTCGGTTTACGCGTTCGCGTCTGCAGAATCGCGCGGCAAGTCTATACGAGAAGATGAATAGCACTCAAGTCTAATCTTGAGTGGCACGGACTTCAGTCTGTGATCACGGGCACGAGAATCACAGACCGAAAGTCTTTTCGCCCTCTCCCTTTGGGAGAGGGCCGGGGAGAGGGCTTG
>JBGPWS010000053.1:0-16991 GCA_041492345.1 Pyrinomonadaceae bacterium | reverse complement strand
CAAGATGCAGGCGATGCGCGACCTGGGCGCGACTGTTCGGTTGCATGGCCGCGATTTCGACGAAGCTCGGGTGGAAGCTGAACGCGTGGCCAGAGAAGAAGGCTATCGTTATGTGCACTCGGCGAATGAGCCGAAGCTGATCGCGGGTGTTGCCACGATGGCGTTGGAAATATTTGATGCCCTGCCGGATGTCGATGTGATCATCGCGCCCGCGGGCGGCGGCAGTTGCGCTTCGGGCAACTGCCTCGTGGCGAAAAACGTCAACCGGCGGGTTCGGGTAATAGCCGGGCAATCCGAAGCGGCGCCGGCCATGTGGCACGCCTGGCGCAATCGCACCCTGGATCCATATCCGACGATGGAGACTGAGCACGAAGGGCTGGCCACGCGCGTGCCTTTTGAAATGACGAACCAGATCCTTTGGAAGCTGCTCGATGATTTTGTGCTGGTGACGGATGAAGAAATCAACGCAGCCATTCGGCTACTCGCGCAGCATGCGAAGCAAGTAGCGGAAGGCGCCGGCGCTGCTTCACTCGCGGCGGCGATCAAGCTACGCGATCAACTTCGGGGAAAGAAAGTCGTGGGCATTTTGAGCGGCGGGAATATTTCGATGGAGCGATTTGCGGCGATGGTGACGCGGTGAATCTTCGTCCACAGATTACACAGATTACGCGATTCAAAAAGCAGATAGGACAAATCGCCACAGATTAACACGGATAATTCAGATCAAAACCGGGGAAGGGTAGAGCACGCGAACGCTGCGAAGAGTTTCCTTAACTTCCTGCTCAGTTCTTATCCGTGTTATCCGCGTTAATCTGTGGCGAATTTCTCCCAGACGAATCTCGGATTTGAAAAAGAGTGGAACTCTTAGTTGACCAGTTTCGCAGTGAGAACGACGATTAACGCACGGTTCCTGATGGTGGCGGTGCCCACTACCACCTTTTCGCCGTCGCGCAGGTTGAGGGCCGTCTGCACCTGAGCGCGGTCCTTGTCGGTCGTGGCTACGAACATGAATTCGTTAATCTGCACGGTCGGAGCGCCCGACGGATTCTGCACCAGCGAGACGGAATTGATGATGTATTGGTACGGCATGACCATGTTGGGGATGACCGCAGGATTCCCACCCGAAATCTCGCCCGCGCCGAGGCCTTGCAAGCCGCGCTGCGTCTCCGTAAGACGCTGCACCACGGTAGCAGCCAGCTCATAATTCCGGTAGTTGAAAGTCCCGCGCAACTGTGTGAGCACGTCTTTCAATTCCGCCGGGATCTGGGCGGTCGTGTCGCCTGCGCCACTCGTGTTAGAGGCTACCAGGACGTGTATGTGCAGCTCTATGTTCGGGCGCGGCGCGGCGGGTGTATCGAGCCGCTTGATGGCCTCTTCGATGGTCGCGAGATTTTCGGGAAAGTCGCGTACTGTGATGGTCTTGAACTCCGAGTTGGACGAAACCGACGCGCCCTTGAAGCCGCTGCCGAGTTGCCCCAACACCTTTGCGAGACTGCCCGCATCGCGGTACTTAACCTCGAAGACCTTACTTTTGAAACCCTTTTCGGTGACGAAATCGTCGTCGGACTTGGCGGCCGGGGTGGTGGCCGTCTGCTGTGCGAATGACGCAGAGATAAAGATTAATACCAGCACGAGTGCTGCCGGTGCGATTTTCATAAACTTAAGCATGAGACTGTTACCTCCCGGGTACCTTTGTTAGGTACCTTTGGAAAATTTACTTGGAGAATCTTGTTTAGTGGGTTGAGGAGTGAACCAGATGATGCGTATGTTCGGGTCCTCTGTCTGCATTTCCACCCGCAGAGGTTTCCCTGAAGTGGCTGGATCGCGGGCGGGGACGGCGTCCGGTTCAGCGAGATTGTTACCGTTCGGAGAGGTTTGGGAGCTCATCGACCGCGTGTCAGCGCTATTAACTGATGCCGAGCGATCGGGAGCGCTCCCGATCCTCTTCCGTCGTTGAGACTGATGAGTACTGCCAGCTAATCCTTGTACCGGGCCCTTATTCTTAACAATGCTGGCAGGCGGGAGCCCCTCGCTCTCTTTGATCGAAGATGAAGTCGGCCCATCTACTGTGTGACGAATGTCGGGAACCTGCTGCTGGTCATTCGTCCGGTTGGCGATAAAGTAAAAGGCGGACACACAGACGGCGAGCAGCAGCGCAGTCGCGACAGCCCACCTGATGCGCGGTCGGAACAGGCTCTCTAACAGTCGGGACAAACCCGGCGCCGTTGCTTCTGGTCCAATCTCGCGCAACACCCGCTGGCGGATTCCGGCGTAGACCGCTTCGCTGAACGGCGGCGGCGCAAACTGTTGCAGCAACTGCCGGGTCTCGCGGTATTCGTCTACCGAGCCGGCACACTCCACACAGGATTGCACATGCGCCGTGACCTGCTGCGCGCAGTTTTCTTCGAGGTCGCGGGCCACGTAGAGCGGCAGCAATTCCTGGACGTGCTTACAATTCATTGAGACCGCTCCTTTCTTCTCAGATACTGCTCGCAATAGATCTTGATCTTCTTACGTGCAGAACTAATCTGTGAGCGCACCGTGGTCGAGCTGGACTTCATAATCCGCGCCACTTCATCCGTCGGAAGTCCTTCAACGTCGCGCAGCACTATGGACGCGCGCTTTTTGTGCGGCAGCGTGGCCATTGCTCTGGCGATCAGCTCACGCTGTTGGGTGTGCATGAGGGCCTCTTCGGCGTCCTCCTGCTCAGCCGGCACTGCAAAAGCTCCTTCGTCGGCGCCCGCAGCGAGCGACATGAACCGGTCGCTGTGGTGTTGACGCTTCTTCGCGAGGTCGCGGCATACGTTAACCGTGATCGTGTACAGCCACGCGAAGAAGTCCTGATCCTGCTTAAAACGTCCCAGGTACTTGTACACTCTCAGAAATACTTCCTGCGAAGCATCGCGGGCGTCGGCCTCGTTGCCCAACATCCGCCACGTCATCGCCATAACTCTCTGTTGAGAATGAATCATGATCTGTTCGAAGGCCGCGGTATCGCCAGAGGCGGCGCGTTCAATGAGATGAGTAAGTGATGTCTGAGTTTGAGTCAGGGCGTTTACCGGCAACAGTATTTCTACGGCCAGAGCCATATCGCGAGCCCCACTCGGTACCTGTGCAAATTTGCTACTTCCCACGTACATATACTTCCGGCGGCAGAAAAACGTTGAGAAGAAATTTCGCGAGTCTTGCGACTACTTGGATCGCCGAAGCGCCGTTAGGCGCAGAATGTTTATAGCCCAGAGGATCTCATCTCTTAATTAGCTCCGTTAGGTGCGAAACACATCTCGCTCCTAACGGAGCGATGGCCTCCAAAGAGCTACAGTCGTGCTATAAACATTCAGCTCCTATCGGAGCCACTGAGCAACTAACCTGGTCCTCTACAGTAGCTATTATTGGCTTCCGACTCGAAACCTGCCAGGCTGCTGAAAAACTGTTGAGCATCGGTAAAGACTAGTGGAACGATCCACGAAATCACACGAAATAAGCCGAACTGAACGTCTTCTTCGTGCTGGTTTCGTGTGGGTTCGTGGATCGTATTAGTTTTTCAGCAGCCTGCCAGGGCCTGGTGTTTAGTGCCCGCTGCCTTCTGCCCACAGCTCACTGACCTTGTCCCACACAGCCTTTGCGATTTTCGCGATCACTCCCTCGCGCGTCGCTTCATCCGCCGGAGAATCCGCCACAAAAACTGCTATCGCTACGAGGTATGGAATTCCGATTGATGAGCGGCTTCTGCAAACAGAATGTTCTGTAATTCGTGGTCGCCTAGATGTGGATTAAATCTTTCCTGTTCTAACGTTCTCAAGACGTGATGACACCAATCTATGAAGTCCATCTTGTTCTTTGTCGCCTCCGTTATTGCTCCGCTCGCGCGCCGTTGTCATTGTCCAAAGCGCGCACCCTCTGAGTACGCTTGCGTTCTCTTGCTGAATCGAATCAAAAGCTTCACAACCTTCTCAAAGATAGTGGAGTCGGGAGTCTGACGTCATGAGGCTCGCAACTCGCTCTGGGAATCGTCGCATGAGGCGCTTGTATCACGGTTCACGGGGTGTGTCGAGAAGATTTGGAGAAGATTTGGAGTGCGCTGACTTGTCAGCGCTTTGTTGAGCTGCGACTTGTCGCAGCGTCTGTTCGTCAATCGTTACCGAAGGAGAAAAGCGGCGACAAGTCGCCGCACTCCAAATAACTTCGTGGCGCATCGCCTCAAGCCCTCCCCTCAATCCCCTCCCAGAGGGAGGGGAAGAAAGCTAAGTCGACCGGACGTAGTTGAAGTAGAAGCGTCCGGACATTTTCCATTCATCATTTCACATTTTTCAACTGCCATTTGCTGGATTTATTTCGCGTTGCTTCGTGTCACTTCGTGGATCGTTCGCTTGGCTGAATAATGAAGAACGATCCACGAAATCACACGAACGGGCACGAAGAAGAATATGAAATGATGAACGGAAAATGTCCGGAGAAACCTGGTGAGTAACGTGGCGCGTACTGCAAGCCTTCTCCTCAATCCCCTCCCAGTGGGAGGAGAAGATGAGCCAACTCACCGAGCGCGGCGATCGCTTCCACTTCACTGATAGATCTCGCTTGCTTCATTACCTCCGCCGGGACCCAGCGCGGGAAGGGAACTTCCTTGTTCACATGGCGACCACTTGCCGTGTGTTCCTGGCTGACCTTTGAAATTCGGTTAAGCGGAAAACGCGCGGCGAGTCGAACCAACGCGGGCCACAGCCTTCGATGCACCAGAGTGATCTTTCCTTTGACCAGACGACAAACAAGAACATCTTCAGACTCAGTCACGACCTCAAGTATCGCGAAGATCTGATGACTCTTTGGATGACCCCACCAGCTTCCTTTAATGGGTCCGCCGGCAATTGCCTCGGTCAGTCGCGGCACGGGGCCTTTGGCTGATACCAGAACCACGCCGCGTTCTTCGACAAACGCCAATGCCTCAGCAGCCGTCATGCGATTCCTCCTGTCGAGCGAAGAATTAGCCGCAGATTAACGCAGATAAACTCAGATTAGAAAACGACTTGAATCCACACCTCAGCCATAACGCTGCAATCTTAACTGATGCGTCATCTTATCTGCGTGTATCCGCGTCAATCTGTGGCCAAATCTTCCTTCGTTCGTCCAGCTGAGACGCAGTCTAAAATATTCTTTATCGCTGGGTGTCTCGGTCCTTGTGGATAGGCTCGAACATTTGAGTTGTGTGTTCCGTTACGCTTGAGACAGGTTCACGAGGCGCACCAATCTGCGGCACAGGCTTTTCGCTTAGCTTCAGCTGCTGCGGTTGAGTTGCGCCGCCTGAGAGTTGAGAGAAGTCGAGCACTCGAGACAATTGACGGACGAGCAACGAGGCGATAGCGAGAATGATCAGCAGAGCGAAACCTATCAGGACCATTCCGCCGCCAGACAGGTTAACGCCGCTACTGATGAGGGCCATCACCAGCCCAAACATCATGCCGAAGCCGCCCAGCGTCACCAGCACGACAGCTATTGAGATGGCCCAGGTCGCCCCAACCAATTTGGCAGGCGCGCCCCCGGATTGATTTGATAGCGGCTTCAAATTAGCCCCGCAACGGTTGCAGTAACTCAACTCTGAGGTCAATTCTGAACCGCAGGACGGACAAAACATGTTTATTTACCTCTTACTGCGTACGATACTTCGAACCGGCGAGTTCACCAACACTTCTGCGCTGAGCCGTCAAGGAAATTGGCCACAGCTTGACGCGGATAGGCGCGGATTAGACAAAGGTGCGGAACCTGGAGCGGCCGGATGCTAAGCTCGTCGTTGAACTAGAAGCCGGATCATTTTCCATTTCTCATTCGGCATTTTTCAACTGCCATTTGCTGGATTTATTTCGCGTTGCTTCGTGGATCATTCGCTTGGCTGAATAATGAAGAACGATCCACGAAATCACACGAACGGGCACGAAGAAGAATGACAAATATGAAATTCACCCAGGCAAAGAATGGTGCCTCTTTTGCTGTTGCCCTCGACCTGGATGACAAAATGACCAATGATCATTGGCAAATATTGGCAAATGACAAATGGAAAATGATTCGGTCGCTCGGTAACTTACGCAGCGAACCCAGGATGACGCGTTCCGCGCGCGATCCTGGGTTCTAAAGTGGAACGCCGTTGGCTTCCCAAGCGTTCTGCTCACTGCTCACTGCTCACTGCTCACTGCTCACTCGCCCCGCGTGACGACTGCTCGTTGGGGCGCGTAGTTAATCCGGCGCATCTCCCGCATGCGACCGTCCTTCAAATTTCCTTCGACGATCTCATAGCCGAGCAGAGCCAGAACCCGACCGCGCAAGAACAGTGGACGAGAGTTCCCGTACCAGTCGACGCAGGAAGCGCGACATCCGTCGTCGACCGCTTTATCAGACTGCGCACCCAGTTCTCCCAACTCTTCGAAGTGCAGAGACTCGTTGCGCAGAAAAAGAATTGCTGCCGAACCCTGGAACAGATGCTGATACCCTGCGCGGCCCGGCACGCTAATAGGCAAGCCGAGGACGCCGGAATCCGGGCCGTCCGGTTTGTAGAAAAAGCCCTGACTGCGGAGTTCGCCCTGCGAAGCGTCCTTGCGAATGAACTCGTCTGCCACCTCGGGTGAATCACCAAGGCGCACCGCGGTGAAGTGCAAATCTTTGCCGTCAGTCCCAACCACAATCGCATTCACACCTAAGGCCTCGATCCGATCCACTCCATGCGTCAGCGAAAGCTCACTGGTGTCGCCGTCCGTCCAACGCACGGCATACAGATTCGCCTTGTTCTGCTGCGGAGCTCCCCAGCCGCTGCCGGTTCCGTAAAGCAGATAGTTGCCGACGAACCGATTCTGAAAAGTATAGCCGGCGGGTTTCGGCAGCGGGTGATAAATCCACGAAGAAGCGTTCTGGCTGCCGTCATTGAAACTCGAAAGCGGCAGACGCATCAGCGCGACGTCGCCCGCGGCGACTTCCGCGCCCCACATTCCATCACCGGCTGAGCCAGATCGCACCAGCACGTTGAGGTGTTTGTCTTCGCTCTCCAAAAACGAGAACTGATCGACCGGACTTCCCGATACACCAATCGCGCTGGGGCTCGAACCATCCAGCGGCATGCGATAGAGCGTCGAGTTCTCGCTCATCCGTTGACCAGACCGCGACCAATCAGTCGTCCAAACGTAAACCGATTCGGGCGAGACATAGAACACGCGACCCGCAGGTCCGAGTACCGCCGTCGCTTCGCATTTGAAATCGTTCTGCGCCAGGTCGCACACCGTTACCGTGTGCAGCGCCAGGCCGTAAGTTGCGTTGAGTTGACGCTCTGGCCGGTACACGTGCGTGGCCGAAACGATCCGTTGGAATTCGCTCGCGGTCGCGCCTTTGTGCCACTTACGCACGGCAGGGAACTGCGCGAAGGGATCGTCGCTGTAGGGCGACAGATAGAGCGGCGTGTAGAAAATAAGTTTGCTGCCGATCAAGCGGCTCGCATAGTTGCGTGATGAATAGTAATCGTTCGAGCGCAGATGATAAGTCGATCGATAGCTGAGATTGCCGGCCCGATTGATATTGAACAGGCCGACTTCAGTTCCACCGCGTTCGTAGCTGTAGCCGATTACCGCTACCGTATCGTCTGAGACCAGCATCTCGTCGTACCAGGTGGAACGCGGATCGATGTCCGGACCAAACGCGTCAACTCCGGAAATCGGTTTCAAAGCATCGTCGCCAATCGCTACCGTGAACAAACGACCGCGACGTAAGACGACTAAATGATCGCCATGAAGCTTGACGATGCCGCCTTCATCGACGCCGGCGTGCTGCGTGTTGGTGATCGATTCGTCTTTCGCGGAATAGCCCTCACCTGATTTAGCGACCGAGGTCGCCGCCTGATTCGCGCTCGGCGCGGGTGGCGGATTCCCTGAAGCTTCACTACGTGCCCGCGCCAGCTCGCGCTTTCGCGCTTCGACTAATTGACGGAAGTAGTTCTTTAATTCTTCCTCAGAGCCGAAGGCGCGCATGGTCTTTCGGGGCGTAGCCTTCGAGGGAGTCAAGCCGGGCGCGCTGCTTACCGGTCGGCCAACGCAAGCCGCGAGCAGTGAAATCACGAACAGGGTGGCGACTGCGGAAAAGATGAAACTGGTTGCGGAAAGCGCGAAGTTGCGCGCGGGTCGGATAAAACTTTTCATGGGTACAACGTCTCCTCGGTCTGTGTTAGTCGAACAACCAGTGGATGAACGCTGACGGTGAGACGAACTTGCAGGGTTCTGTCCTCAATTTCTAAAGGGAGAGGGCTCAACGAGCCCGCGATAGGAGTCTGTCGGGAAAAAGTCCCGGAGGGACGAAATGTTTATAGATGAGAGTCCGCCCTCCCAACCCAAGCCCATTTATGGGCGACAGAACAGCCGTTTCGCTCCTAACGGAGCTTGGAATCTGATATTGGTATCTCGTTACTATAAACATTTCGCCGCTACGCGGCTTTTCCCGACAGACTCCGATAGCGGGCTACTGATATGCCGCCTGCTTTGCAGGCTGGTAGAACGCTTCCTCTAACGTGAAAAAGTTTGCCAGACAAGCAAGAACTTACGGACTTGCTACGCAGAGAACGCAAAGACCTGCGCAGAGAAGAGCTGACATTAAGACGGAGCATCCGCGGCAGTTGAACTTCCGGATGCCGCAAATCCTAGTTACCACCCGACGGCGGCAGCGAATCTACTTCGAACCCTTGCTTCAGGCCCAAAACGTATTTCTCCCATCTCTGTTTGAAGGCTGTCATATCGGGAGTGCCGAGAATCTTCTGCAAACTCTTGTAACCCGTGGGATCTTGTTTCTGATGAGCATGAAACTCCCGGTAAAATTTTGTGAGCAGGCCCCGCTGCTGCAAGTAGTAACAAAGGTAACGCGCCTGGCCGTAGTTTGTGCCTTTGTCTTCGTTATAGAAACCGTGAGCGTCGAGCGCCGTAAGAAATTTGAATTCAGGGACTTTGCCCGCCTTGATCGCCGTCTGTAGTCCGGGCAAACGCCAATTCGTATATCCGTGAATGTGACCATCGACTTCGCCGGATTGTTCATACAGCGAGCCTAAGCCCTCGTTGAACCAGGGCGGGCACGCGGGAAAGTTGGCCTCGACAAACGGATGGACAATCTCATGTACCAGCGTGCCGCCGCCGGTCGAAATGTTCATGATTAGCGCCTTGTGCGCGCTCGAATAATAGCCGTACGGCGTGCCTGGTTTCTCGCCAAACAAAGTGAAAGTATTCCTTTCATAAGAAGCGGCATCCTTGAACAGCCAGATGTCGAGAATTTCTTTTGGGTCTTGCGAAAAGTAATCCTGCTTGAGTTTATCGACCGTCCACTTGATCGTGCTCTCGGCGTGTCCCTTTACTGAGTCGGGCGGTTCATCGCCAATGACAACGAATGGCGGCTGAATGACCACCGTAAACTCGCTTGAGGGCAGTTTTTTCTTGAGCTGCTCAACGTGCCGGGTAAAATCTGCGTCGGTGAAACTGCCGGGTTCTGGCTGAGCGGCGCTCGGGAAGGCGGCAACCACCGTACCTTTCGCTGGCTCGCTGGCGTTGTTCGCGGATGGGTTCAAACGATAGAGCCACACCAGCAGTAAAACTGCGAGCGGGACCAGCAGCAGAATTTGAAGTTTCTTGATCATGGAAAGCAACTCAGGCGAATGCCCCCAGGCACATCCGATATTGATCTATCATACGCTTTACAGACGCGGGTGATTAAAGATTTCCTCTGCTGAATCAATTTGAAATCTCATTAGCACCGCACTTCAGTGCGGTGATCGGGCGCACCCCAGACCTCGGTAACCACCTGGCTGAAGCCAGGTGCGGTCTGGCCCCAGTATCTGGACCGCGATCATCACGTCCAGCGGGCGTTCGACGTGCGCGCGTTCCCCACCTACATCATGATTGATCACGAAGGCATCGTGCGGTTCCGCGGGATAGGCGCAAGTTGGGAACGAACCGGGAACCTCGATGACGCCATCAAGAAAGAAATAAAGATCATCGCGAAGAGCGCGCCCTCCGACTGAGTTCGTTGCCTTTGCTTCGAACTGTGATCAGCGGCATGCCCTAAATCGCTCGCACCCAGGCGCGCGTCTTACGATTTACTAACAACCAGAACCACAAATGATCCCGGCTTCATGGTCCGCCCGGGGCGTCCGCCCGGCTGAGCTGGCGGCGTTTCAGTATACTCAGCCGCGGGCAGAAAGATTTTCTTTGTCTTGGTGTCGAAAGCCATCGTCCTCGCACTAGGCTGGGTCTTGACTGCTCCGGCGTCCTCGTAAACGTCCGCTGACTTTTCGTGGAAGATGCTCAAGGTTCCATCGCTGCACGAGAAGAAAATTAACTTGGCCTGCGGATCAAAGCCGGCATAGTCGACGCCCCTACCGATCGGAAAGCTGGTAATTACTTTTCCAGAGGAAGCATCCATCACAACCATCTTCGGCTCAGTGCGGCAACCGATAAACAAGCGGTTCGTCTTAGCATCATAAGCGAGCCCGGTCGGGGTCTTCGCCACGCCAATGGGAAAGCGCTTTTTGACTTCCAGTGACTTTGGCTCAAACGCGACTACCTCGGCGGTGTCCTCGATGTTGACATAAATAAGGCCATCCGCGCCGATGATTGCTTGTTCGCCGTCGCCTTTCGCTTGCACGGTGCCGACAACATCGCCGGTCGCGGCATCGATCGCCGTGATGTCGTGCGTGCCGTGGTTGTTGGTGAACACGCGCTTGGTCTTCGGATCATAGTAAATGCCGTCCGGCCCTTTACCGACGTCGATCTTCTTGATGAGCGCCAGGGTTGTCGAGTCAAACATCGACACCTTATTCTCGCGACCATTACTGGTGAAGCCATGCTTGAAAGCCGAGGCGATCGCGGCCCCATGCACACCGGGTGTATCCGGGATTGTGCCTACGATTTTTCCGCTGTCTGCGTCCAGCACCTCAACCTGAGTCGCGTGTGAAACGTAAATGCGCCGTGCCGAGCTGTCGATGGTTACGTAGTCAAAACCACCGACGCCCCCAATCGGATAGCGATTCACGACTTTGTAGCCGGTTCCGCTTTGAAATAGCAGCGCCAACGAGAAGAAACTGACCAAAAGGATTTTAGGGCTTAGCATTTGTTAACTCTCCTACATTCAATCTTTCAAGTACTATCGCGAACCGTTTCCCGGAACTATCCCACAACTGCCCACTAGCGTCCAGAGGCAGTCAGTACCGGGAGCGGTAGCGACCGGGTCTCAATCCACGCGCCGGTCGATTTTGCCGGGATAATAACCCGGTCGCTACCGCTCTCGGTACTGCCCTCCTCGCTCAACTTCATCTGCGTAGGCGCAAACAGTTTCTAGCCTTCGTGTGTCTGAACCAGTTGGCCGTCTATGAACACTCGGTATTGCTGCGGCCGAAATCCCGCGAGAAATAATTTTCTTTTCTTCTCGATGGCAATGTGATGTTGTTCCTGCGACCCGACGGTAAACTCATATCGTTTGGTCAGCTTCAGTGAGAGCATGCGAAAGTCTTTGACCAGCCGCTCTCCGTCGACGCGAATCTCAAGGTTGCCGATCACCTGATCGAAAGAAAAGTCGATCTGATGTTGCTCTTGGACTCCGACCATGAAACTGAATTGCAAGAGAGTTTCTCCAGGCTACTTCGCGCGTGGATCCATTTTCACAATCAATGGCTGTGTATAGCTCTTCCCACCGACGGTTAACTTCACCGTGTATGTTCCCGGCAGAACCGTAGCGACTCCACGGCCGCCGAAACCGCCACCACCGCCTCCGCCACCACCGCCACCACCGGTAGGTCGCGGGGGCGGCGTCGGTCGCAGATCCCAAATCCATCGATGCATGCCGGCCGCAGCAGAAAGCGGTTCCTGAACCCGCACCCAGGACGCGGGAAGGCTGAGTGTGTCAGGGTTTGTGACCGGGTACTTGTCATCATTGGCGTAACGACGAATCATCTCTCCCGAAGGATCGAGAATCTCGAGCGTGACTGGTCCCGAAGCGTTCGCTTTTAAATAGTAATCAATCATCGCGCCGTAAGGAGGGTTCTCGGCGAGCGGTTCATCGCGCGGCATAGGCGTGCCGTTATCGCTGCCCGGCATCAGGTTGATGGCATCAGCTGGGCGAAACAGAAATGCGGCAGAGTTCGCGCCTTCATTATTGATCTGACGGAGCGCGGTGATATTGTCCAGGACCCAGAAGCCGCGACCGTGTGTCGCCACGATCAAGTCGTCGCCGTGAATAGCGAGATCGCGCATCGATGCTGCCGGCAGGTTTAGTTGCAGCGACTGCCAATGATCGCCGTCGTCGAAGGAAACAAAAACCGCGCGCTCAGTGCCTGCGAATAACAGCCCGCGTCGCTGCCGATCTTCTTTTACTGTTTGCAGGTAGGACCCGCCCGGTAATCCGTTCGTAATCTCGGTCCAGGTTTTGCCGGCGTCGCGCGTGCGATAGATGTGCGGCTCGTAGTCTTCCAGTTGGTGCCGCTCGACTGCCGCGTAAGCTTCGTCGACATCAAAATGCGACGCCTCGATCATCACGACCTTGCTCCACGAAGTCATCGCGGGCGGCGTCACGTTCTTCCAGGTCTTGCCATTGTCATTCGTTCCCTGGATCAGGCCGTCGTCCGTGCCAATCCAAATCATTGAAGCGCGCAAAGGCGAAGGCGCAATCGTGTAAATGACACCACGCCGTTTCTCGGTAGGCGCGTCGGCGATGGCTCCCTCGTTCAGGTTTGGCGGCGCGCCGGGATCTTCGCGAGTCAAGTCCTGACCAATCTGTGTCCAGCTCTCGCCCCCGTTCGTCGTCTTGTAGAGGAACTGATTGGCGTAGTAGAGCGCGTGCGGATCAGCTTGAGAGAACACCAGCGGCTGAGTCCAGGCGTGACGGAACTGTCCCGGCGCCCCGCCGCGTTCAGGCGAGACGTTCTTTGTCTCGCCCGTCAGAACGTTGCACCGCGAAACAGTGCCGCCGAAAAGAATCTCCGGATGCAGGGGATCGGGCGCCGTGTAGCCTGATTCACCACCGGAGCACAATCCTTCCCAATCGCGATTTGAAATTTCTGAATGCCGGCTGCGCGAAGGCGTGCCGACGGCGCCGCTGTCTTGTTGCGCGCCGGTCACCCAGTAAGGGAAGCGATAATCAGGAGCGACGTGATAGATCTGCGCCGTGGGTTGGTTGTACCAGGAACTCCAGGTCAAGGCGCCGTCCACGGTGACAATCCCGCCCTGATCGCTGCCCACGATCATTCGTTTGGGATCGTCAGGGTTAATCCAAAGCTGATGATAATCATCGCCGCCGGGCGCGCCTTTGATCGCTGTCCAGGTCTTACCGGCGTCCGTAGATCGATAGACGGACGTATTCATGACGTAAACCGTGTCCGGGTTTTTCGGATCGACGGTGACTTTTTCGAAGTACCAGCCGCGGTCCCAGATGCGCTTGTCGTTTGAGGTCCTTGTCCACGTCGTGCCGGCGTCATTAGAAACAAAGAGGCCGCCTTCTTTTGCATCGACGATGGCGTACACGCGATTGCGATTCGCCGGCGCCACCGCGATCCCGATGTGACCGCGATTCTCGGCGGGAATTCCTTCAGAGATTTCCTTCCACGTCGTGCCGCCGTCAGTCGATTTGAAGATGCCGCCGCCCGGCCCATTCGCCGGCGCGTAAATGAACCATGGTGGACGGCGCACATTCCACAAGGTCGCATAAACGATTTGTGAGTTGGTGGGATCGAAAGCGAGATCGATCGCGCCGACCTCGTCATTCTTGAACAGGACTTTCTGCCAGGTCGTTCCACCATCGCGCGAGCGATAGACGCCGCGATCCGGATTCGGCCCGTAGGCATGACCCAACGCCGCTACGAAAACGACGTTTGGGTTTTTCGGATCGACGATGATGCGGCCAATCTGTCTCGTGTTCTCAAGGCTGAGATGCGTCCAGGTCTTGCCGGCGTCCGCGGATTTGTAGATGCCGTTGCCGAAGGCAATCGAATCGCGCATGTCCGGCTCGCCCGTGCCGACATAGACGGTGCCGGGACTTGAAGGCGCTATGCCAATAGCGCCAATCGAAGCAGCCGGCTGCGAATCAAACACCGGCGTCCAGGTCCGGCCAGCGTTGTTCGATTTCCACAGGCCGCCGCCCACCGAACCAAAATAAAAAGTGTCGGATTGTCCGATGACGCCACTGACAGCATTGACTCGCCCACCACGAAATGGGCCGATCATCCTCCAGCGCAAGCCGGAATAGGTGGTGTCATACTGTTGTGCCGTAATAACCGGCACGAGCAACAACAAACCAACAATCGCAACAATTGAAGCCGCTGCCGATGTGCGCACGATCATTCGGGGAATTGTGGGCATGGATAGGCTCTCCATCGAATTCGGTTTAGTTAATATCTCGGTCGCTGAATTGTAGCACTCGTGGCTGATTCGATGACCTGAAAGATCAGCGACAAGCAGTCGGCGGAGCCGACGGCATATCAATAGCCCACAGCGTAAGCTGTGGGTAAGGAAGCAAGAATGATGACGAAGCCCCGGAGGGGCGACACAAGAAAAAGGTAGATAGCGCTCTACCGGAGAAGGATTGCCGCCAGTTATGATTTATGCCGCCCGCATTCGCGGGCTTGTAAAGCGAGATCGCGTCAGCGTTAACCAGGCGCGGCGATTATGAACAACATCGAAGTCATAGAACAAGTGAAAGAGTGAGCTTTCCGCACGCCGATCCAACGAAGTGTTGGATCGCGCCGCGATAATGGCACTCGCTGCGATTCCCGATCGAATTGAAACGTCTACCAGTCGGCGGAGCCGACGATATATCTCTAGCCCACAGCGCAAATGGGAAAGAGCATAGCAATCCGAAACCTTGCCCCAGCGGGCGAAACATCAATCGTCATTAATGCTCTAGTTACGCCCTTAGCGGGGCTATGTGAATCGTATGACCGCTGACCTGACGCCGTGGGCTACAGTCCTTCCGCCGCTCCGCGGCTAGCCTTAACCGGAAGCCATCGAACGCCCGGGATCACCGGCGCCGCACAGCGGCACCGGCCAACTCATCTGTGTGGCGTCCGGTGCATCCCGTTGTTAAGCCGCCTTCTTGCCGAAGCCAACCACGCGACCGTTGCCCTGCGCTTCCGATTCAGGCCTTTGTCCCTTTACAGACTCGCCTCCTGCTCAATTCTGGGGCTTGGCGTAGACTGCCCCACCCTGGAAATCAATGCCTACGAAAGGCTCTTGCCCGATGATCCAGGCATCATGTCCAGGAGGGATTATCCCAACGTCTCCAGGCCCGAACTCGACTTCGGTGCCGTCACCCATTCGGACACCCATACGCCCTGAGACCACGTGCATCAGGTGCGCGACCTCGCAGCTGTCGGTTCCCACAACTGGCTTGACACATTCGGACCACCGCCAGCCCGGTTCGAAGCGCGCGCGCATCGCCGTCACGTCGCCGAGCTTGACGACGTCGATCTTGCCTTTGTCGACCGTCCGTGTTTCCTCGGGGGTGTCGAAGGTCTTGCGTTCCATCTTAGCCATCACTCTTCTCCTCCTTCATTGGTTGTCGGTGCCGTGGGAGTCTACCCCACGCCTCGCGAGCGGCCTAACGTCAGTTGACCGGGAGCGCGGCTATTGTGAACAACCTTCAATTCAACAATCAAGTTAAAGAACGCGCAATCGGCGCTTCGGTCCAACGACGTGATCGCGCTGCGATAATGCCACTCGCCGTGGTTCCCGATCGAATTGAAACGTCTACCAGTCGGCGAAGCCGACGATATATCTGTAGCCCACAGCGCAAGCTGTGGGAAAGAGAACAGCAATCCGAAACCTTGCCCCAGCGGGGCGAAACATCAATCGTCATCATGATGATCTAGTTACGTCCCTAACGGGGCTGTGGTGAATCTGAGGATCGCTGACCCACGGCTGACGCCGTGGGCTACAGATCTTCCGCCGCTTCGCGGCTAGCCTTAGCCGGAAGCGATCCAACGTCAGAGTTAACCGGTTCGAAAAACGAAAACGTCAATTGACTCGAAGACGGCTGCACCATCGCTGTGCGCTGCGTGGGCCCGCAACGCCCTCATCCCAGCGTCAAAGTCGCGGCGACTCAAACTAGCCAGGACTGAGTCCGCTCCCGCTGCCAGTTTTTCTGCGTAAGCCGCGTAACTCTGCGCAATCTCCTGAGTAACGACCTCCAGGGTTACCATGCGAAATCCGGCCGCCTCAAAAACCTCACGCACGCACGTGTTTGTGGGAAGACACTCTTCAAGAATGGGCCGGCTTTCCGGAAAGAAATCAACGTAAGGATACGACGAAATGCGTTCACGAGTACCGGTGCGCAGGAAAGCTGTGGCCCCGTCACTATCATCACGATCGTCACGAAACACTCGGCGACATTCGCGCGCCGCGAGCGAGCTTGGGATTATCGAAGTGATGGAAAATCATCGACATGAAAACCAGGTCAACCGAATTGTCCGGGAGGGGAATCGATTCGCCACGACCGAGCTCGTATCGAATCCTGCCACACGACGGTTTGCTTCGTGCCTGTTCCAACATCTTCTTCGAAGGGTCAATACCGATCACGTCCGCATCAAAACGCATCGCGAGAGCTTCGGAAAAGCGTCCCGTGCCGCAACCCAGGTCCAGGATAGTTTTGATGCGCTGATCTTTCACGTGTGACTCGATCACGTTCATCCAAAGATCGAGAAACTCAGGACCATGATCGCGACCACGGTCATAGGCAGAGGCGATGTCAGTTGCGTCGTAGTCCATATTTCGAAGCAGCACTGCGGACGATCCGGCTGTCACGCGGGCCAACCTGCTCGGCAACGGTTGAGTTGGCCGCGCGCGGCGATTATGAACAACATCGAAAGCAAAGGACAAGTTAAGATTGCGCCTTTGCTATACTTAACTCGTGGCCTCATCGGTTTACATTGAGACGACGATTATCAGCTACTTGACCGCGAAGCCGAGCAGGGACCTGATCGTTGCGGCACATCAGCAGAT
>JBGPWS010000135.1:0-10883 GCA_041492345.1 Pyrinomonadaceae bacterium | reverse complement strand
GAAGCATCGGTCTGTTCTTCTCGGCCGCCGCCGCCGCCGCCGCCGGCTTTCTCCTGTTTGGGCTTGCTGCCACCGCCATTGCCTTTGGCCATTCCGGCAGTGCCTTCATCAGGCGTAGGCTGCTCGTTGGGAATGTCGGTAATCATCTGGGTCAATTCCAACTGTTCGTCATCCGCCTGTGCCTGGGCCAGTGCCTTCTGATGAAAAAACGCCCAGACCATGTAACCACCGGCGATGCCAAAGACGATCACGAATGCAGCGACAATACCCGACAGCACATTTCGAGAGTCTGACGGTCGCGCTCCCATCACGGCCGCACCACTGTCGCGACCCAGCCAGGTCGCAAAGATCGCAATCAGCGCCGCAAATGCCCCCAGCGCGAATACAATCAGGCCAATGCGCGAACCGCCAGCCGACGTGCGATCGAGCAACATAAGCATGCCGACCAGCGCGCCCATCGCGACCAGCGAAATTAGGACCCCGATAACCGCGTCCCGCCTTGCGAAAAAGCGGCCAGCCATCTGTCCATAGCCCTGAAACGAACGCTTGACGAAACCGAACGGATCCCGTTTGAACTCGGGCCAGGTCAGTTGATAGTTGTGGGCCACTCCACCCAACTCACTCACGAGGCGAGAGGCCAGGCCGGCGTCTTCAAGAATCGTAAGATGGTACTCACCGATAAGGCCCGCCTTGGGGCTCATCGCCGCTTGACCGGATGTCGCCGCAGCCGGGGCCTCGAAGGGCGCAGCCGTCGCGCCCTGGAAGGTTGCCGTATCCGACACTGGATATGAAGCTTCGATCTCGGACGCGCGGGCGTTAACCGTAGTGGCCGGCACTGCACTGAGCGGCGTTCCATCAACCGGACAGAAACTGAATCTGTCGGCAAACTCTTCCTGGCACGTATCACAGAATTTCATCTTTACTACCTCGTTGTCCCTCTGGGGATTAAGTGCTGAATTCGAAAGCGGGGCCAGGCTGCCTATTCTCTGTTGATAAGCAGCCGCGACGCGCTGGTCCAAAGAACCGGGAGCATCGGGAACGCTCCACTGTCGAAGCAGACTACGCAGTTCGTCGTCCTGCATGAACTTTGAATCAAAATCACTCATTTCGAAAAACTTCGGTCTCATGCAGGCGCGATACCTGCCTCACTCACGCCCGCTTAACTGTAGCAGTTTCATGACCGATCCGGAAATATCGATCGAGCCTTGCTCTCAGCTTTTCGCGGGCCCGAAACAACCGCCCTTTCACCGTTCCCGAATCCGCTCCGACAACCGCTGCGATCTCAGCCAGCGAAAGGTCCTCGTATTCAAAAAGAACCAGGGCCTCACGTTGCAGCGGGGGCAAACTCGCTATGGCCTGCGCCACCTCGCCTGCCAGTTCATCATCGAGCACCAGCGCCATCGGTCCCTGCCGATCCGCGCTGCGTGGCTCGTCCGCAAGCTCATCGATCGCCGTCTCGCGACCGAAGCTTTGGTACCGTTTCGCCGCCTGATTCCGCGCCGCCGCATAAAGATAAGTCCGCAGCGACGCTCTCGTAGCATCAAACCGGCCCGGCTCTTTTATCAAGCTCAGGAAGCAATCATGGGCAACGTCTTCCGCGGCCTCGACCGATCCCAACAGCCGATAGGCGAATCGGAAGATTGGATCACGGTAGCGTTCATACAGGATCTGAAAGGCTGCTGTATTTCCGTTCGCTGCCTGTTCGAGCAGCAGTTCGTCTGTCGCATGGTCTGCCAATCAAAGCGCTCGATCCTGTAGGAACTAGCTTCCTACTGTTTATTACTGCCAATCGCCAAAAAGTTACGGAAATTATCTCGGGGCCGGCCAAGTTTATTCAGCACGGGCCAATTATACTATCGTTTCGTCCCGTTTGAGCACCCTGAAGCGTCCAGATCGTTCGCACTGGCACGGGGCTTTGATGCCTTTAATCACCGTCAGGTTGACGGGTTTCTGCCCGGCATCTAAACTCTTTTTCGCCGCATCCCAAAAAGGCTTTCCAGTCGGTGCTGTCTTTAGTGCATTTCAAACGCCGAGCCGCGCGGGCCTGCAAGGGATCCGAAACACGGTCTACATGACTAATCGAATTACCCGCCACCCTTATTTTTACTACTCGATTTGCCTGTTGCTGGTTACGCTTATTTCTACGCGGGCCGGCGCTCAAGCGTATCCCGAGCCGGTTCCGGAACACCTTCTAAACGGCTTAACAGTGCTCTTCTCTCAGCGCCCGGGCGATCCGAACGTGCTCATAAAATTGCGTGTCCATAGTGGCGCGGCTTTCGATTTTGCGGGCAAGGGCGGAACTATGAGCCTGCTGGGTGACGTTTTGTTCCCCGATCCCACGACTCGCGAATATGTGACGGAAGAACTGGGCGGAAAGCTCGACGTGTCGACCAGCTACGACGGAATCGATGTGACGATTTCAGGAAAGACGAGCGAGTTGGAACGCATGGTGGAGTTCTTGCGGGATGCTCTCGTGAATACCCAATTGACGCCCGAGAACATAATCAAGGCTCGTGAAGCCAGGCTCAAGCAGCTTTCGGACAGGCCGGCTGCGACGGCCGAAATTGCCGATCAGGAAATTGCCGCGCGTCTTTTCGGCAACTTTCCCTATGGACGCCCGGCGATGGGGACCGTTGAAAGTGTTTCGAAAATCGACCGCGGCGATCTCTTATACGCTCGGGAGCGTTTTCTAAATGCTGATAACGCAACGCTCGTCGTAATCGGCGGGGTTGATCAGACACGTCTTCGCCGCACCTTGCGTCAATTGCTCGGTCCCTGGCAAAAAGGTGATCGGGTTGTCCCGGCAACCTTCCGGCAACCAGCCGCGCCGGACGCTCGCGTTCTCTTAGTCAATCAACCCGATTTGAAGAAGGCCGAAATTCGCCTGGCCGTGCGCGGATTGGCCCGATCGGATCGTGACGCAGCCGCAGCCTCGCTGCTGGCTCAAATTATTCGCGACCGCTGGCACGCGGCATCGCCGGATCTTTCCGCAGCTTTCGTGCGCCATGATGCGCATGCGTTACCGGGTTCGTTCGTGCTGGGGGCCTCGGGCCCGACCGAAGCAGCATCGAAAGCGATCTCTGCCGCTCAACAGATTATTCAATCGCTGGTGCAAGCTGGACCAACGGCCGCCGAGTTGGAGAGCGCGCGCAGTGCAATGCTTACGGAAATGTCGCGGCGAACTTCTCAGCCCGAATCCACCGCGGATATGTGGCTGGATTTTGATACATTCAAGTTGTCGCCGTTGAATGTTCAAGTCAACTGGCTCCGAGGTCTGACGAGCATGGACATCCAGCGCGTCGCGGGCAGACTTTTCAAAGACGCTGCGACGGCTACGGTTGTAGTTGGAGACGCCGTGCAACTTAAGTCGAGCTTTGGTGGGATCGTCGAAGTGCGGGGCGCCAAGCCTAACGTGAAAACCGCAGTCGATCCTGCCATGCCAAAGAAGCCCTGATAGATTCACAAACCTATCGCAAGCGGCCTGCAACCATTCCCCTACCGTTATGGGCTTAACTGATCCCGTCGAGAAGAACTCAGCAGCAGACCACGCTCGGCGCGTGCGCGACATGTTCGCGCGAATTTCGCCGCGATACGATCTGCTGAATCACCTGCTGTCGGTGAATATCGATAGACGGTGGCGGCGAAAGTTAGTCGAAAAGCTACGACCGCTGCTGTCGCCCGACGCGCAGGTTCTGGACGTCGCCTGCGGCACCGGCGACTTGAGTATTGCGTTATTTGAAAACCTCGGTGCGCGTGTTATTGGCGTTGATTTTTGCCGGCCCATGCTTGAACGTGCGGCGCGAAAGCAACCGCGGATTTTCTTTGTCGAGGGGGACGCTTTGCAACTTCCTTTTGGCGACGCCGCGTTTGACGCAGTCACGATCGGCTTTGGCTTGCGAAATCTTTCCAGCGTCGAGCGCGGTCTGAGTGAACTGCGGCGAGTCCTGAAGCCAAACGGCTGGGCAGCGATTTTAGAATTTTCGAAGCCCGTCGTGCCGGGCTTTCGTTCGCTGGCAGCGGCATATTGCACGCGGGTATTGCCACGAATCGGCGGAATGCTCAGCGGGTCGCGCAGTGCTTACGAGTATCTTCCTGATTCCGTGTCTCGTTTTCCCGATCAGGAAACGCTCTCGGCGATGATGATTGTGGCCGGTTTTGCCGATGTGACTTTTCAGAATTTGACTGGTGGTATAGCGGCCCTGCACACCGGCCGGCGTTCGTAGCAGTTGCCCGACAAACTTCAAGTTTGTCGGACAATCAAGATTGGTTGCGGCCTTCGGGCAGCTGCCAAACAGCGTAGTCCGCGGGACTCGCTTAACTGATGAGGCGCGGTTGTCGGCGCCACGCCTAATCCGAAAACAGCGAGTCCCCGCGCGGCTACGTTTTTTTGTGCTCTGCTGCATTCCTCGCTGCAAATAGCCGCGCTTCCTGCCAATCTGATATCATCCGCGCTCGGTCTCCATCACAAAGTTCATACGCATCCCGGAGATGAAACGTAAACTGCTTGGATTCTTACGCCGCGCCGGTTTTCTGATCCTGGTAGTGTGGACAGTGGTTTCACTGGTGACCATTCTGATCGAGTTGGTGCCGGGCGACCCGGCAGCAGCCGTTCTGGGTGACCAGGCAACGGCCGAACAGTTGGCGCAGTTCAGGGCCAGGCATGGACTGGATCGTCCGCCGTTTTTTTTCGGCTTTCCACGCGACGCCAATAGCCAGCGTCATTTTCGCTGGTATGGTCACGACAATCGCTATACCGACTACTGGATCGGGATTCTCCACGGCGACCTGGGCAGCTCGTTTCGCACCGACCGGCCCGTCATCGATCTAATTCTCGAACGATATCCCGCGACGATCGAACTTGCGATCGCCGCCATGCTAATCGCGGTGAGCATAGCCATCCCTCTGGGTGTGATTGCTGGAAAGAACCGCGGCACGTGGACCGATAACGTCCTATCTGTCATCGCCCTGGTAGGAATCAGCTTGCCCAGCTTCGTCATTGGTCCGATGCTGGTTTACCTGTTTGCTGTGAAGTTGGGCTGGCTGTCTCCTTCGGGACGGTTTGATTGGAACGACATCATTCTGCCGGCATTCACGCTGGGTGCGGCGCTTTCGGCTATCCTGACGCGCATGGTGCGCTCGTCGGTGATTGAAGAACTGAATGAAAGCTATGTGCGCACGGCGCGCGCGAAAGGATTGAGCGAGAGAACAGTTGTTTACAAACACGTGCTGAAGAACGGGCTGATTCCGGTGGTTACTGTGCTCGGCCTGCAGTTGGGCGTGCTTCTGGCCGGGGCGATCATCACTGAGAAGATCTTCGGCTGGCCGGGCCTGGGCTTGCTGCTGGTCGAAGACGGCATCGGCAAACGCGATTATAGTGTGGTTCAGGGTTGCGTGCTCGCGATCAGTACTACTTACATCATCGCGAACACGCTTACGGACATGATGTATCGTTGGTTGGATCCGAGGATAAGAGTTGCGTGATTCTCGGTGCTTTGTACTTTGGCGTTTAGTAGAGACTTGAAAAGTTAGTTCAAAGTACTAAGAACTAAATTCAAATGAGTCGTTTGAGCATCATCGGTATCGCCATCGTCGTCGTCTTTGTCCTCGTGGCGATCTTTGCACCGTGGATTGCGACGCACGACGTGGGCGCGACGAATCTTTCCATGCGTTACATCGGACCTTCGGCGGCGCATTGGTTTGGCACCGACTCAACCGGGCGCGATATTTTTTCGCGCGTAGTCTTTGGCGCCCGCATCTCGCTCGAGGTGGGCATAGTTGTCGTCTTCGTATCGGCCCTGGTGGGAACCAGCATCGGCGCCGTCGCCGGTTATTACAGCGGCTGGGTAGATCGTTTCTTATCCGGCTATCTCTTCAACGTGTTCCTGGCATTTCCGGGATTGCTTTTGGCAATTGCCCTGGTGGCTTTCCTCGGCGCGGGCCTGAACAAACTGATCTTTGCGCTTTGCATTATCGGCTGGGTCGGATACGCGCGATTGATTCGCGCCCAGGTCTTGAAAGTACGGGAGTATGATTTCGTGCAGGCCGCCCGCGCGCTGGGCGCCGGCGATCTTAGGATTCTCTTCGTGCACATCCTGCCCAACGCGATCCAACCGCTGATCGTGCAAGCAAGTTTGGGAATGGCGGGCGCGGTGCTTTCGGAAGCGTCGCTTTCGTTTCTCGGACTTGGCGTACCGCCGCCAGCGCCGTCCTGGGGTGTAATGATCGAAGAAGCACGCGATCTCTCAACGCTTCAGGCGGCGCCGCACGCTCTGATCTTCCCGGGTCTGGCCATTGCCCTGACCGTGCTGGCATTCAATTTTGTCGGTGATGGGCTGCGTGAGTATCTTGATCCTCGGCAGCGCCGGCGGTGAGTCGGCCCGCGTGCATCATCAGGACGCCCATCTGCCCCCATATGCAAAGACCGGCACTGACACATCAAAGCTGAATCACTGCCGCAAAAAGAGTGCTTACAGGAGACTCGTATGCTGAAGTATCGACCAGCCGGGCCTTTTCGTTTTTGGATTCCAGGGTCCTCACCAAATTCATAGTCCTGGGACTTGCGGAAGGCGGGCGAAAAGCCGCTCGAGCTTTTCGTGCTCGGGTGCGAGAAAACCGCACTGCCAATTAGTTGCCGCCGTTTTGCCGGGCAATGGCCGGACTGGTGGTGTAACTGTCGCGAGCGCGAACGACCAGGTTGGGATAGCGCACACGGACTTTGATCCCGCGTTCGGCGCCGGCGCCTGAGTTTACCTTCGGATAATAGCCCAGGCTGTACTGCACGCCGAGTTCCGACGTAATCGCTTCAAAGGCGGGACCCACGTCGCTAAGATCGTCGGCGCGATAGAAACGGCCGCCGGTTTTCTCAGCCAGAGCGCGTAGGTAAGGCTCGCTGACCGCATAGCCCTTCATCAGTCTTTCCTGAACCTTGCGCCGCGCCTTCTCATTCTTGATTTGGCTGAGACGCTGAGGCAGTTGCGGCAGCGTGTTGTACTGCACGGTGTAAACCAGCACGTCCTGCTCGGCTATCTCATTCAGGGTGCTTTTGAGCGAAGCAGTGCTGTTTTGATCGACGCCGTCGGTCATCAGCACGATCGCTTTTCGTCCGGGAATCTGGGCCATCCGCTTCAACGCAAAATCAACTGCGTCGTAAAGCACTGTGCCGTCAGTGACGGACGGAATGTGAAGCTTGGAGCTACGAACCGCGCTGACGTCGGCGGCCTCAGTCAAGACATGGATCTGTCCGTCAAAGGTGATCGCCATCAGCCGATCGTTGGATCGCAATCGGCTTACAAGGGTGTTCGCTGCTTCGCGAATTTGCGCGAGTTGCGACTGCGTCGAACCGCTGACGTCCAGCATCAACGCTACGGTGAAAGGTCTTTCGACCGAAGCGAAATAGGCGACACTCTGTTCGACTCCGTCTTCATAAATCCGAAAGTCTTCTTTCTTGAGATTGGGGATGTATCGCCCGTTGCGATCCATGACCACCGCCGGAACCGTAATCAAGCTGGTACTGACCCGAACGACATCCCCTGCGTCAACTTCGCTTGACTCTCTGTTAGGCGTGCTTTGCGACTCGCTTTGATTGCTCGAATACGTGCCGCCTGAGCGCAGCACCGGGCGCGGGCGCGGCTGTTCAGGCGTTTGCGCATACAGCGAGCCGGCAAAAGCCATTAGAAAGAAAACCGCCAGAAATGACACTATCGCTCGTAAGGTCATCTTTGCTCCGATCTTTAGTTAAAGCCGCTCCGTTCATCCAACCGGAGACAGGCTTTTCACTCAATGATTGAAGAAAACGACGAAAAGCGGGGATCTTTCAATACGTGGTCCACAGATTACGCAGATTTCACAGATCAAGTTCGACGGTAAGAGGCAGGCTGCTGAAAAACCCTGGTTATAGACACGGAGACACAGAGAAAGATTAAGTCAAAGGGAGGTCAGATCGATTGGCCCTTCTGATCAATCCTGATCTGTCTTTTCTCTGTGACTCTGTGCCTCTGTGGCCGATTTCTGTCTTAACTTAACTGTGAAATCTGCGTAATCTGTGGATACTACTTGAGACTTGAGACTTGAGACCTTAACATTGGCCTATGTGGCGAGGAATCAGATACACGCTCTACGCAATCAGCGGCATCGCGCTGGGCGGACTCACTTTTGAAGCTGCGACGCTGCCCCGCGTCTCGGCGCTGCGCGACCAGAATCCGGCAACGACGTCAATGATCGAAGTGCGCAATCGCGAAGCTCGCGCCAATGGCGCTGAGCCAAAGCGCGTGCAAATCTGGATGCCGCTGGAAAAGATTTCGCCTCAGCTTCAGCGCGCAGTGCTGGCCGGCGAAGACACAAACTTCGCCACGCACCACGGCTTTGACTACGAAGCGATCCAGAAAGCCTATGACCAGGCGCAGAAAGAAGCCGAGAAGGAAGCAAAGCAGGAGGGCGAGAACGATTCGTGGTTGCCCAGCATGCCCGACTTCAAGCGTGGCGCCTCGACGATCTCGCAGCAGCTCGCAAAGAACCTCTATCTCTCAAGCGAGCGCTCGTTCATGCGCAAGGGCCAGGAAGCGATCATCACTTACTTCATGGAGCGCAGCCTCTCGAAGCATCGCATCCTGGAAATCTATCTGAACGTGATCGAGTGGGGCGACGGCATCTACGGCGCAGAGGCAGCGTCGCAATACTACTTTCACAAACCCGCCGCGAACCTGAACCCTCGCGAAGCCGCGTTTCTTTCGGCGATGATTCCCAACCCACGCACAGTCTTCAACCCACAGGTGAATCCCAAGCGCGTCGCGCGTCGCCAAAGAATCATCCTCCGCGGCATGCCGGCAGTGAAGATGCCGGCGGGGACTGGGTAATTGTCAGTACCACCTGCGGTAGCGGGTGGGTAAGGCGAGGGCGGGTCGAAGCGGGAGCCCGACCGTTACAGAAAGCATCCCTGCAATCACCGCACGAGGTAAGCATGACCCCCGAACACGATCGCTGGGACCCTGAGCCGCGCTGGCCGGCATTCATCGCCGTCATGGCGGTGGGCGGGTTGTATTTGGCGTTGCCTCCTTATCTCATCGTCGGTCCGCGCTGGGTCTTCCCGGTGGTCGTCATCGGCCTGCTCATACCTACTGTCATTTCGCATCGCGCCGGCAAACATAGTCTCAACCGGATCCTGGGATTCACTGTTACCAGTCTGGTCACGCTCGGAATGATTGTGTCGGTGGTTCTGCTTATCGCCGCTTTGCCTTCACACAGAGAGTCGCCGACTGAGCTGCTTATCTCCGCGGCATCTCTCTGGACGACTAATGTGCTGGTGTTCGCGTTGTGGTACTGGCGGTTGGATGCGGGAGGTCCGCACGGACGCGATTCGCGACTCGGTCATCCCGATGGAGCCTTTCTGTTTCCACAGATGACGATGGCCCCTGAGGCTAAGGTTAAAGCCGGACAACACACGTGGTCACCAAACTTTTTCGATTATCTCTTTATCGCCTTCAACACGAGCACGGCCTTTTCTCCGACTGATGTACCGGTGCTGGCACGATGGGGCAAGCTGCTGATGATGCTCCAATCGATCATTTCGCTTACGGTGCTCGTGTTGCTGGCCGCACGTGCAGTCAACATCCTGTGAACGGTCACATTCTTGCGCAGGTTGTACGCCGGTAGAGCATAGGTCGCCGCTCCGGGCTCAAGATTGGCTGTAGGGCCGCTTACCCAGCTTGCGCTGTGGGCTAACCAGTACATCGCCCTCGTACACCCAAACCTCGCGTAAGGGAGGCTCCACGTCATGCTACGGACTTATAAAACGCGACTCGATCGGCGAGAAAAAAATTGCATATTGAGCAAGCCGCAACGCTGGCTACGTTGGCGCCTGCGATCGGCAGACCCAGGCGTCCTACCAGAATGCTCATCAGGACGAGATTGCCGGTTATCGAAACCGCGCCATTCGTTATGTTGAACTTCGCCAGCCGGCGCAGGGTTTCCCCCATTGTTGCAGAAGGCCGGTCTCTCCACGTCCAACGTTGATGCCAGACAAAGTTATTTAGTACCGCTAACTCAACTGCTGCGGCGGTCGCCGCAAGATAACCAAAGGGGTGCGCGCTGTGCGTAAGAACAAAAAGCGCGCCGGATTGTAGAGCAAACCCAAACACGCCGACCACGTTGAACCTTATGAAGTGAATCATTGAATGCGAATCCGCTAACCGGTAATCCGGGAGTCACTGCCGTCACCGCTTAGGTAGGCGCTCCAATTTGTAGAGTGTGTGCGTATGCTGAATGGACAAGACGATCAAAATAAATAACATCCCGATTACCGCGACCACTCCGCCGACGTCGTAGAGCAGATAGCGGTGGTGGAAGACGTGTGTGTGCGGATGGTAGATCAGGAAAACATTGCCGATCATAAGCAGCAAACGCATTTCTGTGGGGCCCATTTTCCATTGGGAGAGCTTGAATACTCCGAGCGCATAGGCGGCTAAATACGAGTTGATGGCCAGCATAAAAAAGACGATCAGCACCGCTGCGGCCACGCGCTCGCTCATATAACCGGAGAGCGCGAGGCCGAAAAGCAGGAACACCGCGCCGAATGTATCTATGATGTGGTCCACATAGAACCCGTAGCGCGGACGCTGCCGATCTCTGTATCGCGCCAGCGTTCCGTCTAAACTATCGCCAAACCAGTTGAGAAATATGAAGAGATTCACCAGGTGCAGCATCAGCGGATTCTGCTTGCTGGCGGCATAGCACGCACCGGCCCCGAGCATACCCACGAGCCCGAGGATCGACAGGTGATCGGAATTCACCCAGCCGGGCATGCGGCGCGCGAGTCCCCGCAGCGCCGCTCTTTCGAGCGGGGCTAAGATACTTGTCTGCTCTCGCTCGGCATCGCGGAAAGATTTGCT